>JADZFV010000117.1 GCA_020854255.1 Candidatus Melainabacteria bacterium | reverse complement strand
GCCGTCGTTTTGTTGCTTCTGCCGCCTGTACGTCCTGGAAAGCGCACGTAGAAGAAAGAAGTGAGAAGCAGCACCACGCCGACTGTAATGAATGACATTATGCGATATGCAATTTGCAGAGTGGCCATATCGACAAAAATCAGTTTTGCGCAAACCAGGCTCAGAAGCGTCAATCCATAGACTCTAAAACACTTGTCCTTGGATACAAAACCAATTACCAATACAGTGAGCCCCTGCAGGGTCCAGAGAAGAGAAATGCATCTGCCGCCGTGTTGGCCTACAAGCGCTGCCATGATCAATGTGGCGACAAACGAGAACACATGCTCGAGATCGCGTTCGGTTGGCGATTTTTCTTCGCGTTTTATGTGTTTGAACAAAAAACCATAAGCGTAAAAAATAAGCGACAGCAAGATGGTTGAGTGAATATGCCACTGAGATATCGAAGCTCCCAGTGCTAAAAGCGAAAACGCCCCGGCTGTGGTCCAGCCTACGGTTCTCAGCGCCGGCTGCGCGGTGACTGTCCCGACCAAAAGCGGAATGGCCGCAGTGGCGCCATATGCCATAGACAAGTATTGGTGCGGGACTTCAACTGAAAGCAATTTCTGCAGGACCAGGTATCCAAAGCTGACGCAGGTTATGAATGCCGGTTTCCAGATCGCACCGACGAAATTGCGGTTGGCTGGTTGGTAGTAGAGCCATGCTGCAATTGCAGATGAACTGCACAAGACTAAAACAGTGAGGTCTCTCCAGGCTAGTCCGAGCAATGCATGGTCGGTCGCCCATGGCGCCGCGTAGTTGAACCAGAGGCCTGCTACAAAACCGATGATAAGCGCTGCGCGCCTGTAAACCCTGTCTTTCAGTTGAAAACCGAGGCAAAGCAGTGAAGCGGCAAGAACTGCCCAGGCAGTTCCGATTGCATAGGTTCCCCAGAGTGTCTCCGAAAGGATACCCAGACAGAACAACGCTCCCACATTTAGACTAACGCGCACAATGGAGACTTGCCTTGTTTCAAACGGTTTGTACATGCGGTCGATCACAAACAATGTGCAGGCCGCAATTACAGAAGGAATCAGTGCATTATGGCTGAAAATCAAGGCAACTGTGGCGAAGAAGATGCCCAGTTCTCCAATTCTGCGTGCAAATAAATCACGTATTTGGAATCCCGTGTACGCTGCGATGCCACCACCAGCGATGAATGCAAGAGGCAGCCAATCGTAATTGCCGGAATAGCCGTAATAGCCGTAATAGAGTGTGGTGCAGGAAGCGGCAATCGACGCCAACAGAAAGTATCCCCGCGAGCACATCCCGTTTGCCTGTTGCAGTAGGCGGTGACAAGCAAAAGCAGCCAGGTAAGAACATGTTGCGATCGTGCCCAACAACTTGCCTTCTTCGATACCGAAAGGAGCAAATGGAGCAGCCTGCCAGATGTCGTGGCCGATCAGTCGAAAGAAGGAAACAGTAGCCAGGGCAACCGCAAAGCGAGAATACGCAGGCAGCCGATTTTTGACGCCGACCCAAGCCAAAAGCGGCACTTCCAAAAACCACATAGACGAAATCCAGTAACTGGTGAAGTGCAGAGGTACTGCCAGCGATACAAGAAACAGCGCAAAAACAGTATGCAGCGTCGTGATGCTGGGAAGAACGGATTTCATGCCGCGGGATGCAGACATGAAGTAAGCAAGCCCGAGTGAAAGCACGAAAGCGAATCGCTTCTCAGGATATACGGGGTCCATGGCGCTGAGAACCGCTGTCGTGTACGCCAGGAAATTCAAGAGACTGGCTGAGATCAGAATAGTCTTCTTGCCGGAGCTCGACTCCTCAAGCGTCAGCAGAGCTGCTGTAAAGGCGCCCCAGAAGAGGCTGGAAAAACCGATGGTCAACCAGAATCTCGCTTGAGCGGCGGTATAGCCAAGCGACTGAATCCAGGGGTCGGAAATGGCATTGGGAAGCAGCAAGTACAAGTAGATGCCGTATGAGGCAACGACACCGGCAATGAAAAGACCGTACCAGCGCATTTTGGAAACGATGTAAACCAGGCTGACGACCAGAACCGCGCAGGACACCAGCGTAAACAACGACACAGTGCTAAAACAGGTGGTCAGGAAGGCAAGGGACAAACTGATGGTTGTGATCAGTTCTGATCGCAGCCTGAGAAAGTGCAAAACCGCACCCCATGAGATAGCCATCATTGCGATCAGGGCAATGACTGGGTTTTGAATTACGCGCACGGCATCCAGATGATAAGCCGCATAAGCCGTAAAGTACGATAGCGCCCAGCCCCCTGCAGAAAGAACATATCCGTACATAGGTAGATTCGATTTTTTCTCGAACCACAAACCAAAGGCAATCAGCGCACCGCCTGAGATAAGACCAGTCAATATTTTCAAAATTGGAGTGAAATATTGAAACTGATTGACGATAAGCAATGCCAATCCGCAGACAAGAAAGATCACACCAATCTTGTTCAGGTGCGACCCGAGCCACATTTCGAATCCGTCGGTTTTGCCCTTGCCTTCTGCGCCCAATTTGTCATCGCCTGGCGCGCTATCGCGTTCTTTCTTCGATTCCAGAGAGTTCAAAGGTTGATCCGGACTTGGTGATGCGAAAGTCATGGCGTTTTTCTCCAGACAAAAATTTCGCCCCTTCTGCTCAGGGCGCTGCTCGTCCTCTCAGACTACAGCGGTTGAAATGCAGGCGGGCGCCGAAAGCAACAGTTGCGCAGCTGTTTGCGGTCGTGCGATTACTTGCAGATGTCCCTTGGCTACTTGCTGCTGAGGCTGTCGACAAATTCGTCGATTGCCTTTTGAAATTCTTCCGCGTCTTTTCGACCGACATCATCGTGCCCGCAATTAGGCAGGAGCACTAATTTTTTTGGCTCCGACGCTGCTGCGAAATTTTCTTGCGAGCATTCGTAAGGCACCTGTTCGTCGCGTTTTCCGTGCACCAAAAGAACGGGCGCGTGCACATTTTTGATGGTGGCAGGATTGTCTATTTTTGTTTTAGCAAAACACGCATCAGGAAAAATCCAGAAGACAGGGAGGATTTTTCGAATGGCGACAGGCAACCGAGTCACGCCCGAGAGTAGAAGCACTCCGGCGCAGGGACGATTGGCGGCCGTTTGGCACGCCACTGCAGAGCCAATCGATTCACCACATACGATTATCTTCTTGTCCGGATAACCCAATTGTTGGCGAGCATAGTCGTAGGCAGTAAGACCGTCTTCAAGAATGCTGTCGAGATTGAAATCGCCTGTGCTCAGTGCATAACCGCGATAGTCTAAGAGCAATGTCGAGCAATTGGCGAGAGCCGCGCTCCGTGCGATGTAGACTCGTCCAAGCAAATTTCCACCGGCGCCGTGATTGACGACAAATACTTTGTCCGCGCCTGGTTTTTTGAAGTACAAAGCATGCATTTTGGAACCGTCGGCGCAGCCAATGAAAAGCGAGATCTTCTTGATGCCGGCGACCGGCTCTTTGTCATAAGCTTCCTTCGGAGCCACAATCGGATGCAAAACAGCCTTGCTGAAAAATTCGAAGTCTTGCAGTGCCTGTACAACGAAGTAATAGGTCGAGCCAAATACTGTTATGAACAGCAGAAGAAAAAATATTCCAATTATCTGAAAGATCTTTTTTGCTTTCAAAGCAGCTTTCCAACCATTGGAATTAACTCTTTATACATGTTGCTCTTCGGGTTGTGTCCGCAGGCATCTGAGCGCAGAACAAAATTCTTGTCGATTAATTGAAAGCCTGGAATCATATTAAAACTATGCTGGTTGATATATCTCTGGTCCCCCAGCAAAAGCACTTCATTGCTGCGCCTGCCGAAATCGAAATGTTTCGACCATGCTTGAGCTTCTGGCAGTGTGGGAACACCGAGGCTGGGTCCATACAACAGCAATTGCACTCTGACCAGGCGGGGATCGGAAATTGAAATTCCCTGCGCTTTGAGAAGAACATCTATGGATGAAAGCCCCGCTTGCGGTATTACACCATTGATACCGCCCTTCCTGTCTCCGCCGACAAAAGCCTGGCAAGCCGGACACGACATCCCAATCGGCTCGAGCAAAATGACTTTTCCCGCATAGGCTGAGAGTTTTACTCTATTGCCGGAGAGGTCACAAAGCTCTAGCTCCGGGTAGACCTGGTTCACAACTGGCGGCCAAAAGGTTTTAAACCTTCCGGCTTGTGATGTTTGCGCAAATAGTTTTAAATCTGAAAAAAATACAAGAGCCAGGCAAAATGCCATAAGTGCGAGGTTTTTCATAGCAATTGAAAGTTGCCTCCGCTTCACCTGATGCTCTCTGCCCGTCGCCTTGCATTCTCTCTGATCGCACTGGCTTTTTGCTCGACTTCTTTCTTGAATGCCGCCTCTTCTTCCGTCGACAAGCCTGGTTTCACTGTTCCGTCTGCATGCCGGTACATTTGATTGGCGTTGGCTTCCATTTCCTTCAGGCGTACTTCTTCTTCGGCCCGCATCTTTGCGATTTCTGCTTCTGCGGTTTGCATGATCTTTGCCCGTCGCTCTTCTTTGTCGTCGCCTCCACCTGTGCCTGCAGATGCTGTAGTTGACGAAGTCGAGCTAGGACGCGTGCCGCTGGTGTACATCGAAGGTCTGTAGACCGGTGCCGCTGCCGCAGGGGCTGCCAGCGTGGGATTAGAAGCTATGTATGCAATCGCCCTCTGGCAGTGCGCTTTAGTATCGGCGGGTGGGTTGCAGGCGATGCACTTAAGGTAACTCTTCTTGGCGTTGGCAGAATCCTTCAACTGAATGTAAGTATTTGCAAGCTGGTAATGAGCTTGCCAGGATTTTGGTTTTGCCGCAGCTGCTTTTATGAAATGCAGTTTTGCCCCCACAAAATAGCCCACTGCATAGTCAGCGGTTCCCTGACTGTATTCATCGGCCCAGCCGGGCGATGGGCAAGCGAGCAGTACTGCAATTGCTGCTGCACCAATGAGACCTGACGAGCTGTGTCGCATTTTATACCTCCTGCAAGG
>JADZFV010000116.1 GCA_020854255.1 Candidatus Melainabacteria bacterium | reverse complement strand
GAAGTTTAGAGAGAGTTTCCGCCCCTTTGCTCCCATGGTGCTGGCCGAAGACGCTGAAGAATACTTCGATGTGCGCCAGGAAAGCCCTTACATGCTTCTGTGTTATCCGGTCCAAGAGCATCAGAGAATACCTGTGCAAGAGGAAGGGCTCTTTGGCATCGATCTTTTGAAACAGCCACGCTCTAAATTGCCGGCCATTACTCATGTTGATTATTCGGCACGCGTGCAAACCATCGACAAAAAGAGAAACCCTTTTATTCATTCGGTGATAAGCAGGTTCAAAAGCCGCTCGGGCTGCTCTGTTATCGTCAATACGTCTTTCAATGTGCGCGGCGAGCCGATTGTGAATACGGCTGAAGATGCATACCGCTGCTATATGGCGACCGAAATGGACTGCCTTGTGGTCGGCAACCGCTTTTTCCGCCGCCAGGACCAGACGCAAAAGCCGCTCAGTGAGGCAGAAAGAGATGCCTGGTTGAGGAGGTTTGACCTTGACTAAGGGTGCACTTAAAGAAAAAACTGCTCTGGCTCTGTCGAAAGTCGATCGCCAGGCGCGTGGTTCTTCTCATGCCAACGATTATATGCGGCGCTTGCAATTGCGCAGAGAAAGAGCGGCACTCAAGAACAATGTGATATTCGGACTGACTTTCGGTTGGGTTCTCACTTTGATGGGCACGTTCAAAACCTGGATTTTGTTGGAAGGCGCACCGGCTATGCTTCTCCTCGCTGCCGGCTTAGCCTTTTTGACGACCACGCTTGCCGCTCCTTCTCTGATGATTTATCCCCATCGAGTCATGAAGGCGATTGCGACATTTGTGGGCACCAATCTGTTCAAAGGTATTTTGATTGTCGTTTATTTCGTCACCATCCTGCCTGCAGGTCTGATTTACCAGAAGAAAAACAGTCACGAGCCCTTTTATTCATGGTCTGTAGACAAGCCTCTTTGTATTGAAGGGTGGACCGATAAAGAAACATCTGATGAAAGTGGCCGCACCTCTCAGTATGTGCTTCCCCTTTGGCTCTCACCATTGCAGGTGTTGGTTTATTTTGCCCGCCACAGCCAATTGCTTTTCTTACCCTGCCTGATCGTTCTTCTTATGCTCGGATTGATCGGCATATTTGTTCAGAGCAGTGCACTTGCTCCCTTCATCTACACACTGTTCTAAGAGGAAAGGTACTTGCCGGACGTAGCGACCAGGCAAAAATCAGCGAAACCAACGGACCGGCATCTGTCGAGGGCGACGGTGGCTTTGATGTCGCTTGGCTATTTTGCCGCATCGCTGGCCATTATTGTTGCCGCTGTGTTCGCGCTCGATCGCTGGATTATTCCGGCATTGGAGAACCAGGGTTATCTTGAGTCCTATTTATGGACAGACGAAAACCACAGGTTTAACCATTTCACTTATTTGAAAAATGACGCCCGAAAGGAAGATCCTGTCTGGCGCTCTCAGTATATTCCGGTGGCGCCTGAGCATGCCGGTAAAAAGCGGATTTTGGTGATCGGTGACTCCTTTGTCTGGGGCGACGGGTCCAATAACGTCAATACGCTCTGGTGGCGTCAGCTCGAGATTGAGCTCAAACGGCGCGGATACAACCAGGTGGAAGTAATTGCGGCCGGATTGAACGGCGCCAGCACGCATGATGAAGCTAAATGGCTTTCCACATTGTTGCCGAAGTACAAGCCCGACCTCGTTGTATTCGGTTATGTGACCAATGATCCGGAAGAAAAAAAGGCAAACGGCCATGCTTATGTGAGCATGCTTTCCAAAGAAATCAGAGATGACGATCCGATTCTCTCCAGAGTCAATTCGATATTGCCCAATTTGACCGGGCAGTTGCGTCAAATCCGCAAGCTGGCGAAGCAGTCGCTTTTAAGCGATAAGACCGGTGCACTGGAGTACGCGGATTGGGAACTGGCTATCCTCAAAGGCGAGGGTTTTCAGTCTTATAAGAACACTGTAAATAGCCTGGCCGTGGAGTTGAAAGCGGCCAATGCACCGGCATTTGTAATTACTCTGCCGGCCGGGTTTCAAAACAAAACCCGGGAAAATACAGGGGCGGGCAGCGACTTTTTTGAACGCGTCAGGAAGTACAATGCTGAGCGATATGCAGCAGTGAAGCCAGTATTCAAAGATGCCGGCTTGCTCTTTGTCGATACCAGTGATGCGTTTGCTAAAACTGCCGCAGGCGATCCTTTGCTCAGGGCGAACAATTCTGCTCTTCGCCTCGGCATCAATCCCGGCAACGGACACCCGGGGCCATTTTCGACGCATTTTTACGCCGTCAGCTGTGCTGACGTGATTGAAAGTCATTTCCCAGAAGCGGCAGGCGAAAAGGCCGTCGCTCGCCCCCCTCAAGCTGTTGAAATCAATGATTGCATGCCGCCTTACATGAATGCGCGTGCCGTTTCTGCCGACACCATTGCCTTTACTTATCCACCCGATGTCACAGAGCACACTCTCCATATGCCGCTCAGGCGCCGCCACGTTCAGCTGTCTTTGAAGGAGCCTGTGTCCGTAACTCAAATTGAATTGAGCGGTCCCGATTTGAAGTCAGCTCAGGTTTATGTCAGCTATCTGGATGAAAAGCTCGGATACAGCCCGGATATTTTTGAAGCCCTGCCTCTGAAGAAGGGCGGACATTTGAGCTGGTCCCTTGCCACGGGCAAAAGAG
>JADZFV010000115.1 GCA_020854255.1 Candidatus Melainabacteria bacterium | reverse complement strand
TTCACTGCTTCAACATCAAGTCCCTTCGGATTGTACACGCCGCCTGACGCTTCCGACACACCGACAATCTTGAATCCGGCCTTGATCAAGTTTCTTGCAGTGCCGGACCCGGCACGCCCCAGACCTTGAATAACCACGGTCGGCTCGTTTTTCGTCATGCCAATATTTTTCAGGAGCTTCTGCGTGCAGAGTGAAACGCCGTATCCGGTCGCTTCCAGCATGCCCAGAGAGCCGCCGATTGACTTCGGTTTTCCGGTGACGATCGAAGGAACAGTATGGCCGACGTTGACGCTGTAAGTGTCCATCATCCACGCCATAGTCTGCTCGTTGGTATTCAGATCAGGTCCCATAATGTCAGCATCCGGACCGATGATATCGATAATCTCGGAAGTAAATCTTCGCGTCACTCTTTCCAGCTCGGACTGGCTCATGGCATACGGATCAAGACGAATACCGCCGTGGGCGCCACCGAATGGCAGATTCATGAGCGAGCATTTCCAGGTCATCAGCATTGCCATAGCGGCAATCTCGCCCAGATTTACATGTGGATGAAATCGCACGCCGCCTTTGCCGGGTCCAAGAGCCAGGTCATGGTGCACGCGATAGCCCTGGAAGGCTTGCACCGAACCATCATCCATGCGGCAAGGAACTACTACTGAGAGGGCACGTTTGGGCTGCATCAGGGGTCCGATCGTGCTCTCGTCAAGCTTAAGAGACTGAGCGGCTCTGTGGATACGCTTCTGAGCCATCAAGAAATCTTCTGTTTCCCACTCATTCTTGAGTTTTTCTTTCTTGTCGCCCGTCTCTTTCGAGTCGCCCTTTTGCTTGACTTTACCCATGTGTATATACACCTTAGCTGCCGGAGTGAAGCCAATATTATAGGCACTCAGGACGCAAAATTGCATTGTTTATCGCCTTTTAACGGCTCTTGACCACCAGGCGGGCAGACTCCGCAAAATTGGCAAGGGCCGCAGTCACGCCGATCTTTGCACGATCACTTAAAAATCTTGTCCCTGCCGAAGATCGCTTATACCGAGGTATATCAGGTCCGAGCTTGTGCCGGCTATATGTCCATCAGCTTTTCTTGCAAACACGCGCAGCTGATAACAAGCGTTTTCAGGAAAGACTTCTTTATCGATACTGATACTGCCTGTGGTGCGAGTTAAAGTCCAAGTCTTGAGTGGTTTTTTCGAAAGTGAAGTGCCGCGATATGTGTAATTTTCCAATTGAAACATAGATCGCGGGCGTGACAATTCACAAATGCAAGAGGACGCCGCAGAAACGTTGGATACGTCATATTTGAATTCCAGGGGAAACGCAATCGGTCGATAGACACCATCATTGCACTCTCTCAAGTTCTTGCCGGCAACAGACAATTGCGGAGTCAAATCTCTTCCATCAACCAGACGGGCTGCACTGAGACTGAAATTGTGCCCCGTGCCGTGGTACATACTAAATTTGGATCTTTGCTTTAACAAATACCATGAAAATACTTCGTCTACCGGAAATCTCAACGTTTGAAATTTCAACCCCGGATCGTACGGCGCCGCGCACCAGAAGTCCATCCATCGTGGCGGCTCCGGCAGGTCTTCGAACCTGAGATACATCTTTCGCATTTTGCCGGTTTTTAGAGAAGGTTTTGTATTGACAAGATCGACTTCCACAAATCGAACCGCGCTTGATTTGAACGGCCGCTTCGCACTTATTATTGTATTGTCAGGGACAGTGGCGGTATCCAGACAGAGCTCCGGCAGCGACTGCTTTGCTGTTCTATTTTCATCGCATTCATCGGCTGCAGGACTTAAATCCGTAAGCTTAAAACGATCGACATTCCAAAAAACAGTGCGGTTCTTTTCTTTATCGGCAAGCTTTCGTCTCAGCACTCCCGGTGGTATCGCCGTGTTGGACATGTAAAAGCGCGGCTCTAATACGCTGACACGATTGGAAATATCATCCGGCAAAAGAGGTGGCGACAAAAGCGCCTGCAACAGATAATAGCGGTTGAACACAAAGGCTCCCAAGACCTGCATCGGCAGGTAAGCTATCAACAGTTTTCTTTGCTCCGGCAGTTCAGAAACCGCTGATTTGATTTCCTTCTGAAGTTCTTTTACGTGCAACGCTGCGATTATCCAGGCGTTGTTGTTCTCTTTGCCGACGATTACAAAAAGTGAGGATAGAAAACATAGCAACACACACGCGAATGCCTTCAGCAAGCGTTTTCGTCTTTCCGCCAGTCTAGTCTTTCCGCCCGGCACCAGTGCAATGGCAACGATGATTGAAAGAATCGCGGTGCTGAGATAGAACAGCCGACCGCCGGCAAGAGATTGACTCAATTTAAAAACCTGCAGCAGCGGCAGGTACTGCAGCACCAGCCAGGAAAGTAAAAATGCAAACAACTTCAACTGCTTCTTGTGATACCAGTCAAAGAAAAGCCGCACTACCAGGTAAACCCCTGCCAGCGCGTAGAAAACATGGAACGCTGTCGCAATTGCGCCATTGCCGTCAATGAATTCTTCGTTGAATGGAAATGCAGCTTTCCATAAATGATTCAAGCGCATTATGGAATCGAGTATTGAGTGCTGCATGGCGTCGCCGAGAGCGCCGACATATCCGCCTATCAAAGTGCCGATTGCCATATAGCGGACAGGCAAGTAGAGGGCTAAAACCGCAAAGTAGGGGAGGCTGAGCATGAGAGATGTTCTCACCTTTTCCTCCGCCTTTTTCTCTTCACTAAGGAATAAGCAGCACAAAAATATTGTCGGCGGCAAGGTGATCGCCATTTCCTTGGAGAGCAATGCCAGCGCAAAAGCGCTGAGAGAAAGCCAGCCTATGTAGTGCTTAGAAATCTTTGTGCTGGGCGGCAGCTTTAGAAAGAGCGCAAATGCTGCCAGGTAAAACATCGTCGACAAGCCGTCGACTCTTCCTACAATCCAAGTAGTTACTTCCGCGTGCAGAGGGTTGACCGCAAAAAGAAAAGCAGACACATAGCCAATTGCATCCGGGTGAGGAAACTCAAATCGCCGGGCAAGACTTTTGCCTATGGAAAAAACGGCAAATGCCGCGAAGAATGAATAAAGAAAATTCGAAATGTGGTAGCCGAGCGGATTTGTGCCTGAAATCAAAAAATCCAACGCATAACTGGCTTCCACCAGCGGGCGATAGAAAATCTCTTGCGTCGAATCCGGCATCCAGACTGTTGTGAACATGCGCAGCAGCAATCCAGGATCACCATTGAATACGCGGTACACGTAATTAACCAGAACCAGATCATCGCTCGTGAAATAGCTGTTTAAGGCTCCGCCGAATTCATAAATCATCGCTATGGCAGTGACCACTGCGAAAATAAACAAGCCGAGCATTCCTCTATCGCTCGATTGTTGCCGGACTGAGTCTTGCCAGCCTGACTTTTGCCGGCTTGATTCCGGAGACTGTGCCTGCTCAGATCCTTCGGTAAGCGCGTCCCAGCTCATAGAACGACCTTACTTTGCGACCGCTTGTTTGCTCTCTTTGAGTAGATGTTCTTGAACATATTCTGCAGCCCGATGGCTCTTCTTGCGTACGGAATCAATGGCGGCATGCGCCTGCTTCGCCAGAGCCCTGGCCACGTCCGAATGCTTCTCGTCAAATCCGCTTAAATTGATAAGCACGTTGTAATACGCGCCCTCGGCTGCTGCCAGCGCCATCAGTCCTGCTACACCAGCATCGGACAACGAATTGGGATTTCCTTTTTTGATTGCCGTGTCGACAAGCTCGAGAGCATCTTCACATCTTTTCAAAACACGCAGAGGTACCATGGTCGCCTCAAGATTGGCTTCATGCATCGCGTTGTCTCGAGCCGCCATTTCTTCAGGTGTTGCCTTTGGCAGCCGGCGCGCTTCGATAATGCGATTGTAGGCATTCATGTCATTGTCGACATCTCGCAAAAACTCGCTTTTCAAAAACTGACCTCTTTCAGCCAGATCATTCAAAAGAGCTTTCGATTTTTCAAATCCCTTCTTCTCATAAGTTAGATTGCCCACCATCGCGGAAAGGGACGCGGACAGTGCACCGGCAAGAGCAGCGGCGCTGCCGCCTCCCGGCGCCACAGAATCAGAAGCCAGCTCATCGACAAAATCACTGAGCGACATTTTTTTCAATTCTTTGCTCTGAGGTGCAACCCGGTATTCAATGATTTTCTTGTCGATATCGAACGGAGAAAGCTCTGCCAGTCCCAGCGACTGAACGGCAGTTTCCACAAGCTCGCGCTCAGAGACACCTGTCGATCGCCCCTGCTTGCGCAGGTAATGCCGCCCCGCTTCCAACATTGGCTCCAGTGGAACAAGTCCGACGATTTCGCTTCCGGTCACCCGCAGCCCCATCTCATTTGCAACTCTTTCCGCTTCGTCAAATGCTTGATGCAGAGAACAGATAGCGTAATCAATCAGGTTGATAGATATCTGAGCACGCTTGTATTCGTCCACATACCAGCCGACCGCCCGCACCGCTTTGAGAGTTCCCGGCTGTTTGACGGACACGCCGTCTTTGTCCTTGACGATGTTTCCTTCCGCATCACGCTTGGCTTTTCCTGCTTCGCGGATGGTCAGGGCAATGTCGTTTGCCAACTTTTTGGAGCGCGTATTCAAATTAACGTTGTAGGCAATCAGGAATTGACGTGCACCAATGACGGTGGCACCAGACTGCGGGTTGAACTGAGCAGGACCAAAATCCGGTTTGAAGGATTTGTCTTTCATCTTCTCAGGCAATGCTTCGTACTCACCCTTGCGAATCTCCGCAAGACTTTGCCGATCTTCAGTCTTCGCCGCTTCGGCATACAGGTAAACAGGTATGCCCAGCTCCTTACCGACGCGCTCACCGAGCTTGCCCGCCAGTTTCACACACTCTTCCATAGTGACGCCCGAGACAGGTACAAATGGGCACACATCCGTGGCGCCCATCCTGGGATGCTCGCCTTTGTGCTTTCTCATGTCGATTAAACCTTGCGCCGTTTTAATCGCTTGAAATGCACCCTCTACGATCACTTCCGGGCTGCCGACAAAAGTAATGACCGTGCGGTTCGTGCTCCAGCCCGGATCAACATCAAGCAGGCTTACACCCTGCACGCTTCTTATGGCGTCGGATATGGCATTGATGACTTTCTCATTTTGACCATCACTGAAATTCGGAACACACTCAACCAGACGCATGGCATACCCCATTGGATATATACGGACAACAAGCTAGATATTGTATGCCTATTTAGTTCTATAATCTGCGTCTAGCATTTAATGAGAGTACAAATTGGCTGCTTCAGGCGAAAACAAAGAGATCCACGCGGAGGCGCAAAGAAAGTATTTTCGCAGGCGGGTCGGTGTTTTCCTTCAGCCCATTCCTGACGAAATTCTCGCCCGCACCCAGAAGATCGCTGAGAGCGCCGGATTGTCCGAGAGTTCTCAAGTTCTTGATGTAGGCACTGG
>JADZFV010000114.1 GCA_020854255.1 Candidatus Melainabacteria bacterium | reverse complement strand
TGTATTGTGTGGAAAGTATAGAGTGAATCTTTTATGAGTAGTCAAACTATGAAAGCAAGATCCAGAGTCGCATTTTTCTCATTTGCAAATTCGCTTGCGCTTGCCTTAATACTTGGCACCACATATGGTGTATCTGCGCAATCTTATCAAAGCTGGTATCCACGGGATATAACACCGCCGAGCGGTCAACAGTATCCTTGCGCTCTTACTGCTCTTCCTGCCGACCTCACGGGTATTCCCGCCGGCGACAGGCAGTTTATCAACCATGTTTATAGTCTAATTCTGAAAGCATTGCATGCGAAAATGGTAATGCTTTCGGCGCTGAATGGGTCCAGTGGTTTTGCCAATGCCTACTCTGTTTATTACGCGGCAATTGCTGCCCAGAGAGCCAAAATTGTGGCTGAGCCGACGCCGCGCGGACTGGAAAGTTTCAAGGCGCAGGTTGTAAGTGCTATCGACAATCAAGCGATGTTTTTCAATAAAGCTCAGACAATGCGCCAGCAAGGCAAGTCCTTTCAAGAAGTCATGCAAGTGCCTGAAGGAAAGACTGCTTCACAGATGTTGATGGCTGCATGGGGCGAGATGGCGAAGCGGTACCCCTCCTGGAGCCCTCAGGTCAAAGACAGTATTTATCATCATCTCTGCGCACTGGATCTGTTCTAACAAAAGTATTGTAGATTGCCCTAGTCTTCGCGCGATTCCAGCTTGTAGCCGATGCCATGTACGGTTTTGATGATTGATGCTTTCTCTTCGATGTCCAGTTTTTTGCGCAGTCTGGTGATGTAAGTTCTCACTGCGGTCGCAGTGGCTTCCGAATCTGATTTCCAGACATGATTCAAAATATCGTCAGTGCTGAATACGCGATCAGGATGGCGCATGAAAAATTCAAGCAGCGCATATTCGGTGGGCAGCAACTTTAATTCTTCACCGTCGCGGGTCACTTGGCAGGTGGCGGGATCTAAAGTGATATTGCGAACAGACAAAACAGAAGCTCTGGGCGAGTGCGAGCGGCGCAAGAGCGCGCGCAATCTAGCCGATAATTCGCGCATATCGAAAGGTTTTGTCAAATAGTCATCGGCGCCTGCGTCCAGCCCTTCCTCTTTCTCCCCGACCGAGCGTTTTCCAGTCAGGATCAAAACAGGCGTTGTGCCGCCATCGGCGCGAAATCGCGACAATATCTCCACGCCGCTTTTGCCTGGCAAACCCCAGTCCAATACGACAATGTCGTACTGATAAAGTTTCATCAAGTCAAGAGCTTCTTCACCCGTGTGCGCTTCTTCGACTGTGTAGAGCTCATGCTCAAGCCAGTCTCTGACCATGTCGCAGGTGACGAGATCATCTTCAACGAGCAAAACTTTCGACATAGATTCCAGTTTTTATCGCGCAGGTGCTGGCCAGAAAACAATATTTAGAACTTACTTTTAGATTTTACGCGGTTTTTTCCGGTTTCTGTGCACCCGGGATGCGAAACCAAAAAGTACTGCCTTTTCCCACTTGACTTTCTGCCCCGACCTCACCGTTGTGCTGCTCGAGAATCGCTTTGCAAATAGCCAAACCAAGCCCTGTTCCACCCTTGACACCGCTTTTACTGGGCGCAACCTGACGGAATCTGTCGAATATCTGGGCGATGTCGGATTCGGCTATGCCGGCGCCGCGGTCGCTTACAAACACTTTCACAAAACCCGGCTCTATGGACGATGAGATGGTGACTACTTCGCCTTTGGGTGAGAATTTTATGGCGTTGGCAAGAAGGTTTTGCAAAACTTGAACCATGCGGTCCAGATCCGCCAGTACGCTAGCATCTACGATCTCTCCGACCTCGATCGTTACCTTTTGCTCGTCGGCGAAGCCCCGCACCATATCAAGCGAGGCGTCGACAAGATGCCTGAGACTATAGGTGCCAAAACGCATCTCCATGCGCCCGGCTTCCATCTTTTCGACGTCCAGCAAGTCGTTTACCAGGTTGACAAGGCGCGTCAGGCTGGACTGAATGCGGATAGCCGCCTGGTTTCCCTTTTTATTCAGCTCACCATAAACACCGGCGCCCAGGGAATCGAGAAAAGCGCGCATGCCTGTAAGCGGCGTTCTCAAATCATGGCTGACCATGTTGACAAAATCGGCTTTCATTCGGTCCAGCTCTTTGCGGTCGCTGATATCGTGCGCGACGCAGTAATATGACTGGTCCGGCGGCGACCAATAAATCGACCAGAGCATCCAGCCCTCGCTTAAATCATTGCGCACCATTCGCACATCGATAGACATCGCGGTCTCCTTTTGCTGTTTTGCCTCGGTCAAAACGCGCTGGAGGCGCTCACGATCTTCCTCGATTACGAATTCCGAAAAAGGCCTGGTCACCAATTCGACTGGATCGTAACCCCAATTTAGTTTTGCGGCCGGGCTCATTTGCTTGAATTCGGCATCCTCTGTAAGCGAACAAATCACGTCTTTGGCGTTGTCGATGATCGCTCTTTCGCGCTGTGAAGCTACTTCCAACGTGATTGCCATCTTGTGAAACATCGTGTCGAGCTGCGCAATCTCATCATTGCCGTCAATCGGGCGCCGCAATGGCCGGTGTTCTGCAAGCAATTGCGCGTTGCTGGTAATGGTGGCAAGACGAGCGGTGATATTGCGACCAAAGAAGCTGGCCAGCCAGAAAGTCAGGCTGATCTGCACGATCAACCCGGCCAGAAGCCAAATTTGCAATGCCATCCGCCACTGCTGAGTTTTTTCCGGATGCATTTCTTGATAGTTCATTTCCTGCCGGTGAATGGCAGCTGCGCCTGTGACTATGGCTCGCAAGTGGTCGGTGACCATCATGCGCGCCTCGTGTGTCAGTATGTAGTGCTCGCCCGACTCCATGCGCTTTTTGTAATGCATAAGTGTCTCGACCGCTGTATTCGTCACCTTCTCCAATTCCGCGACGTTCTTTTCTTGAATCGCATTGCCCTTGACCATTCGTTTGAGCTCGCTCAGCTCTTTGGGCACTTCCTTGATTTGATTGATCATGCGCTGCTCGAAAGACGGCGAGTGAGTAAAACCCCAGAGGGTGAAATTGGCGCCCCCTTCCCAGATCAAGCGGACCACGGATTGCGTTTGTCCGATAATCATTTTCGAGTAAAACGACTTCTGCGCCTCGGCTTCGGCCGATTGCTGTAAAAAGACCAGAATCGCCACGAAAATGGTTTCAGTTAGCAGCGGCAGAGCTACTATCAGAATTCCTTTTTGACGTAATTTCAGGTCTTGAAGCATGTATCCGCTTTTAAGACGCCCATTTCCAATACTTGTACTCCTATACCCGATTAAATTGCCGCCGCTCGGTAAATTAGGCGCAAATCGGGCTTTGGGACAAGTCGTGGCAGAACTTTCCTCTCGAAATGTATTGCCGAGTTTTAGCTCTACTGAGAGAAGGTAGAACTATAACTGTTGGGAGGTTTTGGCTTACTGCCGATAAAAATATGGCGTTTTCGAAAAAACAGTTAGATGGACTCCTGTATATGGCCGGTCGGGCATTTGATAATGCCGACTATCTGTCCGCGCAGCGGCATTACGAAGATGCGCTGGAAATGATGGAAAAGAACGGTTTAAGCGAGTCTGAGCAGGCTCTGGCTTGTTTCAAGAATCTGGCCGCCATTTACTATTCCGACGGCAATTTGGACAAAGCGATTACCGCCTACAGCCGTCTGGTTGTCACTTCGGAAGCCCTGCTCGGCGAGGGCAATCGCGATGTCATCGCTAATATGTTTATCCTGGCGAAGGTCTGCGACGGCGCCGGCGCCTCCGAAGATGCCGCCAACATTTACAATCGAGTGCTTCGTTTGGCGGAGCAAAACCTGCCTAAGGGCGATGTTCTGATCAAGCACATTCGCGAGGCCGCTTCGATCAGATCGGCGCCGCAAAAGGAATTCAAACAGAAAGTCACCGCCCTCGAGCTGCCCAAACCTGTCTTCAAAGAAACAATGGAGACACTGGTAGGTGGAGGCGAGCCGGGAGGGCGCAAACAATTCCTCAAGAAAAATCAGATTGTTTTTTCCACAGTCGGTTCTCTGCTACTGGCTGGGCTTGCGGTTGGCTGGTTTATGTGGATGACTGCCGGCACGGAGTTTCATGCGCCTACGGCACCGGGCCTCACGCAGGAATCTTTCAAGATTGAGGGGCAAACATTTAGAACGCCTGACGGCAAGGTTAGTTTGACCATTGGCGATCAAATGACCGGGACTTTGAAAACGCCATTAGAAACCAGGCAATTCAAATACAAAACCATCGACTTTTCGGTTGAAGGAATCCAGACCTTGATTGTCGGTGCCTTCGCCAGAAAAGAATTCTGGTTGGAACAAACACCAAATGGCATTGCTGGACCGGATGGATTTCTCATACACACAGACGAAGCTCCTGAAGTGAAGACGGTGGAACAGATGCGCAGACTGGGCGCACACCTCGAGGAATACTACGCCAAAAATGGAACATTCCCGCCCAGGTTGGATAAGTGGACCGCAGATCCGGCTGTGAAGCTGACTAATGCCGTAACCAAGCAAGATATGATCCCGACTTATCAGTTGATGTCGAAGTATCAGATTGTTTTCCCTGGCGTCTCCAATGTCGAGGACTTTGCCAAGAATCTCGCCCTGGGAGAGAATTGGAATAATGAACCAGAGGCAGGTCCAGGCAGTGTCAATACTTTCGCCATCGTTACAGACAAGAAAGTCGACGACGAATTCTTCCGCGTTTCCCCTGTATTCATGCAGGGCTTCGATCGCAATGGAAAGGTAATTCCATCTGCAATCCCTGGTGTTTCTTACTTCTATTGCGCGCAACCGGCCAACCATCTGGAAGGCGGCGATGGAGTCGGTGATGCATATTACAAAAAGTTGGTTGCCACTCTCAATGGTGCCAATATCTTCGTAGTCAAAGAAGGCTCCTCCCTCTTTGGGCAAATCCCGCTCAAGTTTACATTGCCGATTATCTTCGGTTGCCTGACAGGTTTTACGCTGATTCTCTGGGCGCTCGTCGACGCAGCGAAGCGTTTGGAAAACAAAAAGATGTTGCCCACTTTGCTTGAAGTATTGACCGTTGTTTTTGCACTTGTCTGGCTGGTCTGGTATGTCAATCGCTTGATTCCGTAGGAGGCTTTTCATGCCGGACATGGATGACAGCGGACCTTCCAGTACTTACTACCGGAAGCTTCACAACCATCAGCCAGCAGACGAGCGCGACCGCTGGCGTCGTGCACTTTATTTTTCCACTGCAGTAGGTATTCGCTGCCTGGATCTTCTTTCCGACTACATGCGCTATTGTCTGAGGCCGAATCGCATGGGTGAGACTCCCAGCTATCCGATCAATGAAGAGTCGGCAGAACTGCATCATCAAGCTGTCAAAGAATTACTCGGACTGAGCATCTGGTTGACCATGGTCGATCAGTTGGATGGTGACGTTCCGCCCTGGCTGCGCGAATTTTTCATTGACTGCTGGGCGGCCGCCGACAGGCTTTATCCGGCACCCTCCAGCCAGGAGATAATGTCCACTTATGAAGATGATCTGGGCGTAGGCAGTGTATGCGAAGCGGTGTCGACGCGCTTGTGCTACAAACTGGAATTGGAAGATACCAAAGGTGATGCCTGCATCAAGCTTGGAGAGATGCTGCGCGACAACGGACAGGCCCGTGCCGATCTTCTCTTCTACGCACTGTCTGCGCCGCACGATGCACTGGATAGGTCTATCGAGCAGTTGAAAAATTACTAGGGGCGACGCCATGCGTCGACCGTCCAATAGCCGCCGTGCACTGCATGTACCTTCATTGAACCAGTAGCCGCGCATTGCGCGCCCCCGCATTGAGCCAGGAGCTGCTCATTGCATGCGGACGTTTCCCAAGTCTACATGCGACCCCTTGAGAGTCGCATGTAGTTCCCCTATATATTTCTACTAACGCCTGTTGCGGTTTCCCCTGAGTCTGTTGCAGTTTCCCCTAAGCCTGGCGCACGCGTGCTACCAGTTCTTTCTTGCTGTGGCGATTCAAGAAACTCCAGACCGCGTCTGTCGCCTTGAATTTGGCTGCAGCGGTAGTGCTGCCCGGTCCACCCGGCCAGTCATGGTTTCCGTCTTTCAAATTGTAGAAAGTGACTTCTCTTCCGCTTTCCGTGTCGACAGCGCTGTATGTTTGAATTGGCTCGCCCGCGGTTTTCTTGAGAGTTGGCTTGAGTCCATTGGCGTCCGCCCACACTTCAAAGGCTTTTAAAGATGAAAGAACTCTTGGGGCGCCGAGCAAACTCATGAGCACACCGCCGGATGCCGGGATAACATCGTCCATGCTGCCGTGGATCAACAGAGCATTCATATCGCCCGTGGGCTTGTCTTGCTTTCTCAACATTCCGCCGCTCACACTGGCGACAGCAGCGATTCTGTCATTGAGTTTCGCAGCCGCTTCTTGTGCCATCATGGCGCCGTTGGAAAAGCCGACCAGATAGATGCGGTCTCTGTCTACGCTTAACTTGGCCGGAATGACTTCGGTCAGTTGCCGCATGAAGTCGACATCGTCCGAGCGATAGAGTTGGTTTTTGCCTACGTTCCACCAGCGCAGGTGGTCGCCCACCCAGCCTGTCGCATTTGGAAATACGGCAATAAATCCTTCCTTGTCTGCCTTTTCTTTGAACTCTGACATGCTGGCTATATCATCTTTGTCTTGCATGAATCCGTGCAGCATAACCACCATCGGCAACGGATTTTTGCCATCGTAGTCAGGTGGAACATGCACCGTGACTTCTCGTTTTTGCCCTTGCAGCTCGAGTGTGTAATTGGTGTCGCCTTTCTTATCCGTTATTTTGCCGCTGAACGCATGGACATTTTCCATGTATTTATTGATGTCTTTGAGTGAAACACCATTGTTTTCGAAAAACCATTCATCATTGGAAGCGCCCATTAGCGACTTGTACCGGTCGGCAAGGAAGGTCGCAAACAGATGAGGATCTGCTCCATCAACCTGGTGTGGAGTCTTGTCCGCTTTGGTGATTTCTCTTTGGCTTAGGTAGCCGTCGCCGTCCAGGTCGAAGTACCCAAAGAGTTCAGTAATCTTTGCGCATTCCTGACCTTTTGCAGTCTCGGAAACGAAGCGGCTGTTGTCCTTCATTGTTGACGTAAAAGCCAGGCGAAACTCTTGCAAGTTGTCGACACTGTTCGGCTGATCGCCATTATGCAATGCTGCCTGTTCGGCAGACTGATGCTGTCGTTCAATTATCGCCATTTTTGAGGATTTCGAACCGCTGCCTTTGGGAGGTCGATCGGTTATATACATATTTCTCCAAAATTGGACACAGTTGGCAATTTGCGGGTATTTCCCAAAAATCGCCGTTTGGGCAGCGCGATCGTCGCCCGACAACCTCAATAGGCAAGCTGTTTCGGAATTTGAGCCTGTTTAGAGTGATATGATCGGCTGGTGGCAAATCAGGACTCAATCGAAGTGACCGGTCCGATTTATTTCGGGTTATTCAGTGTAGCAATGGCTACGCTGATGTACGAGATTTTGCTGACCCGGATTTTCAGCGTCACCATGTGGTACCACTTTGCGTTCATGGCTATTTCCATTGCCATGTTCGGTATGACGGTGGGTGCCATTATTGTCTACCTGTTGCCGAATTTCTTTCGCGAAGACATGACCCTGAAGCATCTTGCACTCAGCTCGCTTGCCTTTTCCGTCTCCATAATCTTGAGCTTTGTTTTTCATTTGCTCGTCCCGTTCATACCCTCCGGCGCTACTTGGGAACAGGGGCTGTTGCACGTCAGCTCAACTTTCGTCGTGATCTCGATTCCATTTATATTTAGCGGGATTGCAGTCTGTCTGGCGTTGACCAAGTTCACCCAGAAGGTTTCAAAACTCTATGCCTTTGACCTTTGCGGTGCCGCTGCCGGATGCATTCTTCTGGGCGCCCTGCTCAATTATGTAGATGGGCCGTCTGCGGTTTTCTTCATCGCCGGATTTGCGGCGGTGGGGGCGTTTCTCTTTACGCTTGGAAAGTCGGAGTTTGTAAAACGTTTTGGCGCTCTTAGCCTGGCTTCTCTCGTTTGTGCTATTGGCTTGATCGCATTCGCTACTGCGAATTCTGTGAAGGCCAGTCAACAAAACCCGATCATCAGGCTGAAGTGGGTGCACGGTTACATCGAGCCGACGCCGTTGTTCGAGAAGTGGAACTCATTTTCCCGTGTGAAAGTTGCCGGTGACCCCAATGAATTGCATCGCCCCTACGCATGGGGATTGACGAGCAAGTGGCCAGAAGACAAGAAAGTCAGCGAACTCGAGCTGATGATCGACGCCGGCGCCAACACCTGGCTGACGAAATTCGATGGTGACGAAAGCAAAGTCGAGCATCTGAAGCGCGATTTGACCAACATCGTTCACTACATTCGACCGAATGCTCGCATGCTCATCGTGGGCGTGGGCGGCGGACGTGACGTTTTGTCCGCGCTCATATTCAAACAAAAGTGGATTGAAGGCATTGAGATCAACAACAACATTATTTATGCAGTAAATAATGCTTTCGGCGATTACACAGGGCACCTGGATCGCTATCCGAATGTCAAATTCGCCAATGACGAGGCGCGCAGCTACATAGCGCGTTCGAAAGACAAGTTTGATATCATTCAGATTTCGCTGATTGACACGTTTGCCGCCACTGCAGCCGGTGCATTCGTATTGACGGAGCACTCGCTCTACACGGTAGAGGCGTGGCGCAGCTTTTTAAACCACCTGGAGCCGGACGGCGTCCTCACTATATCTCGATGGTATTTCAAGAATCGACCCGTTGAGATGTATCGATTAGTTGGACTGGCGACAGCGGCCTTGAAAGATCAAGGCGTGGAGGATACGCGCAAGAACATCGTCATTGTTGCCGCCATGAAGGGGGCGCAGGGTGGTCGAGGCATGGACGGCATAGGCACCTTAATGATCAGCAAGAAGCCTTTTAGCGAAGCAGACCTCGAGAAAATTTCCAAATTTGCAAAAGAAAACGACTTTGAAATCGTCCTCAGTCCGACGAAAGCAATAGATGAGAACTTCTCGAAGATCGCCGAGGCTAAAGATCTGACGCCCCTTCTGGCCAGCTTTCCCGTCAACATCTCGCCGCCCAATGACGACAGTCCTTACTTCTTCCACATGCTGCGCTTCAAAGACATGTTCAATGCTGCGCTCTGGTCGAACGGTGTCATGAGCCACAATCCAATGGCTGTAAGTGTGCTCGGTTGGCTGACCATAACAGTCATATTCCTGACGTCGCTGTGCATCGTCATACCGCTTTTGTTGCGCATCAAATCGGCACCCCTCAAAGGCTCGGCGCCGCTCTTGATGTATTTCGGCATGATCGGGCTGGGCTTCATGTTCGTCGAAATCTCGCAGATGCAGCGGCTGATCGTCTTTCTCGGGCACCCGGTTTATGGATTGTCTGTGGTGCTTTTCACCCTGCTTCTTGCCAGCGGACTGGGCAGTTTTACAACAAACAGTCTTTCCAAAACTGAGAAAATGTCGAGCTTCAATTCGCCTGTGGCGCGCTTTGGTGCGCTTCTTATTGTCCCTGTCATCTTTGGATCCATCACGCCGATGTTGATTGCGAACTTCTCGGGTGCCGATACTGCCGCGCGCATTGCCATTGCCGTGGCGCTTCTCTTTCCGCTGGGACTCTATATGGGTATGGCTTTTCCGATTGGCATGCTGATGGCCGGTGGCGCCCAGCGTGAGCTGACACCATGGCTCTGGGGAATAAATGGAGCCACTTCCGTGTGTGCTTCAGTGTTGGCTGTGGCTATTGCTTTGAACTTCGGCATCACTGTCACCTTCTGGTGCGGCGCCGCCTGCTATCTTCTGGCATTTCTCTTCCTTTTGTGGGATTGCACAGTCAAAGCGAAGGTTGCCGCTTAGCAGACAGGGGCAGCCTGAGTCGAGAAACCCTTCCAGCAAATTTTCAGCAATCACGCCAGGATTTCAAAACTATTTTAAAATCTTGTGTTTAGATGAAATCCGCGGGTTTCGTAATTCCCGCATACCAAAGTCACGAAATTTCAACAAATAATCCGTTTAATAGGCGTATGGCGAGATCGACCACCCCGGGGCTTCCCGGGTCCTCACGATTTTAAGGCGGTAAAATTTGGCAATCTCCGGATCAGCATCCGATCATTTCATGGCCACCGTGGATAGCGATGGCAGCATCCGTTATGTGTACCGAAATTCCATCTGCGAATACACAGGCGGAAATGTACAAACGAGACTGTTGGATGGCTCGATTGTAATTTCCAACTCGAATGGACAGGCGCTCAGCTTCGAATCGAAGGACGGCATGCGCTTGTTGTACGAGTATGCAGGGGCTCCTGCAAAACTAGCCTGTATCTATTTGCCGGACGAAACCCGCCTGACGATGGACCGCGACCAGAAATGGTGCCATATCAATAACGCCGGCACTATCCTCAGAGACATCGATGGCGAGCCGTTTGTCGCTCCTGACGGCAAACTCTGGCTGCGTGGACGAGACGGCATTTTCAGAATCTTTCCAATCGAAGTCGCGCTTGCTGCGCCGAAGGCACCGCCGAGAAACTTACTTTTCAATCCAGTGCCGAACGCCGTCCGCATCTAAAGTCACTTGATGCCACAATTGGCACTCTGAAACCTAAATGGTGAGCTTACTTAGCTCAGGTCATTTCGCTGATGTTTTTTAAACTGAACATTTGAATTACTCCGAAAAATCTCCAGTTTTCGCAGTGATGGCAAAAAAATGTGTCATGCCTTTACTCCCCAAAGCGAAGAGCGGGGTTGGTTCACCGATTCCAACACCGCCCTGCGATTTTTTCTTCCCAGAAATCCGATCAAAGGAGAGAGGTTTCGATCGGTCTTTGCGATTTCAATAGTAGGATGCAAGTGTTTCAGAAATGTGGCTGCTTTGGCAACTCACATTAGACATGGCGCCGGCTCCATGATAGAGCGTTAACATAGTGACCTGCCCATTGCAGAGCAGTTTCGGTTCAAACTATTGCACGGACGTTTTCACCGTAATGAAAACGCCCGCACACAGGTGATTTGCCACCGAAGTTTCGGTCGCAGGAATGAGAAATCTTGCGTTTAGGCAAGACACCTAAGTCTGGCTCATGCACACACTCGACCGCTCACATCTGTTTTTCAGATGCGCAGGCCTTTGCAAACGCGCGGAGGTTTTCGCGTTTCTAAAGTGTGCTCAGAAAGCACTGCTTCTAAGTTTTTAAGTTACCTGTTGTTTGTTGATGCCTAGCTTTCGGCCGAAGACGAGCACTTACTACGGAAGAATTTAAATGCTTCGTAGAGTCCGCCCAATCCGACCATGCCGTATACAACTTTCGTCATTGTGGTGCCGTCGCCCAATAGCGCTGTTACTACGTTGTAGTTAAACATCCCTACTAAGCCCCAGTTGATTCCACCGATGAGCAAAAGAACAAATGCAATTAGCTCAAGATTCTTCATTGTTATCACCTTAAGCATCAAATCCGCAAAGCCCAGAACATACACTGTTGAGCTGATTTGCATGCTTACGTACCAGTCTAGTAGTAAAGGCACCAAGATGTCAAGAAGGATGGGATTAGAAATCCCTGACCCAGTGCGGAAATGGGTACGGCAGTACCGGTAGTGATGGCACGGGCGTGTCCAAAAACTGTCAACCCAATCACCCTTGATAGCCGGGATTCGTCGGAATGTGGGTACAAAAGCGGCTGTATTTGTCGGTTTGTAAGTACGCTGTATCCTTAGCCTGTCAATGTTTCTGGACTCTTAGGTTAGATTGTCACAGAAGCGGAAATTCAAAATTACCTTTTTAACGTTTCCTCTAATCCCTACCTCTGTAAGCCATAGACTTTTACTATCCACCCTCGGATAAAACTAATTTTGATGGATCAGGCGTGTCCGCCGGTTTGCCGAGCAGGCATGTAACCCGGTCATGGTGTTATGATCCGTGCCCAGATATCCGTTTTGAGCTTGGAAATTATGACTTTGAATTGGTCAAAAACACTACTTTGCGCCCTCAGCTTCACTCTGATTTCGGCTGGAGTCTGCGCCGCGTGCCCACCCGCTCTCGCCAATCAAAGGGAGGCGGTAGCCCGCCCCAAGGTGCAGTGGAAAGATTGGAGCGAGGAAGTCTTCGCCCGCGCCAGGAAAGAGGGCAAGCTGGTTCTTCTCGATCTCGAGGCGGTCTGGTGTCACTGGTGTCACGTGATGGACGAGAAGACCTACGCTGATCCGGGCGTGATCAAGCTCATGAATAGGAACATCATTGCAGTCAAAGTCGACCAGGATTCACGCCCCGACCTTTCCAACAAGTACGAGAAGTACGGCTGGCCGGCGACGATCATCTTCAATGCCGACGGCAAAGAGTTGGCCAAACGATCCGGCTATATGGAATCGGACGAGTTTAAGAAGCTGGTGGTCAAGCTTGCACTCAGCCCGAACCAGCCCGAACCTGAGGCGGCAGAGGAAAAGATCAGCTACTCGGCGAACAATATACTGTCGGCCGAGCAAAGAAAAGATCTCAACTTCAAACACGTCCATGGATATGATACGCAATTCGGCGGCTGGGGCGTAGGCGGCCATAAGTTTCTCGATTGGAACAGCCTGGAGTATTCACTTAAACTGGCAAGAGAAGGCGACAAGGATGCACTCGAGCGCGTGAGAAAGACTCTCGACGCTCATCAAAAACTGCTCGATCCTGTCTTCGGCGGAGTCTATCAGTATTCAACCAATGGCGATTGGGATCACCCTCACTTCGAGAAAATCATGGAAACCCAGGCGGAATGCCTGCGTTTGTATGCAGTTGCCGGCATGGTTCTCAAAGACCAGAAGTATATCGACAGCGCTAAAACGATCGAGGGTTATCTTCGCAACTTCATGCTCAGTCCCGATGGTGTTTTTTACACCAGCCAAGACGCTGATTTGAAGCCGGGCGAGCACTCGGCCGAATACTTCAATTTGAACGACAAGGAACGTCGAGCATTAGGCATTCCTCGCATTGACAAGCATGTCTATGCGCGCGAAAATGGCTGGGCGATTAATGCCGTTGTTTATCTCTACATGGCGACCGGCGACCCGGATTATCTGAAGGAAGCTGAGAAAGCGACGCAGTGGATTATCGCCAATCGTGCAATTCAAGGCGGCGGCTTCCGCCACGACCAAACTGATAAGGGTGGTCCCTACCTCGGAGATACGCTCTCCATGGGGCGTGCCTTCCTCACGCTATATCAGGCGACCGGCGATTCGCATTGGCTCAAGCGCGCCACTCAAGCTGCGGACTTTATCGCCCAGCACTTTGAGAACAGGGCGGGCAAAGATCAACTGGCGGCTGGATTCCTGACGGCAGAAGCGAAGGTGAATGCAATTGCCGCGCCGGAACCTCTTCTGGAGGAAAACCAGGCTATTTGCCGCTTTGCCAATTTACTTAATCAATACACCGGCGAAGCAAAACACAAACAGATGGCTGAGTCCGCCATGCGCTATCTCTCGACGCCGGAGATCATTGCCAAAAGACGCATTCTGGTGGCCGGAACTCTGATTGCCGATCACGAAATGGTACATCCGCCTGCCCACATAACCGTGGTTGGAAAAAAATCCGACCCGCAGGCGAAGGAGCTTTTTTCTGCAGCGGTCAAGTCACCTTTGATTTACAGACGCATAGATTGGCTGGATAAGAGCGAAGGAATCTTGCCGAATCTGGATGTGGACTTTCCTGACCTGGGCAAAGCTGCTGCTTTCTTGTGTGCTGGAAATCGCTGCTCGTCGCCTGCCTATCAACCTGAAGACCTCGGAAAGCTGATTGAGAGGGTGAAGTGAACGTTGCGAAGATGCAGCAGCCTGAAGGGGCGACGCCTGGCGTCGCCGGGTCGAGAACTGCAGGGGCGACGCCCTGCGTCGCCCGGTTTTCGATGCTAAATCCCCTGTGGCTGCCTAAGCCAAGACCTCTGTGGTTGTTGCTCTTAGTCTGGCTTGCTCCGTTTGCCGCTGGTTTTGGCGTTGCACCCCTTCCCTCCTTGGCTGCCGTCGACCTCGAGCATTCCTTGTTTTCCGAAGACCTGAAGCAATATGTCGAAAACGATCTGGTTCACTACAAGAAATGGAAATTGCATACCGAGCGGCTGGAAAAGTATTTGAAATCGCTTTCGGATATCAGTCAGGACGAATACGAAAAACTCTCCATTCAAGACAAAGAGGCACTCTGGATCAACGCCTACAATGCTTTTACGGTGAAAGTCGTGCTCGATCATTATCCAATTAATGGCAGCGAGCCTTACTATCCGAAAAACAGTTTCAGACAAATTCCCGATGCGTGGGAAGAATATTTTTTCGTCGTCGCCGGGCGCCGCGTCAGCCTCTATGACATCGAGCACGACATCGGCAGGCGCCTGCACGATCCGCGCATTCATTTTGCCGTCGTTTGCGCGGCTAAGGGCTGCGCCAAAATCAACAAGGAAGCATACGTCGGAAAGACACTTGATGCTGCTCTGGAAGCGCAGACAGACAGGTTTATCCTCAATCCGCAAAACGTTGACTTTGACCACAAACAAAAAGTAGTTCGAGTTTCCAAACTCTTCTCCTGGTTCCCTCTGGACTTTCTCAATGCTGTTGGTTTTAAAACTGTGCCCTACCCGCCTCCGAAAGATGACGAAGTGGTGCTGCGATACATCGTTTCGCGCAGCCCCAGGGAAGTTAGAGAGCGATTCCAAAGCGATGAGGATTACCGCGCCTATAAAGTCGTCTACAAAGAATACGACTGGTCTCTAAACGACGCCGACTAGGTTTTGAATTTAGATTTAAGCACACAGTTCAAACACACAGTTCAAACCCAAAGCTCGCCCCCAATCTAATTGCGTTTTAAATTCGCAGTTTTCAATTCTCTCTGGAAACAGCCGGCAGAGAATCGCTCTGTCCAAGCGCTTCGGCAATGAAATTGGTGGCAATTGCCTGGCGCAGACTGATGCCTATCTGCGGGGCTGGATCCGGCAACAGATTTGCGAAGGCGCGCCCGGAATTGTAGTCGAAATGCCCCACCATATGCAGAACTCTTCCTTTTCCAAACTGAAAGGTGGCGGCCAAATCGCCACGTCCTGCCGAGTCATCGGATCTCAACTGTACGCTTTTGGCCAGAATATCGACTTCGTTTGTCTTGATAATGCGCATCAGCTGGCTTTTTTTGTCGAGTTTCCAATACGCATTGGGCACGGTACCTCGAGTCAAAATCGGATCATTGCTGTTGATTCGCGCGTCTACGACTCTGGTTTCGCTTGTATTGTCGCCGTTCCACTCTATATATCCGGGAATTGCTTTCTGCAAACATCCTTCCAGCGCCCAGTCCGTCGTGAGCAAATAGCCGCCCTCATGAACGAACTTTCTGATCGCTTGAAGCCCATCGGCAGGGACGTTGCCGGCACAATCAACGATGAGAATCCGGGATTTACTCAAGTCATATTTGCTGAGATTGTCCGGTGCCACTTTCGTGCAACCCAGCCCAAAAGTTCTGAGGATATGTCCCGAATCGTCCCATTTGCCTTTGACTTCGATAATCTGTTCTCTTTGAGTTTTAAGGCCACCTTGCAGTTGAGGTTGATTTTTTTCCAGCCAGGAGCGAAAAGTCTTTGCCTCAACAATTGCTTCTTTGGCCGGTGGGTAGTGAGCTGATGTTGGTTCTTTTTGGATAAACCCATGGCGCGGCGGTGATGGATTCGAATTCGGTTGCGAGCTGCCGAAATGGGTGACGCCGCCTTCCAGCATGTTGCCTTTTTTCTTCGGTCCCGGTATGCCATGCCCGGCGCCATGATCTTCTACTGCTGTATGCGCTTCACGGTCTTCAGAGTCAGAACTGGGATGATTGGTACGGTGCATAGGTAGTTGTTCCGCCCCGCCATCACTTTCAGGCTCAATCGTTGCCGCTGGTATCCGGCGCGGAGTTTGAAACTGGTCTATTCTTTCGTCATCAACCCAGTCGGATGCTATGACGCTGCCACACGCAGACAAAGCGATCAAGCAAGAAAGAGCGAATTTTCTTTTCGACTGCATAGGTTTTGCGTGCTTGACCTTTGAGCTGTATTGATACTTGTTGGCGCCCTTACTGGCTAGTATAATCCCCGTCACTCTTTAACGAGTTGCTCCGGCAAATTAGTCCGTTCTTCAAAAGGTGCAAACAAAATGGCCTACTGGCTTTTCAAAACAGAACCCGATGACTACAGCTATCAAGACCTGGAGAAGGAGGGCCGCACTGTTTGGGACGGCGTGGGAAACAATCTGGCGCTCAAGTATATGCGCGAAGTGCACAAAGGCGATCTGGCACTGGTTTATCACACGGGCGACGTAAGAGCAGCCATCGGAATCTTAGAAGTGGTTTCCGAACCGTACGCCGACCCGAAGCTGGATGATCCCAAAATGGTTGTTTTTGACGTTAAACCCAAAAAGCAATTGACCAAGCCGGTGACATTGGCTCAAGTCAAAGCGGAGAAAGCTTTTGCGGATTTTTTACTGGTGACGAATTCACGCTTGAGCGTGATGCCGATAACCGTTGAGCAGTGGAAGTATTTCTCCACCTGATTTAAGTGCGCGTTTAGGCACGCTTTTGCCGGCAACAACGCAAGAATCTCCTGACTCAGGCGCGCTTGCGCTTCGGCTCTTCGATGGCTGCCGGTGCGTCATTGACACTGTTGCGAAGGGAAGCGAGAGCATGAAGGCTTGGCCAGATGACTTCCTTCATTTCTTCCAATTCGTACTCGCCGATTTCACGGCTGTCGTAACGCCTGCACACATCCTCCCAAAGCTGAAAAAGCTTTTTGGGACAGCAGAGCTCACGTGCTTTCTGCTGGAATTCGAGTAAGTCGAATGTATCTACAGTTTCCATAAAGTATCCCTAAAATTCTTTGACCAGTTCTTCTTATCTCTCACGCAAAGCCCTATAAGAGAGCCCTTATTAACAAGCATGATTTTTATTCGTCGCCCTGTCAAGTTAGAGTTTAATCTTTGCGCCCGTTTTCTACACTCTCTGTACGCACTGGATATGCGTTAGGCACCGTCACCGGTGCCCGGCCGCGATGCTCAAATCGATTACTCTGTCTTGGTTCTGGAGCACGCTCGGTGATTAGCAATGGAAATTTTTTTGAGGAAAAATTTTTCTGCAGAAAATTTCGTTGTCTTAGCTTACTTCGATCTTTTTCGATCGAAGTAAGCTTTGCACTCTTTCGATTCTGCTTAGCCCATACCTGCTTCTCTTTTCGGCAAGAACACTTTGCGTAGACGCACTCAACATTGAATGATTGCTCAGATTTTTCCCGTTCATTTTCGCTCTTGTTATGTTGCAGTGGACGCGAAGAATCTCTCGTTGTTCCCCAAAAACCCGGCGGGTCCGGTTAATACCAGACCCGCCCCTTTCCGTTAGTCGTGAAAACTTTTTATTGATAGTCGTGATTGAATTTTTGCGCCGGCATAACTGACTTGACGGCATTCGAGATCAACTGGCGCAATCCGCGGCGCAAATCTTTCTTTGTGGTCTTTGACTTAGCGAGGCATTCGAGTTCGTTGAGATCAAGCTTTTGAAAACCGCGTTGACTTTCTCTCTTTTCGACTTGCATCGTTATATCCTCGGGGGGAATCTGTTGTCCAGATGTGAACAGCTTACGGATCAGTTGTGGAATAGTTGTGGAATTTTCGTCCCGAATCGAATTTTTTCGGGCAGAAAGATTAAATGCCAATATCGACCAGCTCTCACTGCGACGCTGAATAACTCATCCTGGTTTTGCCCTTTCTCGAAATCCGCCGACTCGGGCAAGAAATGAAAAAAGACCCCAAAACCCCAGCGGACTCAATTTCTTGAGTCCGCCCCTTCGAAGAAAAGCTTTGCTATCTGTGGTCAGTTACTTAGCAGCTGCCTTTTTGGTCAGTCGTGCTTGCAACTGTTCAGTCATGCGCCTTAATAGCGAGGGCTTCTGACTGGCGAGTCTGGTCTCTACTTGCTGCTGCAAACCGAGCTCCTTCAAGTTCAATCTTTGGAAACTCTTTTGGGGGGAGCGGTCTGGGTGTTTCATTGCGACAAGCCTTTTTTGGACTCAACGCAAGCAGTGTAATTTTTTTTTGTGGCAAAATTGTGGAACCAGAGTCACAGACAGAATTTCTTTTGGATACCCCAGAATACGCTTCAAAAAGGCTGGAAACGCTATATGGAATGCTGTATTGGTGTGCTTCTGTTTTGCAAGAAAATGGCTCAGGCTTTAATTCTGGCGCATTTTTTGGGAGAAATTCGATGAGTAATGACGAAGTAATGAGTCTGCTAGCTGATGCTGGCGCGCTGGTAACCGAAAGCCACATCATTTACACATCGGGCCGGCACGGGTCTGCTTACATAAATAAGGATGCGCTCTATGTACACACCGAAGCTACCTCTCGCGTGGGCGAGATGATGGCTCTGGCTTACGATGCAGACTTAGTGGATGCGGTGGCCGGGCCCACCATTGGCGGGGTGGTTTTGTCTCAGTGGGTGGCCTATCACTTGACCCGGCGGCGCAGAGCGGGCGAAACCCTGGCTGTATATGCCGAGGAAGAAGGCACGGAGAAAAACAGGATTTTTAAACGCGGCTATGACGTCCTTGTAAGAGGTAAGAATGTCGTGGTTGTCGAGGACGTAGTCACCACAGGCGGCAGTGTGGCCAAAGTAGTGGAGGCAGTTCGGGCTTTGAACGGCAATATCCTGGGCGCCAGTATTTTATGTAATCGGAGCGGGGTGGGACCGGAGGCGATGGGAGGTGTGGCACTGAATGCCCTGACAGCCGTGACTTTGGACTCTTTTGCAGAAAATGACTGCCCTTTGTGCCGCGAAGGCGTACCTGTGAACACATCGGTTGGCAAGGGTAAGGCTTATCTGGCCGCTCGCGCCTAGTATTATTTCGCAAGAATTTTGACCGACTCGAAAATGCTGCGCCAACACAGCTACCTGCCCACCAATGTGCGCAAGCAGCCCCTCTGATTGCGCGAGGGCCCCGGGTAGACACTCGCGCATAGGAGCATTACTGCTGATGTTCGGGCAGTCATTCAATCCTATATCTCTATTATACATACATTTGTATGTTTTTCAATGCTAATCGATCAGTTCCCTGTTTGAAACATACAAGTCTTGACACCGTTTAAATGTTTCAAAAATTCAAAAGTCCATCCCCTGGGGCGTTTTTGAGTTTTTCAAAAAAAATTTTGGCGTTTCCCCCTAATACTCAGCCACCTTTGGTTATCACCAATGTAAGGGCTGACTGAACGATCAAATTAGAAAGACGGAGAGATAAAGAGATGAACGCACAAGCTATCCCATTGACCGCTGGACACTCTTTAAACTCGGTAAATTACAAAAACGCTGAAGGCGCCCGTCAATTGGTACAGCAGAATCTTCAAAAGAGAACCAATATGCGCGCCACCGGCAATAACCAACCGGCAGCTACCGCCATCGCTAAGAAATCCTCGACTGCCTTGAAGCCCATGCAAATGAAGAACAACGAAGGCAAAATCGCCTGCCTGATGTCCTTCTGCAACGCCTTGCTGGAAGTATTAGGAGTTGTAAAAGCTTAACCCCGCAGCAGCCAAAAAAGCCGGTCTTCTCAGCCACCATCTCTGCTGAGGGGACCGTCTTGATTTTTGAGCTTTTTACAAAGCGGCGGCGATCTTTGAAGCCTTTCTAAGAACCCAAGCCGGTAATCGATTTGATCATCTCAGGCAGTTGTGTGGGATTGAACGGCTTCTGCAAAATGCCTTGAGCACCTGCATCCATCAGTTCTTTCTCTCTTTCCTTAAGCGATTTTGTCGAGACAAATATGACCGGGATCTTGACTGTAGAAGGATTCCTGCGCAACGCATTCAAAGTATCGAGACCATTCATCGCCGGCATAACAAAGTCGAGCAGGATTACATCTGGTTTTTCAGCTTCAGCAAGGCGAAGTCCGGCTTCGCCGCCGTCTGCCTCGATGACCGTCCAACCGCCGATCATGGTCAATGCCAGATTGGCAATCTGGCGATTGTCTTCCTCATCGTCGATGATCAGTATTTTCATGGTCATTTGGATACTGGGTTCTCCTGTTCTTTTCTATTCGCCTGTCTCAGTGCCGGTCCGCAATTATCCGCACTGCTTCATTCCGGTGGGGGCTCCAGTTTGTAGCCCACCCCGTGCACAGTCGCCAAAATGCTCGGCTGCCCTTCGATATCAAGCTTTTTGCGCAGGCGTTTTATATAAGTGCGGATGGTTTCAGGCGACGCTTCCGATTCTGAGGCCCAGACCCGGTCGAGAATTGCCTCGGCACTGAAAACCTGGTTGGGGTGTCGCATCAGAAATTCGAGCAGGGCGAATTCTTTGGGCAGTAGTGAAATTTCTGCTCCGGAGCGGCTCACTTTGAAGCTGTTGGGCTCGAGGGCCAGATTGCCGACTTTCAAAATCGAACCGGAAAATGCGCTGGGACGCCTGAGCAGGGCGCGCACGCGGGCAGACAATTCTTTCAGCTCAAAGGGTTTGGTCAGGTAGTCATCAGCGCCGGCATCAAGTCCCTGCGACTTCTCATCTACGTGCTTCTTGGAGGTGAGCATGAGAATCGGCGTCGTGCCGCCGGTATTGCGGTAGTCGCGGCAGACTTCAACGCCGGAAAGGCCCGGCAGCACCCAATCCAGGATGATAATGTCGTATTTGTAGAATTTCAGGCGGTCAAGCGCCTCTTCGCCGTTATCGACTGTTTCAATCGTGTGGTGTTCACTTTTGAGCCAACTGCCGATCAGTTCTGAGAAGTCCGGTTCGTCCTCGATTACAAGAACTTTCGCCATCGCCGCCTCAAATACACAAACAAAAAACGGTCACAAAGCTTTGCCGGGATTGATTTAAGACCCTATGGTCTCATGCCCCGCTGGCGGATCTTTCCAACCCATTTATATGGACATTTGAGCAGGCGGCAATGGCACAACGGGTGACAGTAAATAAACCGGCTAAATGCCGCTAAGTGGCGACTGCGCGAGCTCCGTGGGAGATTCCCCATTGTTCGTGGAAAGATTTAATCGTAAGCTCGATTTGCATATATAAATTCGCGTATATGTATGAATGATCTGTTCAGTAAATGAGCTGATAAAAGGGTGAACCGGCGTTGTAATGGCAGAAGGGCTCTCTAGATTCAATAATCCGGAATTGAACCGGGCTCAGGAGCCACCTCCCGACACGGCTGAGTCGCTGCGCGAGCAAATCCGCCAGCACGAATTCATCGACCAGCACAGGGGCCTCCTCGACAGAGCGACCACGAATTTTCTCAGCCGCGGCGATGAAAAGTCGCTGACCGCGCTAAAAGAACTCGAGCAGAAAGTCGCTCAAGGCAAAGTACAACAAGGCGAAATCGCAGCTGCTGTAAAGGCCGACCGCGATACCATGAATTGGCAGAACGAAGTCAGCACTTACGGCACAGGCTTTCTCAAAGCAGCCACCTTATTCCTTCCCGGCAGGGGCAAAATCCCCTGGATAGCTGCCGGAAGCGTTCACGCTGTCGACCAGATCAAAATCGCACCTGATGTTTCCGCCGGTGAAATGGTTGCCGACGGTCTTTTGGGCTTCGGCAAAGGCGCCGGGCTGAAAGTGATCATGGACAAGGCCAGTGCAACAAGCTGGCGCACCTGGGAGAAAGGTCTTGTCATTGGTAGCGCCGGTGGTGCACTGGAAACAGGCATGCACCGCGAGAATTGGTTCAACAAAGAAGGAAACCTGGATATTGCCGGCGGCTTGGGTCGCACTACACAATCGACTTTCCTGGGTGCAGGCACCGGCGCACTGACATTCCATGTCGGTCACAAACTCTTCAAAGGCATCTCCGCTAAAACCGGCGGCGCGCTCGAGCGCAGCGGACTGGCTTCCAACATGGGCGTCGGCTTCAGTTTTGGTGTGACCGGCGGCTTCACCGGTGAAGCGATGAACCAGTTGAAAAAAGGTGAATTCGATCCGGTTCAATTGGCTGTGCGCTCGATGCTGCAGGGTGGCGTCGACATGTTTGCCGGCGGCACTGGCTTCAAAGCCGGTCGCCTGTACATGCCGCAAAACGCAGGCACGCACGGAGGCTTCACCGAAAAAGAAGGCCCGTCGCTTATGTCCCAATTGAAAGGCGCCGGCGAGCGGTTGTTTAAACCAACAGAAAGTTCATCCGAATCGCAATTTTCAGGCAAGACCCGCAGGCGCGGCGGCGAAGAACAAGACGGCGAATTCGGCGACTGGCGCGATGATCTTGCTCGCGTAACCAAAGCAAAAGGCTGGGGAACCCGCGAAGACCAAGGCGGGGACAAGGGCAAAGGCAAAGGCGAAGACGAGCCCGTCATCGACGAAACTGTACGAGTTGATGAAGTCACTCCGGTTGGGGACGAACTTGCCCAAAAGCGCGTTGTTCCTGAAGTAGAAAAAGTGGCTAAAGTGACTCCTGAGTCGGCTGAGCTGGATGCAGGTCAAGCCGCTCTGCAACAGCGTTTAGATGCCTTGGCTGCCGAAGGGAAATTGAAGGGCGTCCAGAATATGGGTGCCATGAAGTTGTATCAGAGGCTGCCTGATATTCTCCGACAAGCAAACGGCGATAAGCCGATTCCTGAAATGGAATTGAAAGTGATCAAAGACAGAGATCGCTACCAAAAGCTTCCCGACATGATTGCCGAAGCGATGCACAAAGCGGAAGCAGCGCGCAATCCGCAGCAGGAAGTAAAAGACTCCGAGGAAATCGTCAGCGGCAATCAAGGCAAAACTGCTGAGTCCGTCGATCGCTATAACGAGCTGTTGCGTCGTGCAGCGGGCGAAGGCGAAGAGCTAAACGCTCTGGAGCGTCTCGAACTGACTGAATTGCACAAAACGCGCACGGAAGCTCTGGAAGAGACGCTCTCTCTGGACGAACGTCTGGCCGCCATCAAGCGCGATATGGAATTAGCCAAGCAACCGGCTGAAAAAACAGAAGGCACTGAAGGGCCTCAACCACCCGAGAGTTTCCAGAAAGGCGAAGCGATCTGGAAAAACAAAGATGCCGATGTTCCAGTCGAAGTAGTCGAATATCTCGGTGAAAAAGATGGGCGCCACTACGTCAAAATCAAAGACGCAGAAACCGGCATTCCGCTTGACGAAATTGTCTACCCCGACAGGACAGCAGTCGGCTTCCAGCGCAACGAGAATACAAATAAATTGGTTGGCGACGGCAAAGTCGTCAGCATGCCCGATATCGATGTCGTGGCAGAGACGGGCGCCATGTTCGGTACCACTTACACTCAAGGCAACCGCCTCACACGCAGAGCCGTCAACGACGCGTATTTAGCTGTCGTCGGCGAGGGCAACGTGCAGAGCGAAGCAGCCGCTCGCTTGAGACAAACAGCCCTCGACCATCCGGAATTGAAACCGGCTCTTGAAGCCATTGCCGCCCAGCATCCCGAGATCGACGCGGTCGTCAAAACAGCACTTGAAGGTGTGGTCGCGCCGGAGCCGTCGCCCGAGCAAATCACGCTCAAAGACATCGTTACTCGACGTCCCGACGAACTGCCCGCATTGGTTCAGGAAGGCGTCAATCTGGCAACCCGAGCCGCAAAAGGCGAGGCCGGCGCACAACAACAACTGAATGAATTCGCCAGGCGCAGCACTGACAGCACCAATCCTTCCGAGCTGATTTTCGATGTTCAAGAAGGCATGATGAAGGTTGCCAGAGCTCATCCGGAAATGAGCCGCGCCGTCTACGAAGCCTATCAGGACACTCTGCACAACAGCCAATTGGTGGAATTCGGCACCAGATTCTTGCGCGAGTCTCTGGCCGGCGATGGCGAAGCCACCAGGCTTCTCAATGAATTCGTAGGCAAGCATAATCACGCAGAAGTAAAACGCGGCATCATCGAAGCTGCCAAACTCGACCTCTCGATTGCCGATGCCGTCTACGATCGCTACAAGGATTCCTTCACGCTGGAAGACAAGTTCTTTTGGGGTGGCAAGTACATAGCTGATGCCACAGGCGGTACCCAGGCTCAGATGGACAGGCTGGTCAAATTCGCGCAGGAAAATCCGGAGCCGGAAGTTCTCTCGAAAATGCGCCTTCTGGCCGACTATTATCCACAATACAAAGACGCTTTCCATGCCGGATTCGGTCAGATGGAAGGCTTGCACACCGACGTGCCGGCGCTCGATGCGGGCGGCAAGCTAATCGATGCGCGTTTGGCCGGCTTGCTTGGCCAGCCGGTTGAGAATACGTCTGCTCTCAAATTCATGACCGAATTGAGCCGAGCGATCGAAGCCAGAACTGATGCCGGGCAGCCATATGAAGATGCAAAAGCGGCGATATTGAAGAATCTCGACCTTTTGGCCCGCTTGAAGGGAGTGGATGACACCGCCTTCCTGAGAGATGCTGTTAGAGAAGCAGCCTGGCCGACCGATACCGCGACACTTGCCGAAGCAGAAAAGCTTATGGATATCGAAGTCGCTTCCAGGGAAGCGGCGCGCACCGGACAGCCCAAGCCTGAAGCAGCCAACCCGTATAATTTGATACTGGAAGTCAATGCAGCACTCAAAACCAGAGTGCAAGCCGGAATGCGCGTCGACGAGGCGGCAGCTGCAATCAAGAAAAATCTGGACCGTCTGGCTCAATCCAAGGGGCTGGAGAATGCCGATTATTTAGATGCGCATATTGTTGAAGCGGCAGTGCCGTCGCTTTCGGCTGCCGAAGACAATATCACCAACATCGGCAAAGAAATGCTCGAGTTGCAAATTGCCGATGCAAAAATAAGAGCTGCAGGGGGAGAAAGACAGTCCCTTCCCGATGGTGAAGCTTTCGTCCGCTCCGTTTGGGCGGAGATGATGGACTACATGAGTAAGGGTGGAAAACCACAGCCCCTGATCGATCGTGTCCGGGCTCGTCTGGAAATACAGGCTGCTCTCAAAGGTGAGCAAAACGCCAACGATATGCTGCCCTTCCTCGCTGAAGCGGGCACCTTCGGTCACGAATCGGCAACACGTCCAGGCACGGGCAACCTGGAAGTAAATGTGACTCCCGAAAATCAAGTCGATGTTATGCAGCGCATCGCCGACTTCCGCCAGATCGCGCAAAACTCGAAATTGCCGCAAGATCCGCAATTCTCGGGTAGTTTGCTGGAGCGCATGAACCAGTGGTTCGAACATCAAATGGGAGTGAGAAAAGACCTGTTTGAGTGGATGAACAACAACCCGGATCTCTGGGATTATGCCAGAGCCTATGGAGCCAATACCGAATTCAGCCCGATTGCTGCCATGATTGATTCTTATCCGCATATGCAAAGTCGCTTCCTTTCCGACTTCCCATCATATCAGCGCCAGCTGTTCGATCCTAAGCCGGTGCCGGCAGAGCGCGCTCCAGAGGAAGTAGTGGTCGAGCCGGAAGCGCCTGTCGAAGGACAAACACAAATCAATCCGACGGTCACCAAAGCCGTGGAGAATATGAATTCCGGCGACGGCAATCTGCAATTCCAGGGCGCCATGGAAAGTCAATATTTGATGAATCCGCGCGCCAGAGGTGTCGAACAATTCAACCGTTGGCGCCAGATCATGCAATTGAATGCCGATCGCCTGCCGCCAGCCTGGAAGAGCCTCTTCAAGCGCGCCGATGTGCAAGCAATGCCGGACGACGTGCTTATGGAGTTTCTCTCCGCCAATACCGCTCAGGCTCCCGCACGCAAAGGCGGCTGGTCGTGGGATAAGGATATGCCGGAAGAACGCGCCAAGTCATTGGAGCAAGCCCTGGACGCCTTCAAGTCAGCGGACATGAAAGACCCGGCCAAGGCAGGCGATCCGTCCATAGCAGATGCAACTCAGGTTGCCACCGCTCTTGGTATCAAATTGGCGACTGCGGTTGCCAGCGACCGTCCGCTGCTCAACGACATTCTCTTCAAGATCGGAGAGACTGCGCCTTTCCGCACTCAATACAAGCAAATGCTTTCTCTCATGCTCGAGAATGCAACCTCAGGCGCCGAAGTCAAAGCTGTATTCGAGGAATTCAACAAGATTCAGGAAGTGCGCAACCAGTATCAACCGCGCGTTCCCCGCGGTCAGCCGCGAGTCGAGATGACGCCCGAGCAAACAATGGAAATGATGGCACGCTTGCAAGCGATCATCGATCGTGCACGCGAGATCGGCTTGCAGACCAATCCATCCAACCCCGATCTGCTCAGTCAGATCATTGGCGATCTGGCATTGGGCAAAGGCCAGCGCGACGAAACACCGCGCAAACCCTTTGGCGCCCCCGGCGGCAAACCGGGCGGCGATCGAGGTCCCAGACCACCGCGTCAATAAAGCGCCTTTTGAAACTCGCTGAATGCGAAAGCATCAAAGAGTACGAAGCGGACTTCTTCAATGGATGAAGGCATTTCGAAAAACTTTTCGGTAGTGAAAATGGCTATGGGGGCCGCTTTGTCCAGGGGAAACCCATAGGCGCCCGTTGATATGGAAGGAAATGCCACCTTCTTCAATTCATACTGAGCGGCCAATTGCAGGCTTTCTCGATAAGCGCTGGCCAGCGTTTCTTCCTCATTGCTTGTGCCGTCGCGCCAAACCGGTCCGACTGTGTGAATGACGTGGCGAGCTTTCAAGTTGCCACCACCGGTGATGACGGCAAATCCTGGGGACAGCTGTCCCTGCATGGCGCGAATTTGTTTGCACTCCGCAAGTATTTGCGGTCCTCCGGCGCGATGAATGGCGCCATCCACGCCGCCTCCTCCCAGCAAACTGGAATTGGCTGCATTGACTATTGCGTCGACATCCTGGTGCGTTATATCGCCCCGTAACAGGGAAATGATTTTGCCTGCTACTGTCTTCGAGGTGCTGGACTTTTCGCAGGTGCCGGATGTCTCCGAAATGTCCGCCATGATGTCCCGCCTTTCGTGAGGGTCTCTGTGCTTTCAAAAACTCGGCAAGGCTATGACAGAGGCAGTTTTAGATCGTACAGCGTCTCTTTTTCGCTTTCGATCTGACCGAGCCTGGAATATTGTACTTCTCTAAATCGCCCGTCCGACGAAAGTGATTTCAATGCCATTACAAAAGGACTCTTCTTACCGGCTTGATCGTGATAATAAAGAAAACGCGCCGTCCACGTTTTGCCCTCCTGGAATTTCTCGTACACGAGCCGGCCGAGGCGATCGCGCACTTGCTCCGACGAGCCGTGCTTGCTCGTGGTCAGATTGCGCGTGGAGAAATCTTGCGCCAGCTCTTCCATTACTGCCGCACCATCCTTATTGGTGAGAGAACGCCGTGAGCGCGGGGTCTGGAAGGGTTTGAATTCTTTTGACTTAGTAAAATCAGACAGGTGGGAGAGGATGTCAATTTCATGCTGGTGGAAAGGACTGTCGTAGCTTTTCTCTTCCTTCGGGGGGTCTGCCCCGGGCTCATCGAATTTTTGGGACGTACTAACATCTTCAAGCTTGCCATCTTCCGGCGGGGCGAAGATATCATCCGACCCGGAAGGCGGCAAAGTTTTAGCCATTGGCGGTAAACCGATGTGCTGGAAAAGACTGCGGGTTTCGAGATTCTCCTGCGGCTGGCAAGCGGGAGGAGAGCCGCCCAAAGTGGACGGAGTCTGCGTCGCTTTCTGCTGCAAGTGATTCGATCCGGCTGTCGACATTGAATTCCCAAATGATTGGGTCATCTTTGCCTCACTGGATTGGTCGGTCAATCGTGGACTATTTGCCTACTAATAATCTATTGGAAGAATAGATCAACTTGATATTCTGCGCCCGTGGAGGGCTATTGTCAAGATCGGATAAACTTTGGCGGTTTTTCCAAAAACAAACGACCTCCTTCACTTTTGAGAAAGCGATGAGGAAAAGCCTTTCAAACTAGATGCAATTAATATGAGGGCGGTGGTTGGGGCGGCGGCGATTGGGCCTGGGCTTGCACGGGCTGAACGTCCCTGGCCAGGACCACTCTATTTTGTCCTTGCTTGGCTCTATCGCGCGCTCGTTTGGCAAGAACGATGAGTTTGTCCAATTCCTGGCAATCTTCGGGCACTGTGGCAACGCCAAAAGCCAGAGCCAGACTGCGAGAATCCATATCGGAAGAAAGGGGAGCTTCCAGAAGTACACTGACGATGCGGTTTGCCAGCGCTCCTGCCGCCATGGAGTTGGTATTGGGAAGCAAAATCGCATAGTCGAAAGTTTCGTAGTGACCGACCTGGTCTACCTGCCGTTTGACCAGACCGATACGCTGCATGGCCCGGCGCACGCCAAGCATTTGCAAGGCTTCTACCGAAGTGCCGCCGGCGGCGTTTGTTTTGCGCAGCCCCATCGAAAAAATCAAAAGCGAAAACGGCAAGTTGAAGTATTCGTAGCGCAAGTACTCTTGATCGAGGAAATAGATAAACGCGTGATAAGTGAGGATGCCGGTCTCCGGCCGAAGCAAGTTTTTAGTAACTTGCTGAATAGCGGTTTCATCAATGCCCAGGGCCTTCAAATTGGCCAGGCGGCTCTGTTGCGGCGCTTGATCGGTTACCTGTATCAGACCGCAACTGACCAGGTTGAACAAAATCGGCACCCAGCCTACTTTATTCATCGGTCGTTTTCTCAAAAGATCGAAAAGAGAATTCTTGTTGTCGATCAATTCGTAGAAGTCGAGCTGCTGCGTAAGGTCTAATGGTGCGCCTTTCGATAAGCGAGCTTGAAACTCTTCTTCCGAGATCATGGCGTTTTTCTTGACCAGCACTGATTCCATCTTCAGTCCCGCCGAATCCAGGTACTTGGATTGATCGAGCAGGGTGACGCCTTCCATAAGCATTGCGTCAAGCCGGCGAGAGACTGATTTGTCAGCCGTCTGCTCGTCGGGCCAAAAACGGAATTCGCCCACCTGCCAGGTGATCAGTTCGATCAAGGCCGGGTCGCCTTTGACCTCTTTGATAACGGCATGAACCGGGTTGCCATCTACGAAATAGACTTCTGCCTTTTCCGAGCGCGTGCGAATATCCAGTTTGCCTGTCATTTTTGCCAGATTGATCGACTGCAAAAGGTTGGGCACCTGCAGGTTTTTTAAATCACCTTCCAGGGTTGCCTTGGCGCCCGGGCGAGGTGGCTCGAACGTGACGGGCTGCAGACCACCGCCGATGGTCGGGTTGGTCACTGTTGCCGTAACGGTAGCCGTTCCGACATCTGATGCCTTGCCTAGAAGGGCGCTGGACGGAACGAAGTCTTCAACTGAGTTGGAACCTGTCGCCGTAGCCAGAAGATTGCAAATCAAAGTGATGTCGCGAGTGGCGTAATTCCAGACCTCGACATTGCCTTGCAGTCCGGTTTCGAACATCGACCAGTTGGGATCGCCCTGATCGTGATCGTATCGAACCGACAAAATAAAATCGTGTTTTCTATCGGCACCGGTCCAGGGCAATTCCACCCAGCGACCGATGATTTTCTTTGCTTCTTGCGACAAAAACTCAATGTCTCCATAGCTCGGCATGGCCGACTGCTTTGGAAGTCTTACATTCCTTGGTCCTGGACCATCTCTGCCTTTACTTGATCCAAACATTGGTTTCTATCGTTACCGTGTAACTAGTATCTGTTATATACGACCTGGCGCAATTACTGTGTTCCACGAGAGCGCAAGAATCTACCGTATTTGTTTGAGAATCGAGGCTCAGAGAAGGATTTGGGGTAGGCGTCCGAAAAATTATCAGCCGAAATCCCCCATCCGCTGACGCTTATTGGCTTTCGCTTTTGCGGCCGGGCTTTTGCTTGCCTGTTCAATCGTTAGTTTCGTTAGTTGAGTTTGAAAGTTAAACCGTTGACGCTCAAAATTCCGGAATTCGATGAAAAAAAGAGGCGGATCGATTTAATTCGATCCGCCCGGCAATCTGATATCGAGACTTATCAGTCTCCACCGGTTTAGGGGTAGAGGCCTCTCAAGCGTTTGGCTTCCGCGATCCGGCCTACGCCGATGCGCAATGCAGCCATTCTTGGTCTCAATCCGCTGCGCGTGCTCATTTCGAACACTTGATCGCAGGCGCGTCCCATGATCTCTTCCAGCTTGTTGTTTACTTCCGATTCCGTCCAGAAAAGATGCATCATGCCCTGCACCCACTCGAAGTAGCTGACGGTCACGCCGCCGGCATTGGCGAGAATGTCGGGGACAATCTTGATGCCCTTTTCGTGCAGGTATTTGTCTGCTTCGGTGCTGGTCGGTCCGTTGGCGCCTTCTACGATGATGCGGCAATTGATACTGTGCATATTTTTCTCATTGATCTGGTCGCCAAGGGCGGCAGGAACGAGAACATCGCATTCCAATTCCAACAATTCCTTGTTGGTGACGGTTCTGGATCCGGTAAAACCTTCCACTCTGCCCATTTCAGAGAGGTAGGCCAGAAGGCGTGGAATGTCCAGACCATCGGGATTGTAGATGCCGCCGTAAACATCGGAGACAGCCACAATTTTGTAGCCGGATTCGTGCAGCAACTTTGCCGTGATGGAGCCGACATTGCCGAATCCTTGCACGACTACAGTCGGTGCTTTGGTTTTGATTTCATAGTGCTCGACCGCGCGCCTGACGCAATAAGCGACACCGCGACCGGTGGCTTCATTGCGACCCAGGGAGCCGCCGATGGAGATGGGCTTGCCGGTCACGACAGACGGCACTGTGTGGCCGACGTTGATGGAATAGGTGTCCATAATCCATGCCATGGTCTGGTCGTTGGTGTACATGTCCGGCGCCGGAATGTCTTTGTCAGGACCAATCAAGTTGATGATTTCGGAAGTGTAGCGGCGGGTCATTCTTTCGTTTTCGCCTATGGAAAGTTTCCAGGGCTCGACGCGAATGCCTCCCTTGGCTCCGCCATAGGGAAGTCCCATCAGCGCGCACTTCCAGGTCATCAGCATGGCCAATCCGGAGACTTCGCCGAGATTGACGTCCGGATGGAAGCGAATGCCGCCTTTGGCAGGTCCCAGCGTGACGTCGTGCTGCACTCGATAGCCGGTAAATGAACGAACGGTGCCGTCGTCCATACGCACCGGCACCGTCACAATCAAAGCTCTTTTGGGATAGCGGAGCCTCTCATGCAGCTCCATGTCCAACCCCATTTCCATCGCGACTTCGTCCAGTTGACGCTGTGCCATGAGGAAGTGCTCTGTTTCGCACTCCATCTTCGGGCGCTCCACTGGTTTCAAGACTGCCATCGCTGGACCTCCTTAGATTGTGGCCTGTGATTCGCTACAAATAACAAATTTGAAGTTGCATAATGTTACCGCTGCTATGCGTTAGATATTCAGGCTTGAAGGAAGTCTTCCGGCTAATTATTTCTCAGATGGGTTGACAGGCTTGTAATCCTAAAGAAACTGTGAATCTGTCAATATATCAACGTTTCGCCGCCAGAGCCTTGATCATCGCCCGGCAAGTTATGGCACCGTATCTGGTGCGGCGCCTTGGCGCTACCTAAGAATGATCGTTTCCCACTTCCATTTTTGTTGTCATCAGCAGCTTACATATATTGGTAGGTTTTCCAGGTTCATTTGACATTGGGTTTTTCTCTGGCGGGGTATGATCTCGCAGTACAGGTATCAGGACTCGAAGAAGCCCCATGCGAATAACGGCGGATACGGTACTCAATCTGCTATTCGTTTTCCTGCCGGTTCCATTTCTGGCGGTATTTTTGCACTGGAGTCCGGTTGTCATTTTCTTGAGCTCTTGCCTGGCGATTGTTCCTCTGGCGGGCCTGATGGGCAAGGCCACGGAATATCTCGCCGACCGGGTCGGCGCCGGTTGGGGTGGGCTTCTCAATGCGTCGTTCGGAAACGCTTGCGAATTGATCATTGCACTTTCGGCACTGCGTGCCGGTTATGTAGATATGGTGCGAGCCTCGATCACCGGATCGATTATCGGCAACATTCTTCTCGTTTTGGGATTGAGCATGGTTGCCGGCGGCATGAAGTTTCAGACGCAAACTTTCAATCGCACTGCCGCAACAACATCCGCCACCCTTCTGGCTCTTGCCGCCATCAGTTTGTCCGTGCCCGCCGTTTTTCACCATGCCGCCCACAAAGGTGCCCACATCAATGAGCTCAGGCTCTCGATAGTGATTGCCTCCATTCAATTCTTCGTTTATTTGCTCAGTCTTTTGTTCAGTTTGAAGACGCACAAGCAGCTCTATGTTTGCGAAGTGGATGCAGAAAAAGAAGAAGCGATTGGTGTGACCGGCTGGGGCGTTAAAAGCAGCGTTATCGTGCTTGCCGTCTGCACCATATTCGTCGCCGTTCTTTCCGAATTCCTCACGCATGCAGTAGAGGAAGCGGCTCACACACTGGGCATGACGCAGCTATTTATTGGAACAGTTCTGGTGGCAATCGTCGGCAACGCCGCCGAGCACAGCACGGCCGTGATGATGGCCATGAAAAACAAAATGGACCTGTCCATGAACATCGCCCTTGGCTCAGGCGCGCAAATCGCGCTCTTCGTGGCGCCGGTCATCGTTTTTTCCAGCTTTTTTCTCGGCCACCCGATGCGGCTTCTCTTCTCTGAATTCGAGCTGCTTTCCATTGTCGTGTCTGTAATCATCCTTGGCTACGTCGCCACCGACGGTGAGTGCAACTGGCTGGAAGGCGTACAATTACTGGCTGTCTACTTGATTTTGTGCGCCGCATTCTATTTTGCCTAATTGATGAATAAGGTCTGAAATGCCTGAATT
>JADZFV010000113.1 GCA_020854255.1 Candidatus Melainabacteria bacterium | reverse complement strand
GTTCAATTTTTCAGTGCTTTCTCGTCGGCTATCACGCGGGCAAACAAGTCAGACAGCGCAGCCATAGTGGCATCGTGGACGGTGCTGGCCGGAATGTCATCATTTTGAAGGTCCGGAAGATCGCGCGTGGCACATGCATTGGCAATCACTGTTGTGTGATAGCCGTAGTTTAACGCGGAGCGTACGGTTGCGCTTATGCAGGCGTGCGTCATGAATCCGACAACGACCAGATCTTTTTTTCCTGAAGCTTTGATGCGTTCGTCCAGCTCGGTATTGGCAAAAGAGTCAGGCAGGCTTTTCTTTATGACAGACTCGGCTTTGATTGGTTTTACAGTGTCGATGATGTCTACGAATTTGCCGTCCGGGTTGAAAAGAGGCGCCCCTATGGGAGAAAAGTGCTGCACGTGGATAATATTGGTGCCCAGGCTGCGAGCCCGGTAGAGAATGTGTGCTATTTGGTCTAGAGCCTTCTCAATTCCGGTCAATGGCAGATTGCCGTCCAGATACTCTCTTTGCGCGTCTACGACTACCAGGGTGCTTTCGGCGAGGCTTTGATTCTCATTGTTCAAGTTGAGCAGTTTTCTAAAGGTCGTCGCCATGAAAGAGGTTCTCCATTGAATGCCATGCAACCATCTGCGGTGCAACAGATTTCTGCACTGGTTATTCTACTAGACAAACTTAGCGATTGACTTGAGCCTGGTCTTCGCTCGCCTTTTCTTTTTCTTTCTTTTTCTTGGCTTTTTCTTTCGGCACGCTGTATTTGACTGCCAGAATAGTGACGTTATCCGGCGCGCCGCCGTCCAATGTCGACTTTAGAAGCGCATCGCAGATTTCTTTGGGCGTATTTGAGTCTTTCAGTTCCTGGAATATTTGCTCTTCGTCAAGCACAGCAGAAAGTCCGTCCGAAGAGAGGAGTATCAAGTCGTCAGACTGCAATTCCACTGGAGTGCGGTCGATTTCCACTTTGCCTGAATGACCTACACAGCGGGTCAGGTAGTGGCGAAATGGGCTGTTCTTGAACTGCTCAGGCGTGAGCTGACCTTTGAGTACCATTTCCATAACCACGCTATGGTCCTGAGTAAGCACGATTGTCTTGCCTTCGCGAACAAGATATGCCCTGGAATCGCCGACATGGGCGATTTGCAGAGTATTGGCCTCGGTCTGAACGCCGGCAACGATTGTTGTGCCCATATTCTGGACAGATTCGTCTTGCGAGGCGGCGGTGAAAACACTCTGATTGGCGTTGGCGACAGCATCCACCAGCCACTGTTGTACGGCTTCGCGGTCAGAATAATCAGGTGGATTGTCCTTCCAGTGAGCCTCAACAGCATCAACCGCCAGTTTACTGGCCCGTGCTCCGCCCTTGAGCCCACCCATACCGTCGGCGACAACGAAAACCCTCATATCGGGGCTTATGTAGTAATTGTCTTGGTTTTCTGAGCGATGTAGCCCGCGGTCCGTAACGGCCGCCACGCTCCATGCCAACTTTGTCATCAACCAACTCCCGGCCAGTTTCAATCGGGGCATCCGCCAAAACGCCTTTTTACGTTTATTCCCAGAATTAAAACAAATCTCCTGACTCTTTTCAGCCTTTTCATCGGCTTTCAGCTGCTGATAAAAAAACTGTCTCAGGCTTTTTTCACCTTTGAAAAACCTTGGATAGGTCTCGATGTAAATCTGACAGTTGTTGAATCTACCGGATTGATGGATCTTTTCGGCCAGCCTTTCCAGACCTGGCACTTCCAGATAACCCGGGATCCCCAGCTCATCCAGCGCCCATCTTTCCACTATCAATTTAGGTGCATTCCTGTCGCTTGTATCTGTTGCTTGCCTGAGCGACGGCGGAAGATGGGCCTCGTCCTCTTCATTAATCTGAACGCGCAGGACAGGAACATTGCCTGAACATAGAGCCGGTCAAACCCGGCCCTTAAGGGCGGGGTGCTTAAAAAGGAAAGGTAATTGTCCCAGCACCCGTAAAAATTAAGCACCGGCAAGTCAAGGAAAAGCACTATGGCAATTATCTTCTGCAGAGAATCGGGCTTGAAAAGTGAAATTCAATTTTTGCACGCCGGCAAAGAGATATGTGCTCATAAGGCAAATTCTGACAGCGTTTAGAACACTAGAGCAAGCGCTTGAGGAATTATCGTACTTGAGCGAGGCACTAAGCAAAAGCATTGTTGAAAACTAGTAAAGCCAGGGCTGCAGCCGGGTTTGATCGGGCTCGATTGTGGCTGAGGCGGCGATTGCAAAAGTGGCAGCTGAAAGCATCTTTCGAGAGTTGAAGTTAAAAGCTAGCAAAGCAGTAACCATCACTGCGTATAAGAGCGGCTCAAACATCTGTGCTGTTGAAAGGCTATCCAGGATGGGTAGGTGTGGATATGTTCGCTTGTCCATCACCCAACCCCATTGAGCCACTATCAAAGAGGCGATAAAAGACTTACTGACAAGCGTTTGGCAGACAGTTAGATTATCTGTTTCGAGGTCGTGGTCGACTGGCTCTTGCACAAAAGCTCCGTCAAGTAAGCGTTGTAAGCAGCGACTTGAATTGACTGAGCATGAGGAAAGTTTAGCCGAGCAATTTTCTGGACTGTGCGTGGATCATTAGCCGTCATTCGGGAACAACCTGAGAATTTGAACGACAATCAGATTGGGTAGGCGAGTCTCCTTTGGTCCCAGCCTATATAATGACCGCTAGGATATTCGCTAGGATATTCACTAATTGAATGAGCAAAGCGCCTGCATTTGAGAGAGAGAAGAGCGTGGAATCCGGAAGCGGCGCGCCCATTGTAGAACATGGTCGGGCGACCAAGGGCGAAATTGCCGCTTGGGCCGCCTACGATATTGCCAATGCAACCTATGGCACTGTCGTTGCTACTGCTGTTTACAACGCCTATTTCGTGGAAGTGATCTGCGGCCAGGCGACAGGCGGAAAAGAATTTGGAACATTCTTATTGTCGGTAATCATCATTCCTCTGTCCGCACTGGCAATTGTGCTCACTGCGCCTGTTCTTGGCACCATAGTCGATGCAATGGCTGCGAAGAAGAAATTGCTTTTCGTGACTACAGTACTTTGCATTTTGTGTACGGCCACCCTCAGTATGATCCCTCCCGGCCAAGTCTGGGGAGCAGTAATCGCACTGACTCTGGCCAATTTCTTTTTTGGAACAGGTGAGGATCTGATCGCTTCCTTCCTGCCTGAGCTGTCCACACAGGAAAATATGGGCAGAATTTCTTCGATCGGATGGGGCGCCGGTTATGTCGGAAGCCTGATTGCGCTTGGATTATGCTTCTTGTACTTCACCTGGGCCAAAGCCCACGGGCAGATGCAGACTGAATATGTGCCTTTCGCAATGCTGATTTGCGCAATTTTGTTTTTCGTATTCTCCTTGCCGACATTCATTTTTCTCAAGGAAAGAGCTACTCCGCTGAGCGATGTCGTCGGCAAAAACTATATAAAGGTCGGCTTCGATCGGCTCAGGCACACAATCAATCATGCCAGGCACTACCGCGACCTTTTCAATTTCCTGCTCACCTTGTGCGTATATAGCTGCGGCTCAACCACCGTAATTCACCTGGCGTCTGTTTAGGCTCAACAAGTTTTGCATTTCACTGCTTCCGATTCTGTCGTCATGATTCTGGTCGTCAGCGTAACAGCAGCCGTAGGTGCCGCTGTGTTTGGTATGGTGCAGGATCGTATCGGCGCAATCAAAACGCTGGCGATTACCTTGAGCATCTGGACAGTGGCGATTTTGATCGCCTGCATGGCCACAGAAAAGGTTCATCTCTGGATTGCCGCCAATTTTGTGGGCGTAGCTATGGGCGCGACCGGTTCTGCCGGGCGGGCTCTGGTTGGACAGTTCTCACCACGAGGACGCTCGGGCGAGTTTCTTGGTTTGTGGGGAATGGCCCACAAGCTGGCCACCTGTATTGGCGCCGTCACCTTCGGCGTTGTTACTCACTTGTCCGGCAATAACTATCGAGTGGCACTTCTTTCCTGTGCGGTCTTTTTTATCGGTGGATTGGTTTTGCTCTGGCGTGTAGATGAGAAGCGCGGCCGCCTGGCGGCAAAGATCGACGCAGACATCCCTGTCTAGTTGCCGCTTTCGTTCTCAATTCAAGAGATCGCGACACTGATTCATTCTTCTTCCGTCCACTTGTCGTAGAGCTTGGCGAGCACGTGTGCGCCTGTGACGACGCCGAATTTGGTCAGCATTGTTTTGTTGGTAAATAGTACCGCCGGTGATATCAGATCTGCGGCCCATGTTACTTTTGACGGACCGTGCTTAGTATTGATGAGAACATCGGCCGCAGTATTGGTGACCCAGGCACCGGCCAGTGTGCCGACGCTCTTAAAGACGAGATTGGTGTTGGCAGCACGCAAGGCGTTGTTGTTTGCCAAAACCTTTGTCACTTCGCCTGTAAATTTAGAGCCTGCCGCATCGAAGCGTGCCGCTTCGGCAACAAGATTTTCAGCCTGAACAATCGGCATGCCCTGAACATTAACCGGCAAGTGACCCAGTTGAGTACTGGCCACCGGAGGCCAGTGGGCCACAAGCTGTTCTTTTAACGAGGTCAGTCTCAGATATCTTTCGGCGACGACTTGATCGGCCGCGGTAAGCTTCTCAAAATCCCACGGATGCGGCATCATGATTTTGCCGCTTCCATTCAACTTTGCAATCGAAGTGCCCTGAAAAAGGTCGAGCGGATAGCTTTTGTAAAGCGCTTCCATTCCCACTTCAGCGTTCTGGATTGGCACTTTGAGACTATTGAGCAACCCGTCTCTGGCGACCTGGAAGTGTTGTACGGTGCCGCTTGTAACCAGGGGAGTCGAGGCAATTTTTGCTTCAACTGCGGCCGTTCTCTTTGCGTAGTCTCTGTTGATGAAATAAGCCGATGAGCCGATTCTTGCCAGTGACTCGAAAAGCGTATTGGCTTGATCGGTAGTTTTACTCGTGTAAGGGGCATCCAGATTGGTTTTCTTGCTGAGCGTGCTTTCAATAATCGAAAGTTCTGTCTTTGTCGGTGGTGCGAATTTCAGACCCGGAAGGTTGCTCACTGGTGTCGGCACGCGGTCTTTGACCGTGGGATAACGTTGTGGGAAGTCTCCCTGCTGCACAACTGGTTGGCCGACCGGCTCGTCTAAACTGGGGTTTGCTACCTCGCCTGCCTGATAGGCGCCGGTTGGAGTCCCCTGGACTCTGCTTCTGATTGCATCTCTGAAGCTTGAGTGCGAACCTTGCTCAAATAGCGGGCTGCCTGTCTTCGCCGGGATAACTCCTCCTTGTGCCGCCTTGGCGCTGCGTGATAAAGGCGCCTCGAAAAGAAGCGCCGCACCATTGAGAGCAAGGTTGTGAGCGTCTTGTCTGCCGACACTTGATGGCGATGGTTGCTCGCCGTTGTCGAATGGAGCCATATTGAAACTTCCGGGAGGTCGATTTCCGTAGTTCGTACACTATAAGCGCGACAGGTACAGCAAGAGAAGCGTAAGAGTACGGCACAACGGGGAGTTTTTACCGTGAATTGATTAACTGTGAAGGAAGCGGGATAAAAGTTGTGCTTGGTGGATAATAGAAAACGTGGGGACTGTGGTCGCGCGTTCGTGCAGATAAAAGTGCCAGTGGAGAAGATTATGCGGTTTGAAAGATTTGCCTGTTTTATGTGTGCGGCTTTCGCCATAGGAAGCCTTCAAACCCTTACCCTGCTTGCATTTGCCGATCCGGCAGTGGTGAGCGCGCCGATCCCCGGGGGAGCGGCTCCGCCCCCAGCAGGTGAAGTTAAGGTGCAGATCGAATCGATGGTCGCAGAAGGTCCACTTTATGAAGAGCGCGGGCTTTTGCTCAAGCGCATCAATGCCGCCAAGTCACAGGGCATTGGCATTGCCGGTTATCTCAACGCATTTAAATATGTCGAAGAGATGACCAAAAGCAATGCAGCGCCTGAAAAAATCAAAGAGAGAATCGACGCAGTCAATAGAGGTCTTGACGATCAATCCAAACGGGCAGTCGATTTGAAGAACCGTCCGGCTGCAACTGCTTATGACGGCGGACCTGGCAGCTCAGGCGGCGCGTCAGAAGAGAAGGCGGGTGGCTCAGCCTCCGATATTGCCTCTCAGCTGAAAGGGCAGAACCCGGACAGTCTGATCGACAAGCTTAAGGCTAAATACGGCGATAAAATACCGGAAGGCACTGACATTGAGGGTCTGAAGAGAAAGTTCATGGGTGACGAACGCGCCAAGGACATTCTGAAACGGCTCGGCAATTAAGCGGAATTTTCCAAAGTCTGCACCATATATGGTGCAGTATGCACCGGCAGGGCAAAGTTTCGTGAAAGCAATTTCGGCCACTGTGACGAGACAGTGAGAAATTTACTTGCCAAACCGGCCTCTAAGAATGACTCTTGGTCTACAATTATTTTAGGGGTAGTAATCCGGACGTTGTCAGACGGCCGTATCGCTTTCTCCAATTTAGGAATCCCAGAAAGAGCCAAGGTATCCAAATGACTGAAAAAACAGCACGATCCAAGCCCAAACGCAAAAGCCTCGTTTTGATGGAGCGTGACATCTGGGCGCTGGTGCAGCTTTATTTGCATCGTACAATCAGCTCCAGCCAGTTAGCGAGGCTGTGCTTTCCTGACATCAGTTATGAAACAGCCCGCAAGCGCTTGAGAAGGCTGCAGCAAGCCGGCTTTACCGGTTCGTCGTCGAGCGGACGCATGGAAGGGCGCGGCAGACCGGAGTTAATCTATTTTTTGACCACTCAAGGCGCCAAGTCCCTTGAGCAGCATCGTGGCATTTCCTGGGAAACCATTCCCACAGGACCACCGCATACCTATCACAAAGAGCATTTCCTCCGGCTGGTTGATGTCAGGCTGGCAATGCTGGATGCCGAGCAGCGCGGTTTGATTCACAATCTGGAATTTACGACGGGTCGAGAATTTTGGAGAGAACTGTCGGGCGATTTGACCAGCGTGGACGAACAGGCCGATGCGACCATAGCTTTCAGCTACCCGCACATGGAGCCCATTAAGGTACTTTTGGAAATCGACACCGGCAATTTCCGGCAAACTCGCCACTGGGAGCCAAAAATCCAAGCATTCTTGAAGACCGGCTTTCCCATCTGGGTGGTGACCGGAAGTGCTCCGCGAATTGTCACTCTCAGAAAATGGACACAGCCACTTCTAGATGAAGCGGGTGTCGGCCCTGGCAAATGCGTTTTCAGCGTCTATCAAGAAATCGTTGACCGCGGAATTTTTGGCGCCGGCTGGCAAAGGACCGATGGAAGCTATACGGATTTGCGTCCGAAACTGCCGGAAGGGCAGCGCATTCCGCCCGGATGAGGCACTTGCCGTGTGAGATCAAGCCCAATTGCCCCGTCCATTGATGTGTCAATTAAGCCGTATGCAACCAGAGCTGGCAACACGCGCGCATCGTGTGGCTTAGAGTTGGGAGACGTTCAAGAGCTCTTCGGCGAAGTGGCAGTGTGAGAAGTGATCGTTTTCGATGGCGCGCAGGTCCGGTATCTCTGTCCTGCATTTTTCTCTTAATATCGGGCAGCGCGTATGGAAAGTACAGCCGGCAGGTGGATTGGCGGGGCTGGGCAGATCGCCTGTGAGGAAAATGCGTTTTGATCTGTCCACTTGCGGATCAGGAATCGGCGCTGCACTGATAAGTGCTTTCGAATAAGGATGAAGCGGCATTTCGTAGACCTGATTGCAATTGCCTATTTCGGCAATTTGTCCGAGATACATCACGGCAATGCGGTCGCTTATGTAGCGGACCACATCAAGGTTGTGGGCAATAAAAAGATAAGTGAGTTTGAACTCGCGCTTCAAATCAATCAGCAAATTGAGAATTTGTGCTTGCACGCTTACATCCAGTGCCGAAACCGGTTCATCGAGAACAATCACTTTAGGATTGAGAGCCAGGGCGCGGGCAATACCTACGCGCTGTCTTTGCCCGCCGGAAAATTCGTGTGGATAACGCTCTTGCATGCGATGAGAAAGTCCAACAAGATCAAGCAATTCCGTTACGCGTTTTAAAAGCTCAGCCCCTTTCAAAACTTTGTGCACTTCCAGGGGCTCGGCAATGATTTGTTTTACAGTCATGCGCGGATCGAGGCTGGCATAAGGGTTTTGAAAAACAATTTGCAATTGGCGGCGCAGTTTTTTCATGGCGTAGGCATCGCATGTCAAAACATTTTCACCCATAAAATCAACAGAGCCTGCTGTTGCCGGCAAGAGTCTGAGCATGACTCGACCGAGAGTTGATTTGCCGCAACCCGATTCGCCGACAAGACCTAAAGTTTCACCCTCGACAATGCTCAAATCAACGCCGTCAAGCGCCTTGACAGCGCCGACTTGTTTGCTGAAAAAACCTTTTCGAATCGGAAAATGTTTTTTCAGACCCTTAATTTCAACGATCACTTTCTTCTTTTCGCCGCAATGCCAATTAGTGGATGCATTTTCAACTGCATCTTTTGCCGCAATATCTTCAGGTTGAGAATTATCGAGAGTCAATTAGACTGGTTCCAAAAAAGCTTGCCGGCTAATTAACCGGCAAGCTTGATTATAAGTGACTGCAGGCAAAAGCTATGGGCGTCGAGACGAGAGATTTCCAAGCTTTTCAGCCAGCAGTATTGCAAACTTGAGTGGATTGTCTTGAAGACGGTTAGGTTCCTCAACCACCCAGCCATATTTCTTGGCTTGTTGTGGCGCGCAATAGCCTCTGTGCGTGACTACTCCCTGATACTGCGGGCGGGCAGGCTTGGAGATGGCCATCGTTTGAAGGCGGTTTTTTTGCGCTCCCTCTGACTTATGCGGCCAATTTTTTTTCTGGCTGTAGGAGGCAGGGGCATTTGTTTCTTGTTTGAATTCGTGTTCGAGGCTTTCGAAATAACGAGCAAGAGCGTTCGATTCATAACGACCCCACATCTCACCTTTAATGCGGTAGGGTCTGGGCTCACGCAGGAAGATGTACCAGAACACGGTGTACAAAACGGCCAACTCGGCAGCGATGATTAGATAGGCGAACATATCCGAACTCCCGGCTAAAGCAGCCTTGAGCAAAGGGTTTCCTCATATAGAGCGCACTTTGTGCGCAGAATGATTTGTTTTTCGCACTGAGACGCGCGCTTTGTAGCACGGTTTGGTGCGCTTTCGTTTACGCAGGTGGAGTACGCAGAAGGCAGAAACTTTAGTCACGCTTAACGTGTGTAAATATGATAACGAAACATTACAAAAAAGCTATGGGTTTTTAATGATCGAAAGATTGTCAAGTGGTTAATTCTCAGAGCTCGTCAGACGGCACAATGACGGGATTACAGGCATGTTGATAACCGGCTTGTAGGCTGGGGTTATCCACTAATGCCTGGCGACTTAGAGATCTCACACCCCGGTGTCTTGTGCCGCCTTGTGTAATTGAACAGGCACGTTTCAGTTTCACTAAGGACCGCTCTATGCAAATCAATCGAGTTGCTGTGGTGGGCGCCGGGACAATGGGTTCATCCATTTCGGTTGCCTTCATCGCCAAAGGGATTCCGGTCTTTTTAATGGACATCAATCAGGAACAAGTCGACAAGGGTCTGGCCAATATCGATCGCCTTTTAAAATCGCGTGTCGACAAAGGAATGTCCAAGAAAGAAGCCGAAGCACAGCGGGCCCTCGTTGAAGCTACGACTGAATATTCGCGTTTTTCAGATGTCGATTTTGTGATCGAAGCGGTGGCTGAAAATATCGATATAAAGAAAAAGGTTTTTCAAAGTCTCGACGAATTCTGTGGTGTCGATGCCATTTTTGCCAGCAACACTTCCAGCCTTTCAATCACCCAGATTGGCTCTTTCACAAGACGTGCAGATAAAGTTGTGGGCATGCATTTTTTCAATCCTGCCCATTTGATGAAACTGGTTGAGGTAATTCCCGGACTGGAGACATCCCAGGACACCGTCCATACAGCAATTAGCCTGGGCCAGTCCCTGGGCAAATTGGCTGTGCGCGTCGAGGAATGCGCGTCATTCCTGGTCAATCGCTTGCTGGGCCGTTATATGAATGAAGCTCTCTGGTGCTTGCTTGAAGGCGCCTGCGATATTGAAGGCATCGATAAAGCCGCTTGCGATGTGGCAATGCCGATTGGCCCCTTGGCCCTTCGAGATATGAACGGTGCCGATATAGGATTGGCAGTCGCGAAATTCAATTTCCAGGAATATGGTGAACGTTTTGCGCCCTGCCCGATCCTCGAACAATTGGTGAAAAAAAATCTGCTTGGACAGAAGACTATGGGCGGATTTTATGCGTATGACAGAGAAACCCGCAAGCGCTCAGGCGCCAATCCAGCCATGTCAGAGATACTAAATACGGTGCATGCAGACCAGAAGAAAGTTAAGGACAAGCAGTCGAAAGGCCTCGAATTTAAGCCGGAACGTTTGTTTTTGCCCATGATCAATGAAGCATTTCTCTGTTTGCAAGAACGCATTTGTGCTCCCGAAGATCTGGATCCGGCTCTTTGCGCCGGGCTGGGAATGCGCACCGGTCCACTGGCGATGGCGACTCAGTTGGGGCTGGAAACCTGCTTGAGTATGATCGAAGAACATTTCGATGCCTATGGGGAAAGATTCCGCCCGGCGCCACTTCTGAAAAGATATGTCTGGGGAAAGAGGACGACAATTTCATGAGTTGCCGGGCTGAGCATTGTTGTTTTCGTTTCCGTCTCCGTTTCCTTTATAACGGTATGAGTCTCAGGGCATGACTTTGACCACAAAGCGGTCAATGATGATACTGGCAATTGCCTGCCTCGGTCTGTTTTTCCTTGGTATGTCTTCGTTTGGTGTGACCGATCCCGGCGAGGGCTATTATGTCGAAGCGGCCAGAGAGATGGTCGAAAGTGGAGATTTCATCACTCCTCACCTCAACTATCAAATCTACTTCTCGAAGCCGATTCTCACATTCTGGCTGATGGCAATTCCTTACCAAATTTTTGGTGTGAGCGAATTTTCTGCACGCATAGCTTTTTCATTGCTTGCCACTTTGCTCGTCTTTGCCACTTACCTGGTCGCTCGTGTTTTCAAGTCTGAATTTGCCGGTCTGTTGGCAGGATTGGTTATAGCCTCCTCGCCTTTGATCATTGCGGTGACGCGACTGTCTCCAATTGATATTGCCTTCACTTGTTTTGTAGATCTGACTGTTTTTTCATTCGCCATGTGCGCGCTGTTAGATAAAAAGCGCTGGTGGTGGGTGTTTCATACAGCCCTTGCCCTGGCGGTTTTAACCAAAGGGCCGGCTGGCGTAATTTTATTTCTGGCCGGAACCATTGTTTTTCTTGTCCTTGCTCGTCCGAGTTTAACCCAATTGAAGATCTGGTTTCATCGTCTCCGACCGGCATTGGGAGCGGTTATTTTCTGGGTGATTGTCTTGCCCTGGTATGTGGCAATCGACGCGGCCACAAAGGGACTTTTCTTGCTTGTGTTTTTCTTCTATGAGAATTTCGCGCGGTTTGCCGGTCATACGAATCTGGGCAAAAGCACCTGGTGGTACTACTTGCCTGTGATCGGATACGGTTTTGCCCCCTGGATAATTCTGCTTCCGTTTGCCGGCGTTTCGATTTTGAAATCCGGTCTGAAACTGAAAACCACCAGCCAACCTCAGTCTGGCGAGAGTCAAACCCCGGCATTAATGCCGGGGTCTCCTTGTGAGGATGAAGTTTCAGAGCCTCAATCGAGAGAGGAAAGTTCTCCATTAGGCAAGCAGCTGTTTCTCTTCTATCTTCTTGTTTGGGGCTTGAGCGAGTTTCTCTTTTTCAGTTGTTCGAAAACCAAAATGGACACATACATTTTGCCTTCCTTTGCACCTTTTACTGTCTGTGTGGCTATCAAAGTGGAGGAGTGGATGAAGGGTCTCGATCACTCAGCTGCCGGAGAGGGGCGCGGGCGAGCGGCAATTTTGTTTGGAGCAGCTGCCATACTAGGGATCGTTCTAATTGTCGCCGGGCCGATCGCCGCCTTCATCCTTGTTAAAACTGAGATCATAGGAAAGCTTACGATTGCAGCTGGTACGGCTTGTCTGGCTCTTGGTCTGATTTTTTGTTGGCGTTATTACAAAGCCGGAAAGATTGAGCCGGCTGTAGCCGCATTTGCATGCGGATTTGCTCTTGCCGCTGCATTGTGCCAGCCTGTCGGATTTCAGTTGGGATCCAAAAAACGCTGGGATGATTTAAAGCTTCTCTCAGAGCATTTGCGGGGAAAGGACGTTGACATAGCCATTTTCAATACATTTAAGCCGGCGGCCATGTTCTATTCTCAAAATAGTGTCGATTCTTTCTTTCATCCTCACCAGTTAGAGAGGGTGGGAGCCGGCGCAAATTCGCGTCGACAGATGGTTATCGCCAGCGACAAGGTAGTCGATAGGCTGCTTGCCCAACCCGGCCTGAACCTGAAATTGGTGGAGCGCAGCGGTGATTGGGCGGTTTATGAGGCGGTTGGCGCCAGGCTCAGGCGCAACCTTACTCTTGAAGAGGTTTTTACCAAACCGCAAGCGTTTGAAATGGCGGTGAGCGGCAAAGGTGACTGGGGACCCTTGACTGTGCCTTATGCCGCCGGTGACCGCCAGTGGTGGAAGAAGAAGTGACCCTAGTCCGCGACCAGTTTTGACTCTCTTTTTACTAAAGAGCTGGATTTCACTTGTCATATAAGACGTAGATCTCGACTCGCAAATCCTCAATTCTGGCAACTGAATCGGCGGAACATAAATTTCGCCTTCGCGTCGATTAACCCATGCAGGGATGCAGCAGTCTTCTGTGTGGGAGCACGATTATGCAGAGAAAGGCAGTTGGTGGTGAGAAAGTGCTAAGTCTGGCGCTGTCTTTGTTTTTGTTTGTTGGCACCGTTGCTCCTGCCTTCGCAGCCGCACCTTCGTCCGCGTCTTTAAGCACTGTAGCCCGTCTCGAGAAGATTGAGAACTCGCTTCTGTCCAGAACTCAAAAGGGCATGTCCGAGAGAGAACGCCTTGCGACCCTGGAGAACCGTGTCTTCGGCGTTGAGAAAACAGGCTCCGTCTCAGAGCGCCTGGCTAATCTTGATACTGCAGTAACTTCAGCTCGCAGTGCCTCCAATCTTCTGGCGCCGCCCATGGCGCCCAGACTGGACAAGAGCGCATGGAGCAAGGCCGAAGAGCCGAAGCCCCAGGCGCTTTCTAATTATGACGAGCCGGACACGGCAAGTCCTGCAGATGCAGCGACTGCGATGCTCAAACGAGCAACCGACCTGTACACAAAGGGAGAAACGGCAGAAGCAGAAAGGATGTTCAAAAAGGTTCTTTCACTAGATTCGCGCAATGCGGATGCCCACTTCAATTTGGGTGCCATTTCCGAGGCCCGCGGTGACGTGGCACACGCTTTGAGCGAATACCGCATGGCCAACCAAATCAACCCGGCAGACAAAGAATTTAGAGATGCGATCGCGCAAATCGAGCGCAGAGAGAATGCCGACAGAATCGCGAAAGCTGAGCAACAAAGACAAAGAGACGAACATCTAAGAGAAGCTGCCAAACGCGACAATCTGAAATCAATGATTGCGCAAGCGTCAAGCGCCTATAAGAACGGCCAATACGACAGCGCCGCCAGGCAGCTGGAAGCGGTTGTGAAACAAGCACCCGATGATTCCGATGTTCGCTTTGCTCTGGCGCAAGCATACAAAGCAAAAGGCGACTTGAGCAAATCTCGTATTAATCTAAATCAGGCTCTGGCTGCTCAACCGAATAACAAACTTTATCGCGACGCTTTGACCGACCTCGATCAGCGCATCGCCACAGGCGCGAGTGGCAGCGCAAGCGGCACTGGAAACAGCGGTACTTCCGGCAATAATCGCGGCTACGACAATGCTCGCGCTTACGACAACTCACAACAGGAAGATGACGGACCCTCATACGCACCGGCTCCGCGCAGGCAAGTGCCAAGCGACTACATTGCGAGCCGTGGGACCAACTATGGTTCCAATAGCGTAGACGATGGTGATGGTGTTCAACCCTTCAGTCCATCTCCCTCGTATTCTGGCAGCGCCAGCTCGTCAAGAAGATTCGACAGAGGCGGCATCGGCAGTATTCTCGCTGGCGGCGGAGGCGGCACTGCCAGCGTCATGAAACGCGCAGCTCTGGGCTCCATAACCGGAGCGGCCATGGGGGCGATGTGGAGCCGCAATTCAGGCGGCGCAATCAAGTCCGGAATGCTGAAAGGGGCACTTATGGGCGGCATGGTGGGAATTTTCACTGGCGGACTATAGTTCTTAATTCTGATGGAAACAGGATACTCGGCGATGAAATTGATTTTGAAACTACTTCCCGCACTGCTTCTATTAGCCAATATCGGAGTCTTGAATCAACCGGTAATGGCTCAGAAAGTTTTGCAAGGACGTGTTGAACACGCAGACGAAAACACTCGCCTGAAACGTCCCGCTGGCAATCTCGGCGAGAGACTTCCAGGACAAATTGAATCTACTCGCTTGCAAAGAGCCACGCCGATGGAAGCTCCATCCTTCAAAGCCGGCCTGGTAGATACAAATGCTTTTCGTCAGCCGCTTGCCGGGCGTGCGTCAGATGACGGCGTTCATCTTGGTCTGTTGAAACCGAATGATTTCGCCAATCTGCCAAACAGATTCGACATGGGCGCCGAGCGCGGTTCGAAAGAAATGGTTCTGGCCTGGGAGCGCTGGCACAAGCAATTGTCGGAAGCGATCTATACGCGCTGGAGCGAAACAGCCGACACGCCTGGACGCGCCACCGTTCGTCTAACGGTGACGAGGAATAATCAAGTTATTCCTGTGGTCGTTTCGTCGTCCGGTTCAAGGCGCTTCGACAGAGGGTTATTGGAAGCAATCACCAGCCTGAATGGCAATCCCGGACTGACCTTCCCCAAGAAATCACAAAGGGACAAAGTTGAGTTCGAAACAGACTATGTCGCGTCGACGAATGTTAAATCAGGCTACAGCTGGGTTAAGAACGACTTCGAGAAAGTGCGCGAGAACTATTAACGCCACTTAGCCAGCTTTTCTTCAGAATCTTCGTCCAGTTCTCTGGCTGTCCAGTCCAGCTTGTCGCGGACTCTAAACCAGCGGTCACTCCGCAGCTCATTTACTGCGCCGATTAACTTAGCATCTGAGTCGGCTGTTGGACTTACGGTTGCTGGTGGATGGTAAAAAAACTCGCGGCGCTGAAAGTTTTGAAACTCTTTGCAAATCCAGTCGGACACGGGGATCTGAAGTGCATCTTCTAGCCATGTAATTTCCTCGCCAGAAAGAGCAAGTTGATCGACATGGTCCATTTCTCGAAAACCAATCATCAAGGCTCGTTTTTCGATTACGAGTTTTTGTAAGAGTATCGAGCATAGCCAACGCTCCGCGAACTCTCTGGCGGATAAGGGTGCCACAGCACGATCCTTTTTACCTTTGCAACCTCTGGCGATCCATTTTTCCAGATCTGCATAATCGGCTGTTTTGAGTATGTCTTGGCGCTCGAGAGCTTTCAGCACCACTGCATCGATTTTTAGTTCGGTTTCTTGAATGCGGTCCCACTCTTCAACTACTGAAGTACAGTGATCTTTGTATGCTTTGAACAATGATCCGCGCGGCGCAGGTCTTTGGAAACCTGCTTTATGTGCATCGACAGGCTGGAGCAATTGAATGATGTGAAAGTCGCGTTGTCGCGAAACGCCTTCGGTAGCCTCGACGCACAGGGCAGCCAGCTGCGCCAATTCCTGTGTCTCTTCACGATTAAACGGCACTATTGGCAGCCGTTTCACATCACCGACTTGAAAGTTGATGGTTGGATTGATCAGGTGCGCCATCTTGCCGGCAAAGCTTGAGTTTAGAAACGCCAAAAGTGCATAGCGGTCGATGTCGACTGGAAAAAGGGCAGATGCGGCGACATCGAAAATGCAACCGGCCGGCAGCAGGCGGACCGCAAAATTGGAGTTATTAACGAATGAAAAGGAGAGTCCTTCCCGGAAGTAGTATTTCTCGTTTTTGACTACCCAGTGAACATTTCCTTTCAAATAGGGATAAGCTTTTTTGACTGCTTCTTTGATTTCGAAGCCGTCATCTTGCCATTTCACCACGTTCAATACGGGGCTCCACCAGCGCTGCGAGCCGGCCCCTTTGACGTACGGAAACCAAATTGCGTTAATTTCTTCGAGGCGAACATCCCACATGTAGCGCACGAAGCGATCATTGTCTGTGGTGGCTAGACCCTGCCGAACCTCGGCATAGTCCGCCAGTGGAGGCAACTTTTCAAATAGGGTCACGGCGGCGTCCGGGCACGCATAATTGAACTGGCTATTGGGAAAACGCCTGAATGACTGAATCGAACGTTTGTAGGCAAGTGGGTTTACATCAGGCTTTTGCAGCACGGATATGAGCGCTTGAGCTTTTTCTTTTTCTTGGCGTAAATTGATGAATAGCGTTGGCGGTATCTGCTCTGCGCTTGTTTTGCGTTCGATGACCATGATCACACTGTCGATCTTTTCGCCGGACTGCAGAGGAAAAACGCCTGTGCCTGCCTCAACAACTAATATTGGACTGAAGTCTTCAATCAATGTTTGGCGAAACTGTTTTGAGCTGGGCAGATATAGGATGGAAGATTGCGTAATCAATCCGAGCCTACCGCTCTCTTTCAGCAGTTCCAGAGAGCGGCGCGTAAAGGCCACCGAAATATCGTGACTGTCGTCCGGATAGTGCTCGCGAAGAAGTTGTTTCAATTCCCGGCTGAGAAGCTTTCTGCCAATGTAGGGCGGGTTTGTGATGACGGCGGAATATCTGCGCGATAGCGGATGTCTTTCGACCGAATCAAAACTACGATCGAGAGTGCCAAGAATGCTTTCGTTCGAGTTTTTCCTTTCCAGTAGTTGGATGCCCTGGAAAGACAGCGCTTTAGGCGTCTTCAGTCTAAGACAACGAACAGTGAGAGCCAGGCTTGTAATCCAGATTCCATGCGGGTCTATGTCCACTCCACTGAGAGCCCCTCTGGAAAGATGTTCCACCGCTTCAGATTCTGACATTCCCTGGGCGCAGTAAGTATTGAGCAATGCATCGAATGCCGGCAGGAGAAAGTTTCCTGCACCGCAGGCCGGATCTATGACGTTAAGTTGGGTTGCGGGTTCTTTTGTGGAATCTGGGGACGTCGCCAGGCACTGAGCAATTAAGGTCTCGACGACCCACTGCGGTGTGTAGAGTTGCGTAAAGGAAATGAGCGCGTCTACATTCAATTGTTTGTTGGATGACTGAACCTGGTTAAGCGCCTCTTTCCGTCTCAACTGGGAGCAAAGTTGATAGGCATGACTGATGGAAATTTCACTGGCGAAAAGTGGAAGTTCTTCTGTTGCTTTGAAAAACTGTTTGAAAGCATGCCATTGACCGGTGGTCAATGGCAGCGGCGGAGGCATGGCATTGGCAGCGGAAGGCGGTGCCAGATCTCGAGTTCGCTCGTACAATCTTTGGGCAAGATTGTAAATTTCCTCGCGCTTAAGTGACGAAAGATCTATGTCATGGTCGTCATTGAGGTTTCTTAAACAGTTATTTCTCACCAGTACATCGAGAGAAATGATCGAGACAATTGTGGAAAGAAATGCCGGATTTAGTTGTAGAAGATCTGCATCAGCATGCTTTTTGCTCACCGCCTTGATCAGGCGCTTGAGCTCCAGCAATTGATTGTGCTCGGAAGACTTCAATTTTTCTTTGATGAAATGCGGCTGTGTTCTTCAATAAACTTGAGCGTCATCTTCCAAGCTTGCTCAGCTTCTTCTTTCTTGTAATGCTCGCGCCTGTCGTTGAAGAAGGCATGAGGGCAATTTTCAAACACTTTCAATTCAAATGGCACTTTGAGTTTTTCAAGTTGTATTTTGAAGAGCTCTAAATGCTCCGGCGTGATCAACTCGTCCTGCCCTGCAAAAATCCCTAAGATTGGCGGTGTCTGCGAATTTGCGTAATCGATAGGATGCTTCGGCTTCTTATCATTGAGCGAAGGATATTTGATGCGTCCATAGAAATCTACCGCCCATGCCAGCTTATTTGTCGATGATGCGAACATAAAAGCGATTGCGCCGCCCATGCAGAAGCCCATCGTGCCAATCGCGTCAGGAAGGACATTTGGTGTAGATTTGACCTTTGATAAAACCGCTTTTAGATCGTCAATCAAGGTGGAATCCGCAATGCCAGCCCAGACCTCACGCATGGTTGTGAGATCGTCTTTTGCTTTGGAATCCTTTGGAAATTGAGGAGAGCAGGAAAACAAATCCGGTGCGAACACCCTTAAGCCCGTTTGTGCGAAGCGCACCGCTAGGTCTTTGATGTGGTCATTGACTGCAAAAATTTCGTGAATAAGTATGAGTGCAGGACGGACTTCCTGCGAACCTGGTTGCGCCGTGAAAACAGGAATGCTGTGCGCCGGTCCTTCAATGGTTATCCACTCTGAAACGATGGTTTGTTCACTTTTCATGATGCTTCTTTGGCTGGTGTAAAAACGCTAATTTTATAAGAAATCGTCTGCAAAAGGATTAACGCAATTCGAGGTTGGGCGAGCGCGGTTAAAACGCCCTGGATTGGAGGTTCTGGAGTGTCAGGGGGCAAAAATCGAATTTGACTGTTTGTTAGATTTTCTGGATTCAAGCTAACAGAAAATTTTGTTAGTTGTCAGCGAGAAAATCTAACAAGCAAATAAAATTGAAAAAAGGTGGAGCCCCATCCTAGGCTGGGTTTGCGGGCGATTGAACTTTTTATCGCCACGATACGTATACATATATACCGAGTCTCGAGGAGTTGCCAGTGTCGACGGCTTCCGCCATTCGAAGATACATAAACCAGCTGCCTCCTAGGCAGATCTTTTCGACGCGTGAAGTTTTGCATTTCGGTTCGCGCGCTTCTGTCGATCAGAGCCTCTACAGAATGGTTAGCGAGGTAAGCCTCTTGCGTTTGGCAAGCGGCTTATTCGTCAAGAAATATCCGGGGATGAAGCTACCTTCAGTAGAGGAGGTTGCTGCTGCGAAGGCAAAGGCCTTCAGCAAAGAAATCTTTGTTCACGGACAAGACGCGGCTTACGAATTAGGAATTGAAGATTCGCCAAGCGACAAGGCGATTTTTTATGTACAGGGCTCCTCTACAAGCTCATTTCTCAGCCACATTCACGGACGCAGGGTACATTTCAAAGCTACGGCGGCAAGGCGGCTCTACGAAGTCAACCAGCGTGTCGGCAAAGTTATGAGAGCACTTTGGCACCTTGGACCGGATCGATTGGATTCCGCTGTCCTCAAAAAGGCGACAATCAATCTCAACCGTGAAGAGATCCGCGCACTCAGACATTCAGCCTATCGAGTTCCCTGGTGGTTGGCTCGTTTTACCAATCACTCAGTAACGCTTTGCGGCAAAGTTATCTAGCTGTGACCAGCGATTGGAAATCTAATTTGCGTTCCAATTGAGCACTTTGTTTGGCGTGCTCAATCAGGCTGATTGTTCGCACAGCATGCTCCGGATTCACTGGTGGTGCGCTATCGTTGGCTATGGCATCACGCACGGCCGAGTAGAAATATTCGTAATTGCCTTTTTCGCTGACCATGATTTCATTTACAACTTTGCCGTTGCGTTCGACAGCGAGCTTTCCGGAAAGGCTGACGTCTTCCAACCCCCACTTTCGGTCGCCGGGCTTCATACCCTTTCTGAGCGCTTCTTCTTGAGGGTCCAGTCCGTATTTTTCATAACCGCCGTTCATGGCCAGAACTCGAAACCTTGGACCGGGAATTGCCGACAAAATGTTGGCATGCAAATGCGCGCGCACACCGCCTGCAAATTCGAGCGCTACAAATACGTCGTCATCTGCTCTCACGCCGGCTCGGCGCTTGTCTAATTCACAATAAACGGTATTGGGAGTGCCGAAAAGAACACAAGCCTGGTCGATCAAGTGGCTGCCCAGATCGAAAAGCAATCCGCCCCCTTCATCGGGGCCGGTGCTCTCGCGCCATTTTTTTGAATCCAGTGTGGGGCGGAAACGCTCAAATCGCGATTCGAACCGCGTCACGTCAGATAGAGTTCCATCCTTCAAAAGCTTTTGAATAGTGAGAAAATCATTGTCCCAACGACGGTTTTGAAAAACAGTAAGCAGTTTCTTCTGCCTGTTGGCCACATCTATTAATTCTCGACACTCACGGCTGTTTATTGCCAGAGGTTTGTCCACAACTACCGATTTTTCTGCTTCCAGGGCGGCTTTTGCCTGTGGGTGGTGCCATTTGTTTGGTGAGGCGATGACAACTAGCTCAAACTTTTCGGAGTGTGACTTGAGCGATATATCAAAGGAATCAACAATAGTCGCACTGGGAAATGCTTCGGAGGCTTTTTTCTTGCGTTCGGAATCGCTCGTTGTAATTACCGCTACCTCAAGCCCTTCGGTCGCTTTTAGAAGAGGCGCATGAAACACTTCTCCTGCTAATCCGTAACCAACGAGCGCCACTGCAAGAGGCTTGTTTGACATTTCAATTTCCTTTCTCATTTGTGTTCGCAGGGACAGTTGGTACAGGGCTGACCTCAGGGATTGTTGTGTAGGGATTCGAGTTTGAACTTGAAGCGGAATTTGGACTTGGACTTGGACTTGGACTTGGACT
>JADZFV010000112.1 GCA_020854255.1 Candidatus Melainabacteria bacterium | reverse complement strand
GAACCGATGTCACTGAGATTCATGAAAATTGCATGAACAAAGTCGGGATCGTTGGGACTTGAGTTGCCACCGCTTATGGTATCACTGAAAGAGCATGCGATGAACAAGTTGAAATTTGCGTAGCCATGGTCAAGACCGTATCGACTGATTCTCATGAGAAATTTGCGTTGCCATCAGCAAGAGAGGAGCGACCAATTCTAATTCGTTGCTTGAAACAAACGTCGTAAGTGCGCATTTTTCGACACAGATCATGCAATTGGATAGAGAGGAGACGAAACCCTTTTATTCAGCCTTGCCAGGCTGTTGCCGGATGCTTTCAGGGGTGATCTGGGCATATAAACGGCAGTATGCGGCAGAGGTCGGCATTGATGGCGAATGCTTCCGAAAGTACCGAGAAAATCGATAGAGTCTTAATAGCCAGGTCGGAAACAATGGCGATCGATGCGGCCGACGTGCGGGATGCAAGAGTTGCCGGGGCTAATGATGTTAAGGCGGCTCAGGCACTTAATACTGATGCTCACAATGGCAGCGCTGGGGGCGATCAGCTCGAAAGCATCCAACTAATTGCCCTGGACGACAGCGGCAAGCAAAAGGTAGTAGCCGAGCGCCCCAAGGTACACAGGCAAGAGCCGAGAATAACGACGGAAGAATTGAGAGCGAAGGAAAAGGCAGGCGACATCTGGGCCAAGTCGCTAGTGGAAGATCTGGACAACGCGGAAAAGTTACCGCAGCCATACAGAGATGGGCAAATAGCAGAGGTCTTGAAGAAAGCCCAGATAATCTATCGACCGGAGCAAAGGGGGAATGCCGAGCAGCCGACCGAGGACCAGATGGACACCGGAACGATGCTAGCGGCTGAAGCAACCAAGAACCCGGCAGCGGAGCCCGTTAAATTGTTTAAGGAGTGGGTGGAGAAGCAGGCGGAGGGACAGCAAAGAGAAGCATTCAGGCAGGAGGTGAGGCAAGAAGCCGCCAGTTTATCGCCGGAAATGAAGGCGAGGATGGAGTACCTGGCAGAGATGCGGCGCAAGATTGATGCCGCCGGTTTGGATGAGGGAGGCGTAAACCAGGCGATAACGCAGGAGCAAGCAAAACTGAAGCTACGCGGGCGGGTGGAACAGAACACGCAGGAAAGCTGGCTAGAGGCAGGGCGGCGTATAGCGGAGCTACCGGCAGAGCAACAGTTAGAAGTTATCGGGGCCGGTCTGATGGCCGGGCATGAGCAGTACCGAGCTGACGAAAGGGAAAGAGCCTGGGGGCAAATACTCGGCACAACGCAAGGGCTGGGAGTGATAGCCGTGAACCTGGCCACCATTGCGGAATTTACTTGTGATGTCGTTGCAGGCAACAAGGCAAGATCGGAAGAAAGAGGCGGAAACTTTGGAAAGGCGCTAGGAGAAACTTTAGTAAGCGGCGTGCAGCTATTCAGCGCCGCCGACCAGTACTTGTTTAACGTTGGCTGTACCGGCGAGTATGGCAAGCCGTTCAAAGACCTGGCTGACTTCGGAGGGGCATTAAATGAGAGATGGAGTCAGATACCGCCCAGAGAGCAAGAGCACATTAAATACAAGCTGATAACCGAGATGGCGGCAGATGGCTTAATCGGAGCCGGAGGAGCCAAGGCATTAGCCAAAGCAAAGACATTTACCGAAGTAATGGACGCCGTTGCCGTCGAGGCAACGGCAGCAGGCAGCGGAACCGTGAACGCGGTTAATGGAGTCGGCAGGCAGGTAGCCACCGACTTGAAGGGGATGAGCGAGGATGCCGCAGCCGCCGGACAGCATGTGATCGGGTACGTGGATAACGTGGTCGGAGATCTGACCGCGCCTGAAATGGCGCTACCAGGCGGCGGGAAAATTAAGTTTCCGCTAGACCTGGGACGCCCGGCAGACAAGCCTATTATGCACGTGCTAATGTCAAAGGCTGAAGATGTTAGCGGAAGTGGAAAGCTGGTAAATAAGGGCGTGGATGCAGCAGGCAAAATACTTCGATTTAGCGAAGAGTCTGGAATTGAGGTAGGGGAGCTTCGGCTTGGGCCTGATCAGGTTTGGGAGCAAGCGCCATTCCCCAGAGGCAATGATGTTCATGTTGTGTTGGGTGAGAACCTGCCAGCGGGAACCAAAACCATCGACCGTGTGGTTTTTCGAGACGGCATTGTAGAAGGGCAGAAATCAATTGACCTAACGACGGAAAGCTATGCTGATCCTAAGAAGCTCGAAAGTAGGCTGAGGGGCTATGTTCACGACCTTGAGTTATACAAGGGGCAAAAGAAGCCTAGAATGGATTTCCAGATGCAACAGCATGAGATTGAACAAAAAATCTTGCATATCGGTATTCGGGACGGCTCAATTTCTGCACAACAGAAGAGCGTGTTTGAAAAAATTGGTGGACAGCTAAAGCGATACAACACAAATCTACCTATTGGGAAAGCTCCAATAAAACTCAAAGTGACGGTGGTGAAATGAAAGCAAAAGCTTATTGCAACTTGGGAATCTTCTTTTTGGCAGATAGAGCTATCATGCCCACGGATGCCCGAACACCAAGCCGCTGGCATCTTTCGATAGAGCCGGTAGAAGTTTTCGATTATAGAAACCGTACTGAATTCATAGCCGCTTGTGAGAGAGCTATTGCAAGAGGTATGCCCGAAATATCGATGCCTTCTGATGATCAAATGTCTTGGGATGAACACGGACCAACAATGAAAGAGAGCGTTACCTTGAAGTACGCAAAACTAGCTACTTGGGATGACTTAGAAAGAAGTTCAATCTATGTGTCTGTTGAGTGCTATGACCGAGGCTTTCTTATCGAATCTTGGGGCCGTGCAAAGGACGGCAAGTGGAGTGACGAAGAATCTTTAGAACTTCGTCTCGATCCGGCTGTTGGAGTTGAGGGAGTGGTAGACACGATTCTTGAGCATCTGAAAAGTCGGAAAGATTTACCTGGTATGACTTTTGATTTCAGGCAACCCAAGACGGCAAAAGGCGCATGAGAAGAGCAAAGAGCCCCTTTCAGGGCTCTTTGGGTAATACATAATGCGCGTTATCTGCAATCCTTTGCCAGATTCAATTATCAGAAACGGTATTCCACTGATACCGTAAGCACTAAACTGCTGCTACGGTCACCATCAAAGAATTGGAGTTTGAATGGAATTCCCCAATCAGGTAATTGCAGAATAAGAGCAAAGTAGCATCAAATCTTGGCTCAATGATGCTGCGACTACCAACATAAAACGATTGAGCGAAGTGATATTCAAGTCCCATTACCTCATTGGCGGTCAGGTTAGCTGGCACCAACGCTTCATTTTTTATGAGCCATGTCTTTCTCAAGGCAGGCCTAATTTCCGTCTCCAGCCAGGAACCAGCCATTTTTTCTGTTCCTGTGTCAAGACCTGTTCCGCTTCCTGATGGAATTAATAACCCAGCAAGCACGCCCATCGGATAACCATAGAGGAGAGGCCTCTGATATAGCGCATAATTCTCTTGCATTTGATTGGCTGGAGGATTTGTACTTAAATAACTTGGGCTATGTTCTGGATATGGCCGCATAGCATGAAATTCGGTTCCAGAACCGCCTGCAGTGAGACCCTCTGCATCGCATTGCAGCGTGCCTGGGTTCCAATGACTTTTCAGTACTCCCGGATAGACACCAGCGGCCGAAGTATCTGTTCAATTCACCATCGCGCACTGTCGATATTGTACTAAGAGTTGTCTTGATACCAAACAGCGCTTTAACTGTCACACTAGGTGTGGAGTCATCTCGCCATACATGCACGATTTGATTCGTGTCGTCAAAAAGTTAGCATTTGGCAGGCAGGCAGGCAGGCAGGCAGGCATGTCACTGCTATTCATGAAAATTGCATGAACAAAGTGAAATTCCTTCAACGCTGTCCAGCTGTTAACGGCGATAAAAAAGCGCTGCCGAGAACGAGCGCACGTTGGGTTAGGCCGGCACGTCAGCACCTGAAGGCTAAGGTGTATCCAGCAAAAATCTTCTGGTGTTGTATTTGGTGGCGTTTGTCTTTTTCTTGCTGGTGGCAGTTTCGGAGAAGAAATCAACAAGTTCGTTCTGCCAGGAAAAGTAGATCTTGCTGTCCAGAACTTCGCCGGCAAATTTTTCCATGCGTGTGCGGGCGAGGTCGGCTACTTCAGAAGTTGAGGCTCCGCAGATTAGCTTAGCGGCGGCGTCGTTGTGGTCTGCGACATCGTCCATGTCGAAGCGCATGCATACAGCTTGCGCGGCGCCCTGCTGAAAAAATGGGCGAAAAGTTGATGCTGCCTTGAAGAGTCTTTTCAATTGTTGTTCGTCTTCGGCGCCCCAAAATCCTGCCATCAGTCCGATGCCACGCCAGAGGCTGAATCTGCGCTTGTATGAAAACCGTTCCACGAGCTGTTCTATTATTCGCCAGTCGCTGCCGGCGATAAACCAGAGGGCTCTACCTAATCCCTGATCGAAAGCTTCCGCTGCAAAAGGGGGCAGACTGACATTTCCCCGAATACCAGGACTCAAAATCAATACGAGAAGTGCCAACATCAGCGCACCACCAACAGATGCTACTGATGAGGCCACCACCAGTTGCCTGTGCCACATGCGTGCGCACATTTCATCTGAGATGACCGGTAGAATGTTTTTCTTCATATTGATCCGTCGGAATTGACGCCTTTTTTCAACCGCTGCTGCCGGAAGTAAGATTAGTTTTTT
>JADZFV010000111.1 GCA_020854255.1 Candidatus Melainabacteria bacterium | reverse complement strand
CGGTAGTTCGCCAAAACTTTCGACACCAACAAGTCAAATCAATCGATCGGGAGTATAAAGATCATGACTGAAGAAACAATTTTATTGACAGAAATTAAAAACGGTGTCGGTTTCATCACTTTGAACCGCCCGGAAAAACTCAACTCGTTTACCGACGAACTGACATTTCGCCTGCAAGATGCTTTGAAAGAAATGGAGAAATCCAAAGACGTCAAAGCAATCGTGATCACCGGAGCGGGACGCGGATTTTGCGCAGGACAGGACCTGCAAAGCCGCAGCGTCAGTCATGAAGAAAGTGTTCGCCCCTCGCTGGGAGATTCAATCCGCCGCCGCTATAACCCGATCATCACCAAAATTCGCCGCATGGAAAAACCGATAATTGCAGCCGTTAATGGTGTCGCTGCCGGTGCCGGCGCATCGCTTGCCTTTGCTTGCGACTTTCGCATCGTTGCCGAAGGTGTCAGCTTCATTCAATCGTTCACCAAAGTCGGACTGGTCCCGGACTCAGGTGCCACATTCCTTCTGCCCCGCTTGATAGGAGTTACCCGCGCATTCGACTTGATGCTCTCGGCCGACAAAATGGAAGCAAAAGAAGCTCTGGAATTGGGGGCAATAAACAAAATCGTGGCCGCCGATACTCTTATGAAAGAGGCGAGCGAACTGGCAGAAAAACTGGCCAAAGGCCCGACCAAGGCATTTGCCCTCACCAAGCGCGCAGTCAATCGCTCCATCTTCCCGGACCTGGAAGAATTGCTTGAATATGAGGCTCAGTTGCAGGAGATTGCCGGACGCTCTGACGATTTCTCCGAAGGCGTGAAGGCATTCGTGGAAAAACGCACACCGGCTTATACAGGCAAGTAGATCACTCTGAATGGCAGGAAAAAAGAAAAACAGAGCCTGTGCGCGCATTTTGTACAGGTTCTAGATTTGGGAAGAAGTAGGCTGGCAGTTTAGCATCGAACCGGGCGACGCATGGGGTCGCCCCCCTAGAAGCCTGATTCGTGCGGCTGATACTGCTTTTGCTCTTCTTGCTTTTGCTGTTCTTGCTGTTGCTTGCGCATGTAAGGAGACGGCTGCGGGGCTTCGGGAGCGGCTTGGCTGGGCTGAAGCATCTGCTCGAGCATGGCTATTCTCTGTTTCACAGCCGACGTGCGTTTCACTTCAGCGCAAGTGCGGCAGAATTCTTTGTACTCTTTGATCGCTGATGATATGTGGCGTTCCTGATCGAACATCATGGCCAGATTCAGATGAGCTTCGGCATTATCTTTGTTAATACTTAGCGTTCTATGAAAATCTTCCAGCGCACGCTGGTGATCGCCAAGCGCCAGCAAGCACTTGCCGCGACTGGTAAAAATGGTTTCTTCATCCAGTCCCTTCAGAGTTTTTTCGCTCTCTAGCATTTTCGAAAACTGATTGATGGCGGCGGGCCATCTTTTCGCCCACATCAACATGTCGGCATAGTTCATCCAGGCTTCAGTGTAGCTCCAGGGCGCGTCACCGAGTGCTTGAAGAAACCAGCCGACCGCTCCGTCGTAATCATTTCGAGCTTTTGAAACCAGTCCGTAGAGATTATAGGCTTTCGGGCATTGCCCCTGATAATCAGCCAGCGCGCGCCGGGCCTCATCTTCGGCTTCGTTAAGTCGGTTATTGCGCAAGTAAATGTGTCCGAGGTGAATGTGTGTTTCCCATGATGGTCCTACGGCTTGTTCGAGGTGTTTCTTGAAAGCCTCGATTGCTTTGGTATCTTCATGTTTGACCATATAGGTGACGCCCAGCCAGTACCACGACTGGGGCATGTACTCGTTTCTGGCAAAGTAAATAGACTGCTTGAAGGCGTCGACGGCGCCGTCGTAGTCTTTTCCTTTGTATTTGCTGATGCCGATGTCGTACTGAGCTTCCGACGGCAAGACGTGTCCCTTGCCTCGCTCGGACTTGGCGCAGGACGGCATGATCGGGGTCGAGAAAAGGCAGAGGAGGAGAGTAAATGCAAGGGCAGTTCTCAGCACTTTGTCCAAAGTTAAAGATCTCCAGAGGATCAGACTCCCATCATCTCTTTGAATTGGGCCTCATCAAGAACTGTTATACCAAGTTCTTGCGCTTTTGCCAGCTTCGAGCCCGCACTGGCGCCCGCCACCACATAATCGGTCTTTTTGGAAACAGAGCCCGAGGCTTTTCCACCTCTATCTTTGATCATTTTTTCCGCTTGCGCCCGATCGAGCGTTTCCATAGTACCGGTGAGAACGAAAGTCTTGCCCGCCAGTGTCTTTTCAATGGCATTTCGGGCGTTTAACTCGCTGTCTGCGACCTGCATTTGAACGCCCAGGCTGCGCAAGTCCGAGATCAATTGCTTGCTCAAATCGCTCTGGAAAAACTCGACCACGGACTGAGCGATTGCCGGACCCATGCCGTCCATTGCAAGAATATCCTCAGCGGTGGCACTTGCCAGCTCTTCGACCGAATTGAAACGGCTGGCAAGCAACTCCGCGCCGGATGAGCCAATGTGGCGAATACCCAGGGCATGAATGAAATTGGCAAACGGTCGACTCTTCGATTCTTCCAAAGCAGAAAGGACGTTCTCTATCCACTTCACGCCCTGCTTTTCTCTGCCGGCTTCGCCTTTCTTTTTGTCCTTCCACTTCAGTTGTTTCAACTTTTCAAGGTCCAATCTATAGAGATCGGCAACGTCTTTGATTAGATTTTGATCGACCAAAAGATCGACTAAAACCTCGCCGACACCCTCAATGTTCATGGCGTCGCGGCTGGCGAAATGCTCGATGCGCCGCTTGGTCTGAGTAGGGCAGCCATAAGTATTCGGGCAGCGGAATGCTACTTCATCTGCTTCGCGCTCCAGTGCATGACCGCAGACCGGACATCTGGTCGGGTACTCAAATGGGACGCTGTCGGCTTTTCTCTTGTCCAGTTTTACCGACAGCACTTCCGGAATTATCTCGCCGGCTTTGCGAACCAGTACCGTATCGCCGACGCGCACATCGAGGCGGCGAATCTGGTCGGCATTGTGCAGGCTGGCGCGCTTCACTGTCGTGCCGGCCAGCTTAACAGGTGACAGAATGGCAACCGGCGTGACGGCACCGGTTCTGCCCACCTCAAACTGAATATCGTCTAGATGAGTTTCCGCTTCTTCCGGCGGATACTTAAAAGCGATTGCCCAGCGGGGGCTGTGCGATGTGGCACCGAGAGCATTCCACAACGAACGCTGGTCCAGCTTAACCACCACACCGTCGGTCTGATAGTCGAAGCTATGGCGCCTGGTGTCTATGTCTTTGCAAAATGCTTTTACTTCGTCCATGCCGACAGCGACTTTGCTGTTTGCCTCAGTTGGAAAACCGAGCAATTTCAAAAATTCCAACTCGCTGAAATGATTTGGCGGATCCACAATTTCTTTGTCGGTGACAAACGCCGCATAGACAAACAGAGAAAGCTTGCGCTTAGCCGTTGTACGTGGATTTTTCTGGCGCAGAGAACCGCTGGCCGCATTTCTGGGATTGGCAAAAGTGGGCTCATCTTCATCAACGAGTGCTTCATTCAGTTGTGTAAAACTGCTGACGGGCATGTAGACTTCGCCGCGCACTTCGAGCATGTCCGGAACCTTTAAAACGCCGCCGGAATAAGTATTTGCTTGAGCTTTCAACTCTTTTGGCAGGGCCGAAATAGTCTTCAAATTATTAGTGACGTCTTCGCCGACTTCACCATTTCCTCTGGTGGCACCTTCGACAAACTGCCCGTCTTTATATGTAAGTGCAATCGACAATCCGTCGATCTTGAGTTCGCAAACGTACTTCAGCTGTTTTAGCTGGTTTTCGTCGAAATCCAACCCGCGTCCGAGGCGTTCTTCCCACTTATCGAGATCGTCTTCAGACATCGCGTTGGCAAGACTGAGCAGTGGCATGCGATGTTTTACTTGTAGAAATTCAGTGGAAGGGACAGCCCCCACTTTCTGGGTGGGGCTATCCGCGGAAAAGAACTCAGGGTGCTCCTTTTCCAGCTTTTCCAGTTGATGAAAAATGACATCGAAGTCAGCATCGGAAATCTCGGGATTGTCGAGAACATAGTACTGAAAGCGGTGATGCTCCACTTCTTTCCTCAGTTTCTCAATGGTTTCCCTGACGTCGAGATTTAGCTGTTTACTCACCACCTGCACCCCAAGCGAAAAAGGACTAACTTCGCTCTATCGCGGCTTTTCTAATGAGAAAACCTGTTAGATTTTCCTGTGAAAATCTGACATGTTTTCAGTCTCGTCTTATTCGAGTCCTTCGCGCGAGAGAATGACTGCGTCACCCTGGGCGGTGCCGGAGCAGATTGCAGCGGCGCCCAATTTTGCGCCACGCTTTTTCATTTCCATCGCCAGTGTAAGAAGTATTCGCGCACCGCTGGCTCCGATCGGGTGACCGAGGGCAATGGCGCCGCCATTTACGTTGACCTTCTCTTCCGGAATTCCGAGCATGCGCATCGATTTCAAAGCAACCGAAGCGAAGGCTTCATTGATTTCCATCAAGTCGAGATCTTTTGCATTTAATCCGGCCTTCTTCAAAGCTTTCTCAGTGGCCAGGGCTGGAGTGGTTGCCAGGTACGGAACGTCTTGCCCAATAGAAGCATGAGAAACAATCTTGGCCAGCGGCTTGAGACCGAGCGACTTGGCCTTGTCGGCGCTCATGATCAAGAGAACTGCCGCGCCGTCATTTACTCCGGGGGCATTGCCGGCGGTGACTGTGCCTTGCTCGTAAAATACCGGTTTTAGTTTTGCCAGCGCTTCCAAATTAGTGTCGCCACGCGGACCTTCATCAACCGAGATGCTCTTTTCTTCCTTTCCTTTTTTCACCGATACGGGCAAAATCTCCTCGGAAAAGCGACCTTTGGCTGCAGCTTCGAGCGACTTGAGGTGACTTCTCAGTGCCCAGGCATCTTGATCTTCGCGGGTGATGCCGAATTCTTCAGCGACTTTGGCGCCATGCACGGCCATGTGTACATTGGCGACCGGACACTCCAAACCGTCGTGAATCATTGAGTCCTGAAAGGCGACGTGACCCATGCGTTTGCCGAAACGGGCCGCATTCGCGTCTACAAAATAAGGAGCCTGGCTCATCGACTCCATGCCGCCGGCAATGATGATTTCGCCGTCATTGGCGCGGATTCTCAGGTCGCCTAGAGTGACGGCGCGCATTCCTGAAGCGCAGACTTTGTTGATGGTTGTTGATTCGCAGGTATTGGGCAGGCCGGCCTTCAGAAGTGCCTGGCGGGAGGGAATTTGCCCGCACCCGGCCTGAACGACCTGGCCGAGAATAACTTCGTCGACGACTTCGTCCTTGAGGTTGTTGCGCTTGACCAGCTCAGCTATGAGCGAGGCAGCCAAATCTACTGCCGAAACCGTGCTCAGCCCGCCGCCAAGCTTTCCAAATGGGGTGCGCAAACCGTCTACGATTACTGTCTCAACCATTTTCAGCGTTCCTCTCATAAAAGCAGCCTCGCCTAAGTCATAAGCGCTCGGCGTAGTGGTTAAATCGTACATTTCATGGAGCCCGAACCTCGAACCCATCACTATTTGTTCAATTTCCGAGAAAGCTTGTGTCAAGAATGCAGGGTCAGTTTATTAAATACGGGTATAGATACCAAGAGAGGTGAGTTTGGTACATACTTCGTGATCGAAATATGTATGATTAGGAAAGCTCGAAAGGCGCTATACGCTTAAGACCGCCGGGTCTCAGCTAAAAAACCGGTCAGCGAAAACCAGAAGGAAGGACAGTAATAATGAAATCCTTTGGCAACCGGGCAGGGGGCCCTGAGAAGCAGCCTGGAAAGCCCGTGGGCAAGCCTCCGCAAGGCCAGCGTGCTTACAACCGCGCCTATCTCAACGAGGATTATCAACAAGACGACAATCAATACCCCGCTCAACTCCCCAATCAGCAAGGGATGCAAGGTCATGAGCAGTGGCAGGATTCCGAAGGGGAGGAAGCCCCGGCGGTTCGGATTGAACCAGGCAAGCGCGCTGGCGCCTTGCTCATCGATTTTGTCTGCGCCTATTTTATCGGCGTAATGATTTCGGTCCCCGTAACCTTTATCCCGTTCATGAACCAATTTTTCGATCCGAAACTAATTATGCCGGTGATTGTTCTTTTCAAAGACGCGCTTTTCAATGGGCGCGGTTTCGGCAAGAACCTCATGGGATTGCAAGTGGTGGATGCCCGCACCGGTAGACCCTGCACGACGGCGCAGTCGTTCAAGCGCAACATCATCCTTGTTGCGCCTTACATCGCACTTTTGCTTGTGCAAATCATTCTCAACCTCTTGCAACTGGTCAATCTGCCAGTCCCCTGGTGGCAGCAGGCTCACAAGATGGTGCACGACTCGATTACCGGCTTGATTAATATCGTCGGCATGATTTATGTAGCCGTCGTTTTGCCTATGGAATGTTATCGAGCCTGGCGCCGGCCGGACAGTTTGAGGAAAGGCGATGAATTTGCCGGCACTATGGTTGTTGATTCAGCTATGGATTTCTCCAACCCCTTGCCAAGATAGAGACCGGGGAGGAGTCAGGTTAGTCAAGCAGTGGCAAGGGCTTAACAAGCTGGCAAGCCATGACCATAAATTGCTACCATTTATGCTGCCAATTCTAGCTGCCCACTTGTATAGGTGGACTGCGGGTAACTATAGCTGCCTTCTGGGCACGACAAAATGAGACCTCACAGCCGGCAATTTTGTTCAATAGGTTAGGAGAATGACGCAGAAAACAGCCTATATCTGGGGCCCGGTATCCAGTTTTTCCGGAGCGCTTGCGGCGACCTTGCTGACGCGCGGTTGGACTGTGCACATTCCTACCAAGTCTTCCCTAAACCTCTTCAGCCTTTCGCCGCTCGATTTACGCTCATCGGCAAGAGGCGCACTCGAACAGGCTTTCGGCGGGCGCGAAAAATTTCGCATGTTCCAAGATCGGATCAAATTCATCGATCAAGCCGAAGGAGCAAAACAGGGCACCACATATGATGCAGTAATTTTTTGCGGATTGCCTCCTAATTTCGACGAACCAAGAGTGCCAAGAGCACCATGGGCGGCTACCGAATTACCGGCTATTCTCAAATACTTCAAGGAAAAGCCGATCTTCGTCATTTCCTCGATCTGGGGCGGTGTGCAAACCGACGGCGTCGTGCCTGAAGAGTTCGAATTCGATCGTCGCAAACCAACCAGCCATTTCGAAAGCATTTGCCAGCAATACGAAAGCAAAGTCATGGAGGCCCTCGAGAAATCGGAGTCTCCCTGGTATTTGATTCGCCTGCCTTTGATAGCACCGGATTCGCAATCCGCCGACTTTGTGAATTACTCAGGTCCGCTTACTCTCATAAGAGAGTTGGCTCTTGTACATCGTCAAAACGAGTCGAAGAATAGCAATAGCAGTAATCGTGATAATGGCGAGCTCAAAGTCTCGTACAACCCGGACTACACGCTGTGGTTTTCGCCGTCAGATCAGGTGGTCAACACTTTCTGCCGCTATCTGGAAGACGAATCCAGACCGCGCGTGCTCAACCTGGTTTCCACCGAATCTACTTTGAACCGAGAGTGGCTTTCGGCACTGGCATCCGAGATGGGCTTCAGAGCGGTGGTTGAAAGCGAGAAGGACTCTCTAAATCTTCCGGGCGTGTTGCGCAAGATGCTCAATGACAATTTGCAAGTGAAGACACGCAATTTGTTCGAAGTGGCAGGAAGATATGGAATTCCGCGCGCCCGCATCGACAATCAATACTTCCACAACGTCGCTGAAAAAGCCGAGCTGACAGGCTGGGGCGTTCCTCAGGACAAGGAAAAGCGAAAACTTTTCAAGTTTACGGAACGTCTGGCAGCCTACTACTTCGAAGAATTCATTCCATTGCATTTCGACGAAGGGTTCTTGAAGCGCGCCACCTCCAACGGTACCACAATAGGATTCATCATCAAGGATGCCGACGGACTGGGCTGGATATTGAGAGCAAGAAAAGGCAAAGCGGTGGTAGAACGCTTCGATCCCGAAGACGAGCGCCCGCGCATCTGCTTCCACCTTACATCAAAGACAATGTCGCAGATGATTCAGAGCAAATTGCCTCTGCATCGCGCTCTCCTTTTGAGAGAAGTGGAAGTGGAAGGCCCGCTTCTGCATGCGCTCAAAGTAGCCAACACCATCGAACAGTTTTTGAAAGAACATCCGCTCGCCGAAGCACAAATTTTGGAACTGCAAGAAGCGCACTAAAAACGGGCGATGCATGGCATTGCCCCACTTTCAGTAGAAGGCAGTCATTTAGCGACTACGTGATGGGTTTTGATCGACGAAATCAGATTGACCATTTCGATTGCAGCCAGTGCGGCATCAGCGCCTTTATTTCCAGCTTTGGTTCCAGCGCGTTCAATCGCTTGTTCGATCGAGTCGCAGGTCAAAACACCGAAGATAGTCGGAACACCGGTGTCGAGCGGAATGCGGGCGATGCCTGAAGCCGCTTGTCCGGCCACATGATCGAAATGCGGAGTGGATCCGCGGATGACTGCGCCGAGGCAAATAATCGCATCGTATGCTTCTGTTTCTGCGGCATGCTTTGCCACCAGTGGAATTTCAAATGCACCGGGGCACCACATCACATCCACTTCGCCAATATCTGCACCGTGGCGGCGCAGCGTATCGAGGCAGGCGCTGAGCAGACGCTCGGTGATGAAATCGTTGAATCGGCTTACGACGATGCCGAATTTCAATCCGGTGGCTATAAAGCGCCCTTCTACCGTGCGCGGTCGTTTTCCGTCGCTAAAACTTCCTTTGTCCGGGGTACCATCATTCTGGCGTGGCATGCGCTTCTCCTATCGAACTGAGCGAAAAACCTTCAGGTGTCGTTTTTTCCTGCCAGCTTTTCTCGAGACCTTCCAACCAGTGACCCATCTTCTCTTTTTTGGTGAGCAGATACTGCAAGTTGTGGCTGTTGCACGCAGGCGGCAAGCCAACTCTGTCGGCGACTTGCAAACCGTAGCCTTCCAGCCCGACAATCTTGCGCGGGTTATTCGTGATGATGCGGACTGACGTGAGTCCCAGGTCAAAGAGAATCTGTGCGCCCACTCCGTAGTCTCTCAAGTCGGGCTTGAAGCCGAGAGACTCGTTGGCCTGAACGGTATCTTGTCCTTTATCCTGTAATTGGTAGGCGCGAATTTTGTTGAGCAGCCCGATGCCCCGACCTTCCTGTCTGAGATAGACAAGCACGCCATTTTCATGTCTGGCGATCATAGCCATCGCCGCTTCCAGTTGCGGACCGCAGTCGCAGCGCAAGCTGGCAAAAACGTCGCCTGTCAGGCATTCGCTGTGCACGCGAATCAAAACGTCTTTCTTGCCGGTCAAATCGCCTTTGACAAACGCCAGGTGCTCTTGCCCATCGAGAGTATTTCTGTAGGCGTGCACCTGGAAAGTTCCATAAGCAGAAGGAAACTCGGCAGTGGCGACACGCTCTACAAAACGCTCACGCTGCAAACGATAGGCAATCAGCTGGGCGATGTTGATAAATTTGATGCCGTGCTTTTTGCAGAACTCACGCAATTGAGGAACGCGGGCCATGGTTCCGTCTTCATTCATGATTTCGCAAATGACGCCGGATGGATTCAACCCGGCAAGGCGGGCCAGATCGACGGCTGCTTCAGTATGTCCGGCACGCTGCAAAACACCGCCCGGCTTGGCAATCAAGGGCGAGACGTGGCCGGGACGGCGCAGGTCGGAGGCCTTGCACATCGAATCGACGGCTACACGAATTGTGGTGGCACGGTCGTAGGCACTGATGCCGGTGGTGACACCAAATTTGCTATCAGCATCGACAGTAATCGTAAAAGCTGTAGATTGCGACTCAGTGTTGTTGTCCACCATCATCGGCAATTCCAGTTGCTGAGCTTTCTCTGGCGTGAGTGCCAGACAAACCCAGCCGCGCGCTTCGGTAACCAGGAAATTGATCATGGCAGGGGTAACTAGCTCGGCGGCGCAAATCAGATCGCCTTCATTTTCGCGGCTCTCATCGTCAGAGACAACGACGAATTTACCCTGGCGAATATCGTCCAACGCCTCTTCAATCGAATCGAAATAATCTTCTGCCTCAAAAATGAGTTGCGAACTCAAGCGTGCCGATTCGTGGCTGTGCGTTTCGCTTACTGGGGCAACTGTCATCGGATCCGAATCTTCCTTCATTATCATCGCCTCATGTCGCCAGGATTCCGTTTTCAAGCACACCCCAAAGTCTATCCGTTAGAAGCGCCTGAAGATATCTTCGCCGCCACTTTCTTAAGCTTCTCGTCCAGATGCGGCTCGAGCCAACGAGCCACATAGCGGGCGATTACGTCGGTTTCGATGTTGACTTTCAGGCCAGGCTTAAGAGACTTAAAGGTTGTGGCATCAAGCGTGTGAGGAATAAGAGCGACGCTGAAGTGCAATTTGTCTTCCCCTCTGGGCACCGGGCAGTCTACTACGGTAAGGGAAACGCCATCAATTGCCACTGATCCTTTAGGGACGAAATAAGGCGCGAGCTCGCCTGGCAGTTCAAATGTAATTACTTTTGAGAAACCATCGTCTTCTATCTGCGTTACGGTAGCGACGGCATCGATGTGGCCGGTGACCAGATGCCCGCCCAGCCGGTCGCTTAGAGTAACGGCGCGCTCTAAGTTGACATGGTCGCCCACTTTTTTGTCGCCCAATTTTGTACGCCGCATCGTCTCCAGCACTGCTTCCACTGAAAATGACTGGGCATCAAAACTGACTACGGTCAAACAGATTCCATCTACAGATATGGAATCGCCCAGATTGACCGGGTTGACTACCTTCTTTGCGCCAATGGTAAGACGGCACCCGTCTTTTGTCTGGGTAATCTCAGTGATACGACCAACTTCTTCAACGATTCCTGAAAACACAAATACCTCGCTTTTCTCGCCATGCTGGCAACTGGCAAATTGTCCGCCCCGCGGACCTTTGGCGTAAAGCAGTATGTGTAGAACCGTAACGAGAGCGCAGCTGAGGGGGAAAATTCCCATATGCAAAACGCTCAGCCGGTTATTTAATACTCCCAGCGGGCGTAAGCCCTTCCCTCTCGCAATTTACCTTAAGCTACCGGACTTACAGGTCCGGAGGCTGAAATAAGGGTTCTAAAATGAGCACAGACAATGGCGCCTGGCGAAACTGTGAAAAAGATTCCAGTCAAGAAAATTCGGCAGCTTGCAACTTCAGACCGGACTACGAACTCTCCACTGCCCGCGCTCAAGCATGGGCTCAGGCCTCGGATGCCCAGAGAGCGACACCTTTAGACTTAAATCAAAACGGCGAATACAAAGTGAAATTCGGCGACAGCTTGTCGACCATCGCCGAACGCGCCCTGAAAGGCTACGGCGAACCGGTCAACAGAGATTCTCTGAAAGCCATGCAAGACGCAATAGTTGAAGCTAATCATGATCGATACAAAACACTTGATTGCAATCGCGATTTTATAAAAGAAAACTGGTGCTTGAAGATTCCTGGCGCCAGAAACGAAGAGCCACCTGCACGGGTTGAACCTCCGGTAACATATGAACCACCAGTCAGGTATGAGCCGCCTATAAGAGTAGAGCCCATTCCTGAGCCGGACTATCGTCGGCCCCTGCCTCCTCGCGATTGCCCACCTGGTATGCCGCAAATCAACAACTATGAAGGTGGAGTCGTAAACATTTTCATGGGCGATTTCGGCAGACCTCGCCAGAATGACTGGGGGCGTGAGCGTGATTGGGGTCGCGATCGTGACTACTATCAATGGAATGATATGCCGCGTGGTTGCAATCCTCGGCAGCCTATGGCGTATCGACCTGACTATTATCATGAGCCTTATCGGCCGGAACCGGGCGGCTGCAGTCCTTGTGAAAGACGCCAATATCATCACAACCAGCGCATGCCTCAAGTACTGCGACGCAATCCCTCATATCCAAGGTAATTAGAAAGTCAGCTAAAGCCTGTGAAGAAAACGTCCGCAACTGGGAGATAACCCAGCCCACGACCGCATCTTCTGTGCATTGGGATATAAACTAAACTGCCTGCAGGATGGAATCGACTGCGCGAGCCAGGCTTGCACCCTCATCTCCGGGTGCCGATATCATCTTTGCCGCCAGGCGCGCCTGCCTGGTGCCATGATTCATGGCTACGCCCAAACCCGCCCAGGAGAGCATGGTGACGTCGTTATTGCTGTCGCCGAAGGCAAGCACTTCATGCTGGCAGATGCCCAGGCGCTCTGTCAGATCCATCAAACCTGATGCTTTGTCAGCCCCATGAACAGTAAATTCCAGATGATCCGGATCAGTTATCACGGTCGTCAACTCGCCTGCAAACATGTCGTGCACGCGGCGAAACTCTCGGCGGATGATTTCTTCATCGCCCATCCAGTTGACCTTCTCGGCATGAGTGAAAACATAGTCTTCAAAAGAATTGCAGATATTGGGGCGGTCAAAACAAGTGCGGCGAATATATTCAGATAGCCAGTATTCCGATGGGCAAAGGTGCACGCCACGCTGATCGTAAACCACCCAGGAAAGCTCATTTTCCACAGCTTCTTGAATCAAATGCATGACCACTTCGCGGGCAATGAAGCGGTTGCTTATCACTTCGCCTGTGATCGGATCCTTTACCAGTGCGCCGTGACAGGAGAGAATCGCACTCTCAAGCTCGAGCTGCTGGTGAAATCTCAAAATGTCTTCGTGCTTGCGGCCAGAAGCCAGGACTACTTCGATATTGTTGGCGCGTAGTTTAGCGACGGCAGCTTTATTCTCGTCTGATATGCGGCGGCAGGAATTGAGCAGGGTGCCGTCCAGATCGATAGCCGCCAATTTATATACAGTCCGCACTTCCTTAGTTGTCTTTTTGAATCCGCTGCGTTTATGAGGGGCTTTCTTGCCTGAAATCTTACCTGACGCCTGGATTTGAAACATAAGACCACCTATAATTACTGCATATACCAGCAAAAACCAGCACATTCCAGATGGTACACGCAAAAACCCGCATTGACAACCATAAAAATACAGATGCTTAATGACGAAAGGAAAAATCGCATACTGGAGGCTCTCAACCAGAAAGGGCGGGTTCTTTCGCAAGAACTGGTCAATGACCTCAGAGTCTCGGAGGATACAATCAGGCGGGATCTCAAGGATCTGGCTGAAGCCGGTTTGTTAAAACGGGTGCACGGAGGAGCATTGCCGGTCGGCAAGGTAACCTTTCAATTTTCGAAAAGAGAAAAAGAGTCACCCGCCGAGAAGAACACAATTGCTCGGCGTGCCGCATCTTTTGTGAAAGACAGGCAAGTGATTTTTATCGATGGCGGCACCACCACAGCTCAAGTGTCCGCGCATCTTAAGCCGGATCTAATTGCTACTTTCATAACCAATTGCCTGCCCACGGCCATGCGCCTGTCCGAGCTTCCCAGGCTCGATGTGCGCGTCCTGGGCGGTCATGTGACGCCGGAGCT
>JADZFV010000110.1 GCA_020854255.1 Candidatus Melainabacteria bacterium | reverse complement strand
TCGATTCTTTTGCGCTTGCCGAAGCGTTTATAGTAGCCTGAGCTAACGCCGGAGAGGCTGCTTGCGCAGTCAATAGAGCGATGCAAAAAAGTTCGCCGTATTTCCTTTTCATTCGACTGATTCCTTTGAGGATAAAAACCTCACGTTTCCTAACCGGGAAAATGTAGCCCTAATGCAATAAAAAATGCGTCAAGGCAAAGTCCGCTGCTGTAAAAATGGAGTGAGAACTGGTTCTTGTAAACCGAATGTATCATTGTTCTTTTAAACTGCAAAATCAGACTTTTGCTGACATCATTAAGGAGCACCCAGTTAAATTGTATACACTGACTAGTGATGTTTTCTCTGGCTGACAACGGCATCTGCGCATTTGTTCGCCAGGCACTGGAACCCTTTTATCGCCGCTAAACTGGCAAACATAGCTGTCACACAGACTAACTGATATTCTTCCATTTTAGTTTCCGAGCCTCCATGGGCATGTTTTCAGGATAGCCGTCTCGTATCAAGTTTGCGTAAAGGTTTGTCCGTCAGGAAGTAAAGACCGTGCCAAACCGGCACATTTCAAGCTGACTCGTGACAGCAGGGTAAGGCTGCGGATTGCGTTCTTACATTATTTTGATGACGAGCAATAGTTTCTTTATCCTCGCTACACGAATCGCGAGCCATATTGATAGATGTGCAGGTATGGAGTAATCAAGCTTTGGCGGATCTGAATGCAATAGTTTGCTTGTTTATATTGAGCGGTCTCACCCTGTGCTTGATAAAGGGCATTGAAAGACTGAGGAATATCTGATGCTTACGCCTATTTACTGTGTTGCTGCCGTCATCGCTTTCCTGCTGGCTGTTTACTTGATTGTTTGCCTTCTCGCTCCAGAAGTACTTTGAGTCATGTCTGCTTCAGATATCGATCAATTGATCCTGTACGTTTCTTTGCTTTTCGTTCTTTCATTTCCGCTTGGACTGTATATGGCAGCTGTCTATGAAGGTCGAAAGACTTTCATAGACAGATTGGTCAAACCACTGGAAAGCCTTACATACAGGCTTTCTTCAGTGAAGCCGGACGAAGAAATGGATTGGAAGCAATACGCGATCGCGATGTTTGTCTTCAACATTTTGGGGCTTTTGGTTGTTTATGCGCTGCAACGCCTGCAGCTAATGCTTCCTTTTAATCCACAATCTTTGCCGGGCGTTTCCGCCGATAGCGCCTTGAATACTGCGGTCAGCTTTGCCTCCAACACTAACTGGCAAGGATACTCGGGCGAGCAAACCATGTCTTATTTGACTCAAATGCTCGGTCTTAACGTGCAAAACTTTGTCTCGGCAGCTACCGGCATGGCTACTCTGGTTGCTTTCATAAGGGGCTTTACCCGGCACTCGACCAATTTGTTGGGCAATTTCTGGGTTGATCTGGTGCGCAGCGTCTACTATGTGCTCCTGCCTCTCTCCTGCTGCCTGGCGTTGCTTCTTGTCTCTCAAGGTGTGGTTCAGACAATTGACGGTTATGCTAATTACCACCCTTTAGAAACAATCAAGAACGCCAGAGGCGAGATTGTTGCTGCGCCGGTTATTGCTCTGGGACCGGCTGCCTCGCAGGTTGCCATCAAACAACTGGGCACCAATGGCGGTGGATTTTTCAATGTCAATTCCTCTCACCCGCTGGAGAATCCGATGCCGTTTTCCAACCTGCTGGAAGTTCTGTCCATCTTACTCATCTCAGCCGGTTTGTGCTGGACATTCGGGTCCATGGTCGGACAGCTCAGGCAGGGAGCGGCCATATTTGTGAGTATGGCTGTAATATTCCTCGGTTTGTTATTCGTATGCGCAATTTTCGAGAACCAGGGCAATCCGCTTTTCAGCCAGATGTCCTCCCAGTTGAGCAGCCTCAGCAACATGGAAGGAAAGGAAGTGCGCTTTGGCATATTCAATTCCGTGCTCTGGGCTACATGTACGACTGCAGCGTCGAATGGATCTGTAAATTCCATGCACGACTCGTATTTGCCTATTTCCGGACTGGTTCCGATGCTGCTCATGCAACTTGGGGAAGTAGTCTGGGGCGGAGTCGGATCGGGGCTCTACGGAATGATCGTTTTTGCCTTGATTACAGTCTTTATTGCGGGCTTGATGGTAGGCCGGACGCCTGAGTATCTGGGAAAGAAAATCGAGTCTTTCGAAGTGAAAATGGCATCACTGGTTATCTTGATTCCGCCGATTCTTGCGTTAACAGGAACGGCTGTGGCAGTTTCTATGGAGTGCGGACTGTCAAGTCTGTGCAATCATGGTGCGCATGGATTTAGCGAGATTTTGTATGCGTTTTCGTCAGCCGGAAATAACAACGGCAGCGCCTTTGCCGGACTGAACGCCAATACTGTGTTTTACAATTACGCGCTGGCTGTGGCGATGTTTTTCGCCAGGTACTGGCTGGCCATTCCGGCCCTGGCCATTGCAGGAGCAGTTGCTGCAAAGAAAACTGTACCCAGAAGTTCTGGCACATTGCCTACCGACAACGTTTTATTCGTAGTTCTTCTTATATCAGTGGTGTTCATTTTCGGTGCTCTGACCTTCATTCCAGCCCTGGCGCTGGGCCCGATTGTCGAACAATTGCAAATGGTGATACCGAAATGAGTCGCAAAGACACCGGTAACCATCTGTTTACCAGCGCGATTTTCAAGCAAGCATTGCTGGATTCGTTTGTAAAACTGGATCCTAGAGTGCAATTGCGCAACCCAGTTATGTTTGTTGTCGAGATAGGCAGCCTTTTCACAACCGTGCTGTACATTGCCGCTCTCATGGGTGCGGCTGAAGAAAAAGCTAGTTTTATTTTGGCGGTGTCGATCTGGCTCTGGTTTACTGTATTGTTCGCCAACTTTTCCGAATCGATAGCCGAGGGCCGGGGCAAAGCGCAAGCTGCTACTTTGAAGCGAGCAAGGCAGGAAGTCACGGCCAAAAAATTGGATGAGCCCAAGCTTGACTCCAGCTCGAAACAAGTCGGTGCTTCAGAACTACGAAAAGGCGATATCGTTCTTGTCGTCGCTGGTGAAACAATACCGTGCGACGGTGAAGTCGTCGAAGGTATAGCTTCGGTGGACGAAAGTGCCATTACAGGTGAAAGCGCGCCTGTGATTAGAGAAAGCGGTGGCGACAGGAGTTCAGTTACAGGCGGCACCAAAGTCTTGTCCGACTGGCTGATCGTTCGTATGACGACTAATCCGGGTGAGACATTCCTGGACAGAATGATTTCACTTGTTGAAGGAGCGAAAAGAAAGAAGACTCCCAATGAGATTGCATTGAGCATTTTGCTGGCCGGCATGACTCTTGTTTTTCTTCTGGTTACTGCCACTCTCTATCCATTCTCTTCCTACAGCGTTCATGCCGCCGGGCAGGGCCATGTTGTCAGTCTGACAGTTCTGATTGCCCTTCTTGTCTGCTTGATTCCTACAACAATAGGGGGATTGCTTTCGGCAATCGGAATTGCCGGGATGGACAGACTAATCAAAGCGAATGTGATTGCCATGTCCGGTCGGGCTGTGGAAGCTGCAGGTGATGTTGATGTATTGCTGTTGGATAAAACCGGAACCATAACTCTGGGAAACCGGCAGGCTTCAGCTTTTATTCCAGCCGAAGGGGTTCTCGAAAGAGACCTGGCTGATGCTGCGCAGATTGCTTCTTTAGCAGACGAGACTCCGGAAGGAAGGAGTATTGTTGTTTTGGCAAAAGAAAAATTCGGAATCAGGGCGCGAAACATAACCGAGTTGGGCGCGACTTTTGTGCCGTTTACCGCGCAAACTCGCATGAGCGGCGTCGATTTTGATGGCAGAGCGCTCAGGAAAGGTGCCAGGGACGCCGTAGAGATGTATATAAGCGAGCAGGGCGGCGTCTTGCCTGCCTGTGTTCGTGAAACGGTGGAGAAGGTTGCTCGCGAAGGCAGCACTCCGCTTGTTGTCGCTGACGGACAGCGTGTGCTTGGTGTGGTCCAGTTGAAAGACGTTGTAAAAGGCGGCATTAAAGAGCGCTTTGCCCAATTGCGATTGATGGGCATCAAGACTGTAATGATCACCGGTGACAATCCTCTGACTGCCGCAGCAATAGCGGCTGAGGCGGGCGTGGACGATTATCTGTCCGAAGCCACGCCCGAGCAAAAATTAACGCTTATTCGCGAAACACAGCAAGGCGGTCGGCTGGTCGCCATGACAGGTGACGGGACAAATGATGCTCCTGCTCTGGCGCAAGCAGACGTCGCTGTGGCGATGAACACGGGTACTCAGGCAGCTAAAGAAGCGGGCAACATGGTCGATCTAGACTCCAGTCCGACCAAACTTATTGAGATTGTCGAAATTGGAAAGCAGTTGCTGATGACCAGAGGCGCGCTCACCACATTTAGTATCGCCAACGACGTAGCCAAGTACTTCGCTATTATACCTGCTGCTTTTTCGACCACTTACCCGGTGCTCAACACACTCAACATCATGCACCTGGCCAGCCCTCAAAGTGCAATTCTGTCTGCAGTAATATTCAATGCGGTAATCATACCGATGCTTCTGCCGCTGGCATTGCATGGTGTCAAATACCGCCCGGTCGGAGCGGCAATCTTACTGCGAGATAACCTGATTGTTTATGGACTTGGTGGCTTGATCAGTCCATTTATCGGCATCAAAATCATTGATGTTGCCCTCGATGCGCTGGGTTTGATCTAGGGAGTAGTTATGCAAAAGGTTCTTATTCAATCAGCATTAATGCTCTCGATCATGACGATAGTCACTGGTGTTGCATACCCGTTGTTTGTGACATTGATTGCGCAGACTTTCTTTCCACATCAAGCAAACGGCAGTTTGATCAAAAACGATAAGGGCGAAATAATCGGCTCTGAGCTTCTTGGCCAGCAGTTTTCTGAAGCAAAGTATTTTTCTTCCCGGCCCTCTGCAACTTCTCCATATCCTTACAATGCAGCTGGTTCTGGCGGATCAAATTTGGGACCGACAAATGAAGATCTCGTTAAACAGATCGCAGAGCGTATCAAGACTCAAAGGAGCTACCCCGGTGCTTCGCCGGACAAGATACCTGTCGATCTGGTCACCGCTTCAGCCAGCGGGCTTGATCCACACATTAGTGTTGAAGCTGCTCAATATCAAGCTGCAAGAGTGGCTGCAGCCC
>JADZFV010000109.1 GCA_020854255.1 Candidatus Melainabacteria bacterium | reverse complement strand
ATTGTTTCTCGCGCACGAATCGGCCATCCACTCATCTTCCGCTTTACGCCGCGTGGATTGCGGCGCCCGCGACTAGATACGACACGTTCTTGCAAGATCTCATCCAACACACTGTTGTGAAACGCGATTTGATCAGAGGGGGGGGGGGGAAGGCGACCATGAGTGGTAGCTTTCGTCGGACGACCCGTACAGCATGGAGAAATGACAGTCGATCGGGATCTTCATTAGCGGAACGAATGGAGTGCTGTTGTTCAGAAGGTAACAAACTCAAATCGGCCTGGCGCATGTCCGTTCGACTATTTGCTATGAGTTGCCGGACGCGGCTGCCGGTGTAACAATTAATAAGCCAGTTTGGTCTGCTTCCAATGCTCGAAATTTGTCGTTTCTTTGGAATAATTATCACAATGTACTATAACGATCATGCGCCGGCTCATTTTCATGTTCGCTATGGGGAGCAAAAGGCAACGATTAATGTCGAGTCATTTGCGGTTATCCAGGGACGACTTACGCCTCGAGTACAAGGACTTGTCACTGAGTGGGCGGCCCTGCATCAGGCGGAGTTACTGGAAAATTGGCGCCACGCTGCGCGTCTTACGCCGCTATTTCCCATCGTTCCACTGGAGGAAGTTCATGCTGCACGATATTGTTGAAGTCAGGCATATAAGAGACTTTACTGTATTTTTGGTCTTTGACAATGGTGTTCAAGGCGAGGTGGATCTCTCTCAATTTGTCACTTTTGAGGGCGTTTTCGAGGAGCTGTTAGACATTTCGAGGTTTGCCGAAGTATTTGTTGAAAAGGATATGGGTACTATTTGCTGGCCAAATGGAGCCGATGTCGCACCGGAAACCTTGTATCAATGTCTTATTGACCAGAGGACCTCACGAAGCGCGTGAGTCCTTCCCTCTGGCAGCCAATCCGCAGGTGGTAAACAGGAGCTCAGCCTACCTGTAATCGCGAACATGTGCCTGCCGGCTAGCCGAAGGACTACGAAACCGTCCCCCGCCATAGCCAATGCCCTGTCCACCGAAGCCAGTAAATCCTTGTGGTGGTCTCGGTGGTCTAAATCCATTTTGTATTCCGCCGGAAAAATCAGCACCACCTCCAGAAGCCCCGCCTCTACTTTCACGCTGTTGCGCTTGCAACGAATGCGGATCGCTCACCGGTATTGCGGTCTTCCAGGCAATCCCGCTTTGTCTGCCGGCGCGCACGTGTTCGAGGTGGCTCAATTCTTGCCGATGAAACATACTGAGCGCCTGTCTGGATGCAGACTCAAGATCCTTTTGGCTGGCGCCGGCACCAGTATAGACTTGAGAGAGCCAAAGGTTGGGGTATCCGCCCGGGCTGTCAAGAGTTTGCCGGGAGGCCTGTGGGGAATAATTTAGAAAGTGTTGTGCATCAGACTGGCAACGCGGCACTCAAGAAATTTCGGGTTGGCCCATGGGTGAATCATACGACAAGCCAGATTTGCGGACGCAAATGACCGAGGCGGCTGGGGAATACCGAGCTGACCTTCAAGGCCCGATTGCCGTCAGGCAACCAGTCAATGGCGAATCAAAGAGTATTCTGGAAAATGCCATCCATTCGACAGTCAGTCTGGTGGTGGGCGAAAACGAGCCCGGGACTAAACCTTCCAGGTTTCGCGAAGAAGGAGAGCATTACGCAGCTGAAATTCTCAAAAACGTGCCTCTTTTCTTGAAGCCGGGTAAGGCAGCCTTTGCTGGTGTCGCTTTCTTGCATGGATTGGGTCAGGCAAGAACTGGAGATAGGCTGCAAGAGCAAACTGTTGACTTCCTCTCCGGGGCGACCAAGGGTGCCGCATTGAAAGGCGTCTTTGACAGGGTCGGACCATCGCAACTAAATTTTGCCGCCAAGGGTGTTGTTATGGGCACGACATCACGAGGTCTCGAGACTGGATTAAATCGCCGCTCTTATCTTGATGCCAATGGTGATTTCCAGCTATCCACAGGATTTTCCAGGACTCTGAATGCAGTTGCCAGCAAGGAGATGCTGGCTTCAGACGTTATTGTTTTCGGCGCAGCAAACGCGCTCACCAGGGGCTCGGCGAAGCTGTTCGGAGATAGACTGACTGGATCTCCTATGGCAATGACAGTGACCACCGCCGGTACGTTTGGTTTTGTCGCCGGCGCCAATGGCGAAATTATGAGGCAGAAAGAAGGAGGGCAGCCGATCGAGTGGGGCGACGTGTTCTTGCGCGGAACACTTGAAGCGGGAGCCATGTCCATATCTGCAGTTGCCGGCAACAAATTGCAGGCGCGCATGGATGCGCGTCTGGCCAGTCGCAACAGCCCGGTGAATCAATTGCCGGAGTATGGATTGGTCAACAGAGACAGCCGCATTGATGGACTGCGGCAAAAAACGCTGGAGCGTTTAGCGACCGAATTTCCAAAACGAACTACTGCCGAGCAACGGATCCTGAATGAGCAGGGCAAAAAAGAACTTCTGAATGCAAAAATCGAAGCACCGGATGGCTCTTCTAGAAATGTTCATGACCTGATTATGAGTGACGCTGGTGTGCCGCCGGCGCAACGATTTACCACTGCTCAAAAGGATCGCATAATCAGTGCTTACAGCGAGATCGCTGAAGCTTTGAAAGTGCGCCAGCGCACCACTAGTGATGGCGAACAAGGAGTGACTCTGGTGCATACCCAGGGAGAACTCGGCAGGGTGCTCGAGTATGCGCGCTTGAAGGGGTTGGATGCAAAAACTACTGAAAAGTCCCTTCTGGCATCTATGTTTTCGGATTCTGTGAAGATGTCTAATGCAGCTGGACCGGCTAATGCTAATTTCTTCGCTCATCACTTAGATGGGGCGATGGCCGCGCAGCAGGTTTTGGCTAAGCATCTGGGCAAAGACTTCACGGCAACGGATCTGGCGCACGTAGTGGCTGCCGCTCGCGAACACCAGATAGGACCGCCTGGCTTCATGTCCACTCTTTATGCCGGCATTAAGATTCCCAACGAGGTTTCTGTGCGCAATGGCAAGGTTTTGGAAGAACTTTCCGGCAGGACGGATCTCACTGACGTGCAAAAGAGCCTGGTTGCGGAATTTTCCGCTCTCAAGGCGGAGAAAAAACCGCTGATGACGGCGGAAGAAAGCTCCGTGATTGCCAGCTTGAAAGAAAAGCTGGCCGATCCGTTCAACCAGAAGCAAAAGGTGCCGGACAGCGAGTACTTCATCGTCTCCCCAAATGGTGCACGCGAACTCAACCTTACTGCCAGAGAAGCCGACATGCTGGCATTGAGCGGCGCTGGCAGGCGCTGGTATGTTCCTTATGAGAAGAATGCCTGGCATGAGGTAACAAGATCTGTCATCAATGGAGACTCTATAGACAATTACTTCACGGGTTCAGGCATATCGAAGTTTGTAGCGATTCGAGGACCGAAGACGTTTTTCCCGGATAAGCTGATTGCCGAGTCGATAGATTCGGTAACTGGACCAAAGGGATCCGGCCCTGATTCGCTTTCGGTAATGACACCGGAAGCACTAGCAATGGCCAATGCCCTCAAGCCTCGCATGGAGGCGCATGTGGAAAGCGCTAATAAAGCAGTAGAGCTGTGGCTCTCCGCTCAAAAGCTTGACCCGGGCTCCACTCCTTATTGGAAAGCGCCTCTCGATTATAAGGAGGCTACCGTGGTGCCCGGTGAACTTACCCAAAGCCAAGCACTGGCGATACGTGTAAGAGAACGTATGGTGGAAGAGCTCAGGCGGACGGGCCGCATTAATGCGGATCAAAAGCCCTCATTTGAGCCAGTTCTGCAAACAGGACAATGAAAGTCTGGAATCTTTGTAGTTGAATTATTGGTTTGAATTTCGATGTCAATAGAAAAAGAAATGCCTGGAAATCAAAGCGCTGAGCTTAACAATACAGAAAAAAGCCAACTCGAGAAGGAGCGTAACGAACTCGAGGCTTCAATCATGGGCATGATGGTCGAGAAGATGGAGCTTCCGGCGCATGTGGCCGAACGATTCAAGTATTTGTGCGCTCTGCTGGATGAGGGTCAAGAGTAACAACAATTTCATTGCTACTGAAGACAACTTTGCGGCCAATTAACGTGCTATAATAAGCTAGATTGGCTAGATGGTTAGAGTGGCTATGACGCACTGGAATCTTGCGGACGCAAAGAATAGATTTAGTGAACTCGTAAATTTGGCATTGACCCAAGGTCCGCAAAGAGTTCGCCGGAGAAACGACGAGGTAATCGTTGTAGACGCGAAAGAATATGAGCGCCTGAAAGGAAAACGACCTAAGTTCAAAGACTATCTGACAAAAGGTCCATCATTTGAAGATCTCAATCTGGAGCGCGATCAAGACGCCGGTCGTGAATTCGAACTTTGAAGCTTCTGATTGATACTTGTGTTTTGTCTGAAATTCGCCATCCATTAGGCAATCTGTCGGTCAAACAAGTTGTGTCTGCTATGTCCGATGACGATCTGTTTCTCAGTGTTTTAACCATTGGAGAACTGTCAAAAGGTATTGCGCTTTTGCCTGCAGGAAAGAGAAAGAACGAGTTTCTCTCATGGTTCGACGGGCTTCGAGTAGATTACAGCGACCGGATTCTATCAGTTGATAGTGAGACAACTATGATGTGGGGAAGTCTAACGGCCCGCTTGCATCGCATGGGCATCAGTCTTCCAAGTATTGACGGTTTAATTGCCGCCACAGCTCTTCAGCATGGTTTGCATCTCATGACTCGAAACACACGACACTTTGAGTCGACAGGCGTGACTATCGTCGATCCCTGGCAGAGCTAAGCTCCATT
>JADZFV010000108.1 GCA_020854255.1 Candidatus Melainabacteria bacterium | reverse complement strand
TGCCTGCGCTTTTGAACAATTCCCTGTTCTGCTAAAACTGACAGGTGCTTGCTGACGTTCGCCTGACTCATGCCGCTCAGCTCGCAAAGCTCCTGCACTGAATGTTCTTTCTTAAAAAGGAATTGCAGTATCTGTAGCCTGGAGGCGTCAGAGAGCGCGCGGAAGCGCGCGGCAACAATTTCCAGAGCCTGTCGTGATAGAAGTTTGTTCTTGTCTTTCATAATTAGAAACCAAGCGTTCACTGGCTCCAGTCTACAACCCTGGGATTAATTCTTCAATCATCCTTATGGTTGATTCGTTATATAACCAAATGGCGATATAGTTGAGATTGATACTAAGTGAGGGCTTTTTATGTCAGACCCGTCTAATTCCACTGTGTGCAAGCAAATAGCGCCTGCTGAGCTGGCAGCCAATGCTAAAGAGGTGATACTGCTCGATGTTCGCAGCCCCATTGAATTCGAGACTGAGCATATAGCCAACTCCATAAATGTGCCGCTGAGCGACCTTGATGGGCGCTTGGAAGAAGTACCGCGCCAGGGACAGCTCGTCGTTATATGTAGATCGGGAAAAAGAGCGGAAAGAGGAGCCTATACCCTTCTGGGCAAGGGCTTTCAGCCTGGAGTTCTTGAGGGTGGGCTGGTTGCCTGGCGCAAAGCTGGACTGCCAGTCAAGGAAGGAAAGAAGATGCTCCCGATAGAACGCCAGATTCAACTCATTGTCGGCATTGGCGTTTTGACAGGCGTGCTCCTGGGCGTTTTCATCAATCCCTGGTTTTTAATTATTCCTGGATTTTTTGGAGCCGGCTTGACGTTTGCTGGACTTTCCGGAACTTGCGCACTGGGAATCATGTTGGGCAAGGCGCCGTGGAACAAGCTGGAAATTTCTTCCATTCCGGCAAAGAGTCGCAAAAGCGATTGCTGTTCATAGCGAAAGGAGGATGTCCCGGCGCTTGACTTTCGCGGGCATAGTTGGCGGAGCCAGAGCACGCAATGCGCAGAGATGCAAATTGTGAGCGACGACAGAGAGTCAGCGGGCGGTCGGCTGGGGCATTCTGAAACAAGGTCAAATACAAAGGGCGAAAGTTGAAAAGGAAATTGATAATGAGCAATAGTGGTTCTAAATTAGCAGCCAGGAAAATAGTCATCGTCGGCGGCGTTGCTGGTGGAATGAGCGCGGCTGCCAGGGCGCGTCGTCTCTCTGAAGATTCCGAAATTATCGTCCTTGAGCGAAGCGGGCATGTCTCCTATGCCAACTGCGGATTGCCATATCTTTTAGGCGGAGAGATTCAATCGCAAGACCAATTGATTGTGGCCACTCCCGGGGACTTGAAGAACAAATTGAATCTTGATATTCGCGTTCATCATGAAGTAGTGGATATCCAGGTGTCAGCGAAGACCGTAACCGTTAGAGAGACGGCCACAAAAAGGACATATCAAGAAAGTTACGATGATCTTATTTTGTCTGTCGGCGCAGCTGCGATCCGACCGGGGGTACCCGGCATCGACCGGCCCGGTCTCTTTACGCTGCGCAGTATCGAAGATGTCGAATCGATTCAATCCTGGTTGGCAGCTCAGAATCCGCGCACTGCCGTAGTTGCCGGCGGCGGCTTCATCGGACTGGAGATGGCTGAGCAGCTGGTCAGAAGAGGACTTGATGTCACACTCGTGGACGCAAAGAATCAGGTTTTGGCGCCCTTGGATATTGAGATGGCAGAACTCGTGCACGAAGAATTGCGCAAGCATGACGTCAAGCTCCTGCTGGGCGGCTCGATTGAAGGTTTCCGTGCTGCAGGTGAAATCGCAGCAGTTGTAGAAGACGCTCCAAAATCTTGCTGGGTTGTAGCCGCTGGACATGCGCCAATCCCCGCGGATCTTGTAATCCTGGGACTGGGAATTAGACCGGAGGTAACTTTGGCGCGCAAGGCCGGATTAGCCGTCGGAGAACGTGGAGGCATTCGGGTAAACGAGCATCTGCAAACCAGTTCGCCTCATATATGGGCGGTAGGAGATGCAATTGAGGTGCGTAATCCCGTAAACGGGCAGTGGGTACTCGTTGCTCTGGGCGGTCCAGCCAATCGTCAGGGACGAATTGCGGCGAACAACATATTTGGCGCAAAACAAGAATGCGATGGCACTATAGGTACCGCTATTCTTCGAGTATTCGATCTGACAGTGGCATCGGTCGGCTTGAACGAAATGCAATTGAGAGCAAGCACGCTACCGTATGAAGTGATTTATTTGCATCCAAGCCATCATGCCGGCTATTATCCAGGAGCTGAAAGGCTTGATATGAAAGTGATTTTCAACAAGGAGACCGGCACGTTGTTGGGAGCACAGGTGATCGGCAAGGAAGGAGTCGACAAGCGCATAGATGTACTGGCTACTGCGCTCAAGGCACGCATGACCATACGTGATTTATCAGAGCTGGAGCTTGCCTATGCACCTCCTTTTGGCTCGGCAAAAGATCCAATCAATATGGCAGGAATGGCCGGCACGAACGTGCTGGATGGTTTGATCGAGCAAGTACAGTGGCATCAAGTTCAGTCCTTAATTTCAGGCGGAGCTGTGATAATTGATGTCCGCACGAGAGGAGAGCGCGATCGGGGTTTTATTGAGGGCAGTCTTCACATTCCGCTTCCCGAGCTGAGAAAAAGGCTGAAGGAGATACCGGAGGGAAAAGAACTAGTCACTTATTGCCAGAGCGGTCAGCGCTCTTACAACGCGTCTCGTTTCCTCAGGCAAGAAGGATTTAGAGTGAAAAATTTATCCGGCGGATATCTCACCTGGAGTTCAATGAAATATTCTGGGAAAAGAGATGGGATGGATCAGAGTAGTCCACTGCCATCGGTGTTAGTGAGATAGGAAAAGGGCGAGTAATTGTATGAACAATTTGATAAAGGTGTCAAAAGTTGCCGGAGGCAAAAAACCTATGGATATGATCTGGGTGATTGGATTTATTGTGTTCTACTTCGCGCTGCAACTCTGGATATTGCCGAAGCTCGGCATATCTACTTGAATGTCGCGCAGCTGCTCGGTCGAGCAGAAAAAGACAACTACTCTTCAGCAAGAGAAACAAGAGCCTGTCGAGCATGGAAAACCAGGCAAAAGCGATTAGAGCAGTCTGTTGGACGCTATTGTGCGTTCTGATAGCACTGAGCCTCGGTAGCGCCGCGTTGTCCGAAGAGTGTCCGGTCACTGGTGCGCCGAGCTCCTCACCTATCGGTGCGCGTTGTTCTGAGGATCCTGCATGTGTTGTCGTCGGCGAAACGCATATGCTCGAATGGAAGAGTGCGGCTCCGGCCAAGATCGTTGTCGTGTGCATCCACGGACTGGGCCTGTGCGCGAAGGCATACAAACCGCTAGCCAGAGAACTTTCTGCCGCCGGCATTGATGGGTTCGCAGTGAATGTGCGCGGATTTGGTCCGGACAGAGACCAACCGGAGCGTGCAAAATTGGATTGCGTGGAGACCGCAGGCGATGTGACCAGACTGCTTACAAGCATCCACAGAGAGCGGCCTGATTACAGGGTCTTGCTCATTGGTGAATCAATGGGCGGCGCTCTGTCTATAAGAATAGCCGCGGAAAATCCAGCCTTAGTCGATGGTGTTGTCTGCTCTGCGCCTGCATGGAAATTGCTCAAGATGCGCCAAACAGCGGTGAAGGGCGTCTTTGAATTATTCTTATTTTCTGGCAGTCATCCCGGCCCCGCCGGACGAGCCGTCATGCACCAGGCGACATCCGACCCTGAACTTGGGAAGCACTGGCTTTCAGATCCATCTCACAAGCTGAAACTAACGCTCAAGGAAGCAACTTCTTTCCTGCGTTTCATCTCGAAGACAGACTCCTACGCCAAAAAACTGACAAAGCCCGTTTTGGTTGTACAAGGACTCAATGATCATCTGGTGTCACCTAAAGCCGTTGCCAAACTTGTCAGAGACATCCCTTCGGATGCGAAGACATTTCTCATTGATGGGAAAGGTGAGCATCTTGTTCTTGAAGAGGGCAAATTCTCGCCACCAGTCATTGAAAAACTGATCGACTGGATTAAGGCTGCGCCTGCGGAGCAATCGAAACCATTAGCCATCGAAGTTATAGGTGATCAAGAACTTTCGATTCAAGAGAGGCGCAGGCTGACCAAGATCAAGCAAGTTTGTCGACCGGCAAGATAGGCGCAATGTAGCGTATCAAAGAGTTTTTCCATGCGCGATACATAACCACATGTCTTGCGGAGCGACTTTTACTTGCTAACATAACTAAAGGAGATCTTTAGCAGTTTACTAAATGCACGAAACTTTCCACATAGACATCTTTCTGGTCCTGCTTATGGTGACGGCGGCCGTTGCCATGGCGGTTAAGTGGGTGAAGCTTCCCTATTCGATCTCTCTTGTCATCGTCGGGCTCCTGATCGGGGTTTTTCATCTCCTTCCGCCGGTTGAAATGACTCCGGAACTCATTTTGCTTGTCTTTCTGCCGGCACTGCTTTTTGAAGCTTCCTGGAATATTGATCTGAAAGAACTCAAAGAGAACTGGCTGGCGATCTTGCTTCTGTCTGTTCCCGGATTGGTGATTTCTATGGCTGTAATTGCTGTCTTCATGCATTACGCCATTGCTATGCCCTGGGCACCATCATTTTTGTTTGGCGCCATGATTTCTGCCACCGATCCCATTTCGGTCCTTGCGCTTTTCAGAAAGCTTGGAATGAATAAGCGTCTGACAATGATTCTAGAGGGCGAAAGTCTGTTCAATGACGGCACTGCCGTGGTGCTTTTTAAGCTCATTCTTGGTGCCATAGTCGCCAGTACGCAATTTTCGTTTGTCGAAACCGCCGGAAGTTTTGCAATGGTCGTTTTGGGCGGTGCAGTTATTGGTTGTGCCCTTGGTTATGCCGCATCGAGAATTACTGCCTTTTTTGATGATCACCTTCTAGAAATAACGCTGACCACCATTCTTGCTTATGGTGCGTTTCTGGTTGCCGAACAACTTCGCGTCTCCCCTGTAATCAGCGTCGTGGCTGCCGGCATCGTAATGGGAAATTATGGAAGCAGGTCCTCGATGTCGGCTACCACGCGATTGGCGGTGAATTCCTTCTGGGAATACGCCGCCTTCTTAGTAAACTCTCTGGTTTTCCTGCTAATCGGACTGCAGGTAAAGTTTGATCTTTTGCAAAAGTATTTGATTCCTATCGCAGTGGCCATCCTTGCGATCATGGTAGCCAGAGCTTTTGTTGTATACGGATTGACACCATTTTTTTCCAGTGCCACGGCTCCCATTCCATGGAAGTGGCGTCATCTTTTGTGGTGGGGTGCTTTGCGAGGTTCATTATGCATGGCTTTAGCTCTCAGTCTTCCGATCGGGTTGGAATTTAGAGAGCAAATACTGATCACGACTTTTGGCGTTGTTTTATTCACATTGTTAGTTCCTGGCTTGTCAATTGAGCCAATAGTGAAGCTTTTGAAAATGAATCCTGTCGATAGTAGTCTGCTTCGCTACAAAGAATTGAAGAGTGTTCAGATGACAAATTCCAAGGCGCTGGACTTTTTAGATGGACTGCTGAGACAGGGAGCTGTTACACAGAATGCCTACGATCTCCTGCAAGCGGAAATTGTGGTATCGCAGCAGACGACACGGTCTTCGATGGACGAGCTTCATGTCGCCGATACGTCGATTCAGCAGCTTGAATTCACCGAAGTAAAGCGGCAGCTTTTGGAAATAAAGAAGGACTACCTCGTGATGCTGGCAAAGGAAGGGTTGCTCGATCAGGACAGTCTGGATAAATTGAAGTTGGAAATAGACGAAGAAATTCACAGATTGACGATGCCTGAATAATTGGCCAGGATAAACTTTCCAGGGCAAGCATATTTTCTGCAAAACACTTGCAACGTAATCTGGAAGCTTGCTTGTAGAATGAAGCTTGCTTGTAGAATGAAGCTTGTCTATCAGGTCGGCTTATGAACGTCTGGCTTCAATTTGGCATTTGCGCTGCGGTTATTCTTTATTCGGGCAGTCGTCTGAGCATTTATGGGGACGCGATAGCGGAGAAGACGGGACTGGGAAGAAATTGGATCGGTCTTGTACTGCTTGCCACGGTCACGTCCTTACCCGAGTTAATCACCGGCATTAGTTCCGTTACCTTCAATGATCTACCCGATATGGCCGTCTCCGGAACAGTCGGCAGCTGCATGTTCAACATGATGGTGATTGCGCTGTTGGACGTGCTTTCGAAAAATCGCCCTGTCTCACATGTAGTTCACGACGGACACATGCTTTCGTGCGGTTTTGGAATTATTCTTCTCGGGCTTGTGGCAATTGACATCGGCTTCGGGAAGTATTTTCCAATTTTGACGGCTTTGAATTCGATAGATCCGACCAGCATTCTTTTCATTGCCGTCTATTTCCTGGCGATGCGACTGATTTATGACTACGAAAAGGTGCGTCTCAACGAGGTTGCAGGTGAACTGGGGGAAGCGTCACAACACGGAAAGCTGAGTTTGCGCAAATGCGGTTTGCTTTTCCTCTTGAATTCAATTGTTATTGTAGTGGCCGCCTGCTTTTTGCCGGGGCTGGGTGAGTCCATAGCCAAACAAACAGGTTGGGGCGAAAGCTTCATAGGCTCATCGTTTATCGCAATCACCACGTCTTTGCCGGAAATTACAGTCTCATTCACGGCTGCACGGTTAGGGTCATTCGATATGGCTGTAGCAAATCTTCTCGGAAGCAATTTATTCAATGTTGCAATTCTTGCCGTAACAGATTTTTGTTATGTCAAAGCACCGCTTCTGCGCTCGGTTTCGGATGTCAATGCATCAACTGCAATTTGCGCCATGATTGCCCTTGCTGTTGTCGTTGTGGGGCTTACTTTCAGGTCCGAAAAAAAGTTTTGGTTCTTGGCCGGAGATGCAATTGCAATATGCGTCGTCTACGTTATTGCTAATACGATTCTCTTCCTTTCGCACTAGAATACCGGATCGAAAGCGAATAGAAAGGTTGGCGCAGACTTGGAAACAGTTTCGAATCTCAATTTCTATCTCTTGTTTACGATGCTGCTTCTGGCTTCGGGCGTAGCCATCGTCACTAAATGGATACGGCTGCCATATTCAATTGCGCTTGTAATCGTCGGCCTTTTCATCGGAGTGTTTCACTGGCTGCCGGTCGTTACTATGACGCCCGAACTAATTCTTCTTATATTCTTGCCGGCGCTGCTTTTTGAAGCATCGTGGAATCTACATTTGGAGACTCTAAAGACTTGCGTTAAGCCTGTCGCTTTGCTGGCTACTCTGGGTGTTCTTTTATCAGCGTTGATAGTGGGCATGTTATTGCATGCAATTACCGGCTTCGACTTCAAGCTGGCTCTACTTTTTGGAGCGATGATTTCGGCCACCGACCCTATTTCGGTTTTGTCTCTGTTCAAAAGGCTGAGAGTCAATAAGCGTCTCCACACAATACTTGAAGGAGAAAGCCTGTTAAACGACGGCACGGCGGTTGCCCTTTTCAGAGTGTTGCTCGCCTCGATTCTTCTTGGTGGTGACCTGTCCTGGACGAAAATTGGAATTGATTTTGTCGGCATAACATGCGGAGGAATGATTGTTGGAGCAGTTATAGGAGTAATTGCTTCAAAACTAACTGAGTTCTTCGACGATCACTTGCTGGAGACAACCTTGACGGTTCTGGTCGCATATGGCTCCTACATCTTAGCCGAGCAGTTGAGAGTGTCGTCTGTAATATCAGTCCTGGTCGCAGGCTTTGTTATGGGCAATTTCGGCAACAAAAGAAGCATGTCGGCAACCACAAGACTGGCTGTCGATTCCTTCTGGGAGTATGCGGCCTTCATTGCCGAGTCACTGGTTTTTCTCTTGATCGGCATGCAGATCAAGTTTCCGCTTGTGCTCAAGTATTTGCCATTTATCGGCGCTGGAATTGTGGCCATTCTTCTTGCCAGAATTGTTATCGTCTACGCACTTATTCCGTTTGCAAGCGAGAAAAAACTTCCTATACCGTTTACCTGGCGGCATCTGCTCTTCTGGGGTGGACTGAGGGGGTCTTTGTGTATGGCTATGGCTTTGAGTCTGCCATCAAACTTTCCGGAGCGAGAGATGCTGGTTGTCACCACTTTCGGTGTGGCACTTTTTACACTGCTTGTATCTGGTTTGTCCATGGAGCCATTAGTCAAGGTTTTAAAAGTTTCCGGCAGTCGAGCGCCGAGGGCGACAGAGCTTCTCAATAAATTAGTCAAATTGCAGGTTGACAAAAAAAACTTGCAAAAAGCCGTGAAAACGTCGCAGTTGAGCAAAAAAGAGTACCGGATAAAAGAAAAAGAGCTTGACCTTGAGTTAGTTGAAACGGAGCAATTTCTGGAGCTTCTGGACAGCAGCGAAAACAGCAACGATGATGCAGAGCGCCTGCACATCGAGACGGCTCTAATCAAGGCGCAAAGAGACTGCATCGTGCAACTTTCTCGCAAAGATTTGGCAAAACCTGAAGTTTTGGAAGTGTTTCGCGAACGAATAGATTCACGATATCTGGAGCTCCGCTCAGAAATGCGGGTTCAGGAAGCTTCTCTGGAAAAGGAAAATCTTCCGGAATGACTCTGCAACTCGTGAGAGGTTGTCCTTCGCTCCTGAGGCTCAGCTGCATTTTTTTCAACTCGACTGAGATCAAGGCGAAATCTGTCCGGCATTGTTTAAAACGCGGCTCTGAGCATCTTGGTAATGCCGCCGAAATCGGCTGCTTTGCGGCAATCATCAAGGATTGGCGTGTAGCAGTCTACAAGGGGCTTGCTTAGTGGCTGATAATAAAGAGCAAAATACGAGCATGCCGCACAGCACAAAGAATAGAACCGTCAACTCTTAGAAAGGCAACTCAGGTAATCTTTGTGTAAGTGGAATTACGCAAATGGCAACATTAACGGCACTCAAAGAGAAATATTGGCAAAACCCGTTCGGAGACATGATCGGGGGACTGATGGCGGCAATTGTAGCCTTGCCGCTGTGTCTTGCTTTTGGAGTAGCATCAGGGCTTGGCGCCGCCGCCGGTTTGTATGGAGCAATAGCCTGCGGAATTTTTTCAGCGTTATTTGGTGGCACACCAGGCCAATGCTCGGGGCCGACCGGACCCATGACGGTTGTGGCTGCTGCCATTTTGAGTGCCAATTCAGGTCGTCCGGACTTGATTTTTGCCGCCACTGTGCTTGGTGGCGTGATTCAAAT
>JADZFV010000107.1 GCA_020854255.1 Candidatus Melainabacteria bacterium | reverse complement strand
CTTTGCCCTTCTCCGCCGGGTTGGCATAAGAACAGAATTTGCAAGTCTCTCCGCAGATGTTGGTCGGATTGAGATGCATGTTGTGGATGTAGTAGACGTACTTTTCTTTGTCCTTGCCGGCTTTCTTTTGTCTGGCATATTCTCCTAAAGCACCAATCGCGGCCAGATCGTTGGATTCATATAAGCGAATTGCATCAGCTCTAGTGATGCGAGTTCCGTTCACGACCTTTTCGGCAATGTCTGCCAGTGGGTGTTTGCCTTCAATTATGCTTTCAATAGCCAGTTCCACTTTTAGGTCCTCAAGATTTCCTTTGGCCGGCTCGGTGATATCAAAATGCTGCCGGAGCAAGCCTGGACGTATTTACGATGGGGTTGATCCTAGCATGTCACGGTGCTCGGGCAGGCAGACTGGCAGCTGATGTTGAGATAATGAATTGATTGAGATTAGACAGGCTTATAGTTTTCCAAACCTCAATGGCTCAGGTTTCCGCCAGACAATATGACGCGCACTATAGGCGGCTCGGACTGGCTCCCGGCGCCTCGGTCGAAGCTGTGAAAAGCGCTCTTGAGTCGCTGCAAGTCAAACTAGATCCGGATCGTCTGACTAAGGGTCCACTAAAGGACATGGCGCCCTTCAGGCTGCGCGAAATGGCAGAATCGGCGCGTTTGATAACGGACTATTGGCAACTGCATGATGAAGCTCCTCCGAGCATTCAAGGGCGCCACCTGGTTCAACTGGCTGCTCAGAATGCTGCGGCTGAAAATGATGAGATCGAAATTAGGAAAGCCGAGCTTGTCGAAGGCAAGGAACTTCTAGGTCCGGCGGAGCCGAAACTCAATTTCAGCTACCTTCTTTTCAAGCATGTCGATGGCGCAGTGTCTCCTCACACTGATGTACTCAAACCACGCTCGATCATCGGTCTTCTGATTTTAGGTTTGATTTGGGTCTGTGTGCCGCCACTTATCGTAAAGCTGCTGTCCTTCTTTCTTCACGACGTTGGCATAGAAAGGTGGTTGGAATATTTTTCAGTACTTGCGCAAATCCTACCCATTTGTTTTGCACCGCCTCTAGTGCTTTATGAATATGCTTTCTTTCGTCAGCTGCAATTTCCATTTGCAGGAACGTTGAGACTGCCTTTTGATGAGGCAATCGATAAAAGTGTCTCAAGACTGACGGCCGCTGCAATGGGTGAAAAATCCGCCGCTTGGACTGTTGATTCTCAACGAATCGAAATCGATGAAGATGGTAGGAGAAGGTGCCAAATTAAGGCGTCATATACCGGCTTGCCGAGCGAAACGAGGCTGCCTCTCAAAATGCATATGTATATAGAACCTTTGGGTGCGAACAGCAGTTTGCTCGTCTACTGGTTCGAGCTCGATTGGCAGGTTCTATTCAAAGGGCGAGCGGTTTCGCGTATAAAGTCAGCGCGTTTTGAGTTAGATAGCCTGATCAAAGAGAATTAATTTGGCGACGGTCATTCCGAGTCAAGATTCGAATTCGGTTGTTTCAGGATAAACGTCATCGATGGGCATGTCCTGGAAGAAGAGATGATCGTCGGCATGTTTGTTTGAGTAAACGCCATAGAATAAGTAGATCACGCCCATGATGGCGTAGATGCCTAACCAGAGCGCGAAAAATTGATTGGAAACGATAAGCAAAGTGCCCAACACTACTCCTGGAGTTACGGCCACAACTGAGATTCGCACCAGTCGGCTATAAGTGAGCGCCACGCGCATGGTGTTTGTGAAAATTCGCCCGATCGCTCCCAGGAATAAGGTTTGCGATGCCACCCAGAGGAATTGAATGGGCAGCAGTATTCCTGCAACTACAATTCCTCCCCAGGTTTTAATGAATTTGACGAATTTGGTAACACCGAGAGGATCGAGGACCAGACTCCAGACCTTCTCATAGACCCATTCTTTCAAAATGCCCTTACCGCGCGCGTAAACAGCTGCATCGGAAGTTCCTAAAACGATGGGAGCAAATTCGACGGGATCGGGCGGCAGGTCGTTGGTTTTGTCGAATCGGCACAGACCATTGCCGTTCACCGAAATGACATAGGGAAGTTCCTTATCGATGGTCAAATGACCATCGGCGAAAGTCATCGATGGCAGTTGCGGCAGAATATGCTTTTCAATTCCGGCGATAGCTATGTTCAACCAGGTATGAACCCATAAACCAATGCACAGACTGGAAATAAGAACCAGCACGAAGAGGTAGCCGTAACCGATACCTTTCCATTCTCGAGCCGCCCGTATGTAAGCGTGTTTCGAGTAAAAGGCCAGGTACATGGTCCGCAATGTATTGAGCCACGGCATTTCGACCTTCTCCCGATTGCCTAGTAAATTCACACCCTACGAATACATCCTAACGCAAAGCCGGCGTTAAGCAACAGTGCATTCCCCAGGTTACGGTGCTGGAAATCGCCAATTCGAGTTCGTCAGTGACGTCATCACGTGGTCCTGCCAGCGTCCATTCAAAAACAGGTAGTTGCGGGCATAACCTTCCACAACGAAGCCAAGCCGGCTCAAAACTCGCCCACTTTTGAGATTTTGGGGGACATAATTCGCCATGATTCGGTGAATGTTCTTCTCTCTGAAGGCAAATTCAATGCCTCTGCCTACTGCTTCGGTCATGTAACCCTGACCTTGCAGGTTTTCGTCGAGGCTGTAGCCGAGATAACAGAATTGCGCCGCCCGTCTGATTATGGAAGTGAAATTGACGCTGCCTATGACACGGTCATCATATCGCTCACCTTCATTGCGCAAGAAGACGAACAAATTTATTGATTGGTCGTCCTCAAACGCTTGCTGATATCTGGGCAGTGTTTCCGCCCAATGTTTTGCCGTATAAAAAGACTCGGGCATGAGCGCTTGCGAATTAGCGACGTGCTGTCTGTTTCTTCTGTAATAGTCAGCAACTGATTCAGCTTCCGTGCTGTCAGGCATTCTCAACACCAGACGCTGAGAGCACAGGAACGGCGAGGTTTTTACACCTTTCATTGTGTTACCTTCCGATGCCTCTCGGCGGTCAGTCTTTCTTTTCTCTTCGCTTCGGCGATATCGTTTTCACTGACGTTTTTAACGTGCACAAGAACTCGCTCGTGAATTTTGTGGACAATGGCATCAGAAAGTAAGCCCCAATAGAAATAAGGCTCCATGCGGTTTTGATACCAAGTCGTACCTTCCAGGTTGGTCCTGGTTTCTCCTGTTTTGCGAAGCAGGAACTGTCCCATTTTGCTCATCATGTAACCATTCAAATGAGGTGGGTGCAAATCTGCATAGATGGAAGTTTCGTTCATTGGACGCGCCTGCGCTGTAACGTCAAACCTGAGCAGATGCGGAGCTTCGTAGACAGTAATAGGCTCGACGAAGGTGCCGGTGTTAAAAACACAGTGTCTGATCGCACCGCGGCCGGTGCCGTTTATAGTGGCGTGAGTCGGATAGGCTATCCCTGCCTTAAATATGAAATCATCCGGAGTTTTCATAGGAGGAAAACAAACGACTCGGCTCCAAACTGCCGCAGCATCGGCATCTACCGAAACGGCCGTTGTCACTTTATTTACGGGTGGAGTAGACGGGCAGGAATTTTCCCAGAGTGTCATCAGCGGCAAAAGAATTATTAGTGAGCCGGTTATTCTCGGCACTTCGTCCTTAATAACGGGGCCTTGAATTCGATAAGCGATAGATCCACCAATCATGGCAACGAAAGCAATAAGAGGAAATGCCATGAGCAGGCAAATTATTCCTTCTATATGGAAAAGGACGGCGCCCACGCCGGTAAAGAAAAGGGCAAGAAAAGACGCTTGAACGCATTGGAACGAGGTGCGCCGCTTCTTATATCCGTAAAGAATGGGTGCAACTATGCTCACGGCAAATGGAGCGGCGATAAAAAGACTCCATCCGTAATTACCCAGAATTGCTGCTGCGGCGTAGACAAAAACCACTGCAAAAGGCACAGGCAAAGCGCTCGCGACAAAGATCGTATACCACTTATCCTCCGGGATGACTTTGTCGAGGAAGTCTCGAATGACCGTGTCCGCTCTTCTGGAACGTAAGCTTTCCACGACCGTTTGCGGCTCACGGCTCAGCTCACCTTTCTTGAATTCGACAGGTCTTGCCTCTTTAGCCGCAAATACTCCGCCCTCGTCTTTCTTCATTTCCTCAATGAGCGGCTTCGATCCTTTTATCAAATCATGCTCGTCATCATCTCTTTGTGAAGGCAGCCAGGTCAGGACTTTGAAAAACACCAAATTGATTATCGGAAAGAAAAACCAGATGACGAGCCAGAGAGGAAGTTCGGTTGCTCTCAACCTGCGGATTGTAAGAACTGCTCCCGACCAGACAAATGGCAGCGAAATAAGCAGCATAGTCGAGTAAAAACGAAAGTCGGGCGTTGCGATACCTGTGGAGGTCAAAGTCAAAGCCGGCGCAAAATAATCGATAAATGACCAGGAGCGATGAAAGATGATTTGCGAAACCGACATGTCAAGCAAGTATTTGACACTCATCAGGCTCGCCCCCAGGATGAAATAGGGAGCTCTGTCTATAGTTCCGTCATAACGGTAAAGGTCGGACGGCTTGATTCTAAGTGCCAGTTTGCCCATGGTTTCTCTTGGCTATGCCGATTCAGATATGTGCGTCTGCCTTATAAGCGGTTCTGTAGAACGGAGATCTTAGCGCAGTTTTTGAACCTGCTTTGATGTCGTGCAAGCACAACTATGGGACAATCAGAGTTGCTTTTGACGGATATCTCGTTGTGCAGAAAAGGCGTTTCTACCCGTTGTCCCAATTTCTGACAGCAAACATGCTCGCTGTGATCATGTTGTTGTCACTTGCCGGATGTGGTGGAGATTCTAAATCAGCCCAGTTCGAAAAATTGATCAAATCATCT
>JADZFV010000106.1 GCA_020854255.1 Candidatus Melainabacteria bacterium | reverse complement strand
GCAGCCTGTTGAGCGAGGTTTGCGCTAGATGTGTGCAAGTGGTTGTTTGCAGGGGAATCCGACGGTAATTCAGATGTACAGAATGTCAGAATGCACTGTCCACTAGGTCTCTGTACTTTTTGTTTTCCTCTCTCAAACCAAGTTTGTCGGCAGTTTCAGCCAATCGTTCATAAAGGAATTTTTCAGTGGTACGGCTGGTTCCAATTATTGACCCTATTTGAGCAACCTTCGCTTTTGCCTGGGTTCGCTCGGCGATTTTGAGGAAATCGTAAGCTTTTTTATAGTCGTTTCTGCGCATGTACATTTCGGCCAAATTGCTGTAGAGGCTGACTGTGGAAAAATAGTCGGCGCTTTTCATTTGATGGAAATTGTGCAACGCGCGCAGGTAGAAGCGTTCTCCATCAACCAGTTTTCTAATCTCTCCGTGATATTTGCCCAGCGCCATCCAGATGTGGGATGCAAATGCATACTCCTGCATTCTCTCCCAAATCGCACAAACGCGTGAGCCCACATACTTCGCTCTCGCTTCGGTTAAGTCCGTGGCGGTGAGGCTTACCATCAATCGCGTGTACCAGTACATTGTTTCTGTGAGATCCGAGTAGCGCTTTGGAAATGTTTTTTCCTGCTTCAGCAATTGTTGCTCGAGAATTTCCATTCCTTCTTTGACTTTACCTGTTTTCATCAGGATTTCCGCATGCGTGAGCGCACAGCGCAAAACACTTCCGGGTGAAGCTTTTTCACCGGTATTAAAGGCCACTTCCGCCTGTTCCAGAGAAGATTTTGCTTCATGCGGATGGCCCATTCTTATTTGAGCTTCCGCAAGGCGCAAATAAGCTGTACCTGCACCGGCACCCGTCAACCAACCTTGATACCGGTAGATTTCCACGGCTTCCTCCAGCGGCTCAGTCGCCAACTCCGGCTGCAACGCCAGAAGATAACAGCGTCCAAGATCGGCAAGGAAATGCGCTCTTGCCAGGGGCTGTAATGATTTTTTTTGTTCTTTCATCAAATTGTGGCAGCGGTTCAAGTAGACAAAAGACTTGAGTGGGTCGGTGTTGATTTTTAAGGAGACGAGGTTTAGAAGCGAGCGAGGCACTACCGGGTCGTCTTCGGGCAAATAGTCCGCCGTGCCCAGATAGGCAGCTTCCAGGAAGTTGCCCGCGTCGATGCAGCGCCCATCTTCAATCATCACTTCGGCTGCATCATTGGCGCGATTCAATATGCCTGACGCACTGCTAGTAGTGGCATTCTTTAATGCATCCTTCGAACTCGTTTTTGCATTTGTGTCTCCTTTGCGTGTCGGGGCTTTCAACTCTTTCAATTGTTCGAGCAGTCCGGGCATGGATGAGAAGGTCATGCCCGGTGCCTCGGGAATAAGTTTCCTGAGTGCGTTCAGCTCAGCCGTCCACTTCTCGATTCCTTTCTTGTCTTCAAGTAGAGTGGACAGATCCAGCTGACCCAGCGCACTTTCCTTGATCCTCAATTCTCTTTTGCTGACAGGAGCGTAGGTGGCGAGTTCAAGAGCCTTTGTGTATTCCTCTGCAGCCGTCTTATAGTCACCGGTATCGAATGCCTGTTGCGCTTTCAAGTCAAGAGAATTCCAGTAATTGTCGACGGCATCGCTGAATATCTGCGGGCGCAGGAGCAGCAAGCAAAGAAAAGCAGTGACGATTGTCGCGACTGCCACCAGACTCTTGCCGTGTTTTGAAAACACTCCTGCTGCGCCGGCGCGAACAATTCTCCCCTGCGATGCGGCGTTTGCCCACAAGCTGCTGCGCGAATTTTTCCCGAGCGCTTTCAAATCCTGCTCGAGCCGGTCTGCGTCTGGATAGCGATCGCCGGGATTTTTAGACAGGCATTTAAACACCACCTTTTCGATATCAGCGGCGTTTGCTGTTGACTTGAGTCTGCCGGCAAACGGCTTTGGCTGGTCTTCCAGGTGCTGGCGAAAGGTTTCCAGCATTGACGCGCCCGCAAAAGGAACGTGTCCGTTCAAGCATTCGTACATAACGCAGCCAAGCGAATAAATATCCGAGCGCGCGTCTACTCTTTCACCCCGGCATTGCTCGGGGCTCATGTAGTGCGGGCTTCCGAAGATCGTTCCTGTAAGCGTCAGACCCTTTCCGGCTTCGTCCTCCGGTCTGGCCAGTCCGAAATCGACTACTTTGGCGATGCTTTCACCGTCTGTGTTTTGCACAATTACAATATTGCTGGATTTGACGTCACGGTGAACAATGCCGCGTTTGTGCGCGTAAGAAAGCCCTTGCACTACCTGGGTGATCCAGGCAATTACTTCTTCGACAGGTATTGATCCTCGTTCTTTGATGATGTCGGCAAGCGACTGCCCTTGCAGATATTCCATCACCAGAAACGGTTCATCATTTTCGGTCGTGTTGAATTCAAAAACCCGCACCACATGCAGATGATCGAGCGAGCCGACGGCGCGACCCTCGCGCTGAAACCGCAGCCTTTCTTCATCGGAAAAATAGGCCCCGGACAAAAGCAGTTTTACCGCTACTTTTCTGTTCAGAGAAAGATCTGTGGCCAGGTACACGGCACTCGAGCCGCCGCTGCCGATGCGTGATTCCAGACGATAGTGTCCACCGATGGTGGTGCCGAGCGCACGCCCTGCCGGTTTTACTTGCTTGTCTGACTCTTGGTCTTCGTCAGTGTCACGCAGAACAATCGTCGTGTCTTCGCCTACATATCCCGGTGGATCTGTCTCATCGACGTTCTCTGTTGATTTGAATTTGTCGGCCTTTTCGTCAGTCATTATGGCTCGCCGCTTTTCCCTATAAAACATCTTAGACCATTGAAAACGTGAATCTGGCGTGTGGTTGTAGATTTACGAATATATATAGTAAAAATACAAAAAAGCGAACAAGTACGGGGTTTCAAGCATTTCGCAGTGGGCGCGCAGAGTGAAAACCCACCCTGACGCGCCCACGCCAATTTACGACTTCAATTGAACTGACGAACCGCTTACTTGCAGGTCCGCGTCACCGGCTG
>JADZFV010000105.1 GCA_020854255.1 Candidatus Melainabacteria bacterium | reverse complement strand
GATCGCTGATGTTTGCAAGCATTTCCAGCGTTTCTGGCCCTCACTGAAAGGCGAATAAAGCTATTGGCAACAGTCCGCCAGAGCATTTGCGGACAAGCTCGCTGAAGCTGCGCTATGTACGAACCCTTTTTCTCTTGACTGGCTCAGGCTTTCGCAAAAGCGTGCGAGTGCTTAAGGTGTTCGTTGTCAAGTGTTGAATATTCCTGAAACAGGCTCAGGGTAAATGATTCAACGTGGTCCACTTGGCTTCCGTGGGGTGTTGCAAGCGCAACGCCGCGCGCCTGCCCGACACATATGCTCAAGAGCTTCTTGCTTATGAAAACGTGACTTTGTAAACGTAAGGGTCTTCATTGCAGTCCCTATTTCAATTTTTCTTTCTCATCCCGACAGAGCCAAGTGTAGGTTTCGGATTCGCGAGCTTTTTCCCACCGTTATGCGGTGACGGCATTGTGCCCGTTGCAAATCCCTTCCGCATCTTAGCTTCTGCTTGCTGTGCGACCCCTCGGTTGTACAGGAGCCTTCTTACCAAAGCTTGCCCCACGGCCAAGCAGTAAACAGAAAAGGAGGGAGCCCCTATGGACGGCTCAACTAATCTCTGTCAGGTCTCAACCGGTCAAGAACAAGACTGGAAAGACTTGTACAACTCAGCTTTCCCCGCCGATGAACGCACTCCTCTGGAAGAGCTTCAACGGCTTCTAGATGCGGGTTCGATTCTTCTGCACAGAACCACCAACAAGAGTGGTGAACTTCTGTGCTTCAGCATCGTTTACCCCATGAGCAATTTCGCTCTGCTGTCGTATATCGCCAGTGACTCGACCAAGCGCTCTACGGGCATTGGTTCGAAACACATGAAGCGACTTTTGGAAATCCTGAAGTCTGGCTATCCCGAGTTTCTCGGCCTTGTTCTGGAAATTGAATCGACCAGACAGCACGGTTTGGAAGCCGCCGAAAAGACCGCGCGCCAACGCAGGCTCGCTTTCTATCAGCGCCTCGGCGCCAAGCGACTGTGCCGCACCTATGTGTGGCCAAGCTACTCTCTCAAGGGTACATATCGCCTGGCTGAACTCATGTGGTTCGACTTTGACCCGGCCACCATTGATGACCCGCATCTTCCGGGCATCATCAAGGAGCTCTACACGAAGGGATATGGTGCCCAAGCAGATGATCCGATACTTGAACTGGTGGTTCACCAGTTCAAGTGCTCGGACAAAACCGGCTCGGCTTCTGTGGTCTGCCCTGTTGAGCCTGCTGAAGGCGATAAGAAGACTGCCGAAAAGAAGGACGCACCGGCGAAAGCTGATCATTCCGCTTCCACTCAGAAGCCGGCAGATGCTGTCAAAACGGACGCTGTCACTCCTGCAAAGGATGACACCACGACTGTGAAGACAGATGTTGTCACTGCGACGCCTGCTACAACGGAGACAGCCGTTGTGAATGCCGATCCGGTCCAAACAGCACAAACCCCGGTCACAACCGACAATTCTCCCGCTCCTGCCACCACGACCGCTGAGCCCGCCGCCGACAAAATGTCGACAGACGCGCCGGCAGCCGTTCCCGTTCAGGAGAAAGGCGAGATGTCGAAGTCCAAGAAGACTAAGTCTCTAAAGACGAAGTTTGACGAGACGAAGCCGGATCAACCAGTCCCTATCACTGCCCCAAGCCCTCAAGGCGAGGAAGGCGGAAACAAGACTAAGGACGGTGTCTGATGGAAAAACCCCTGCTCGTAATGAGTGGAGGTGATTCCGGAAAGGACACCGACCATGAAACGTAGTGCAAAAACTAACGGGGGCGGGAGAGATTCTCCTTAGCTGTGTCTGGCTCTCAACAGCCGACACAGCAATTGCCCGCCCCCGTTATCTTTTACGAATGTTTTACTACGTCATGTAGGCGGCAATGCCAGTCAGCGTAAATGGTCAGTGGCGGACGCTGCCAGTGAATACATACCAGTCAGCGCCGGGCTTTCAAGTGTGATTTGCCGCTATTACCGGTACAAAACTGAGAATCGTACCGGTAATGATGGTAAATCGCTGATGACAATTCTTTCCTCCTCTGTTGCGGTCATATATCTTTGTCGTTGTAGTACTAAAACGTATACTAGTATTAACATTAGCATAATTTCCTCTTGGCATCCGTCATGTCTGTACATCTAGTGAGCCGTAGGGGGATTTTCTCCTTATACTGTTTCAAACCACGCGCAAAGGAAGGTCCTTTTGGACGACTTGCTCACACACAAGCGCAGCCCTGACCATCGCACGGAAATTGCTATCTCGCCTGAGGTAACATGCGGCGGCAATCGACTGATGCTTGTAGCAGGACCTTGTGCGGTCGAAAGCGAAGAGCAAATGCAAGAGTGTGGTGACGCGTTATCGAAAGCTCCCGTTCAGGCATTGCGAGGTGGTGTTTTCAAACCGCGCACATCACCTTATTCGTTCCAGGGCATGGGTGAGGAAGGTCTGCAAATTCTTGTCGAAAGTGGAAAACAGCATGGTCTGCCGGTGATCGCCGAAATAATGTCGGCGAAACAGTTGGAAGACGCATATGACAGTCTTGACGTTTTGCAAATCGGCAGCAGAAACATGCAGAACTTTGAGCTTTTGAAAGAAGTTTCTCTCGTCAAAAAAACTGTTCTTTTGAAACGCGGTTTTGCCGCCACCATCGAAGAGTTTCTCATGGCTGCCGAATACATCATGGCGGGTGGAAATGCCAATGTGATTTTGTGCGAGCGCGGCATCCGCAGTTTCGACTCGATGACGAGAAACGTTTTGGACCTCGGTGCTGTCGCCGTCTTGAAACAGATGACACACTTGCCTGTGATTGTCGATCCGTCTCACGCCGCCGGTCGCTATGAACTGATTGCCGATCTGGCTCGTGCTGCCGTTGCATGCGGCGCCGATGGTCTGATGATAGAATGCCACCCCCAGCCCAAGAAATCCGTCTCAGACGCCCGGCAAGCGCTCTCTCTTACGGAAATGAGCGGACTGGTCAAGTCACTGGCAGCAGTTGCCGCAGCGATTGGTAGAGAAGTTTCTCTTGCTTCGGAACAAGTGTTAGCTGCGAAGTAGCTGTTAACCGTGCTTTTTCACTTTAAAAATGAAGAAGAGCATCCATCCAAAGACTAGGATCGGAATGCCATAGTAAACCAGCGAAAAAATCAGAGTTTCACTGCACTCTAGCAAGTACATCGCCGCGCAGAGAACTTGGTTCAAAAAATAGGACAATTCTGTGTGAAAGAAGCCGCACAGTGCAAAAGCGCCCGCCAATACTGCGCCAATCCCCGCCATGTTTTTCGTTCGTTTGTTCATAGGTCGGCGTATCAGTATCGATGCCACGAATTTATCATCCCAAATAAACGACACTAATCTATCCGAAATCAGTTTGCATACAGTTGCCTCGAAGCGGGGTATTAATAATCTGTCGGGTATCAAACAGAGGCACGGGAGCAAGTGGCAAAACGCAGAGAAACCAAGACTACAAATCCAAAGCATCACTTTCAGAGTCACTTCAAGCCTACTCTGGTTGAAGCGAGTTATTTATCGAAGCCGCTTCATCTGCAGACTCGCAAAGACAGATACGAGCTCGGTCGCGCCTTGCGCCTTAAATGCTCCCGCGAATCGCATGCGCAGTACAACCCTGATCGAAAGGATCGCGACGATCCAATCGAGATCTTGATTGCTTCGAGTGAAGGGAGAATCGAGCATCTGGTGCCGATTCGCTATGGGCGAATGGTTTCGTCTCCTTTTGCTTTCTTTCGAGGCGCTGCTGCCATAATGGCAGCGGATCTGGCGTCTACGCCGTCAACCAACTATGCGGTCCAGAGTTGCGGAGATTGTCACTTGATGAACTTCGGCGCTTTTGCAACGCCGGAGCGCAATATCATCTTCGATATAAACGATTTTGATGAAACCTTTCCAGCTACCTGGGAATGGGATTTGAAACGTCTGGCAGCCAGTTTTGTCATTGCTTCTAAGAACAATGGACATCGCACCAGAGATGGCGTGCAAGCCGCATTTTACGCCGCGCAGTGCTATGGCGAAAAGATGCGAGAATTGGCTGAAATGAAGACTCTTGATTCCTGGTATTCGTATCTCGATTATGAGGAATTGATCGAACAAACATCCTGCAAAAAATTGAAAAAATTGCGCAAAGCCGTGCTCAAGAAAGCGATGAGCAGAAATGCGCTTGATGAGCTGGTCAAGCTTGCATGCATGGAGGGCGAGAAACCGCGTATCAAAGATCAGCCGCCCCTAATCTATCATGATGCTGACTTCGACACTGAGGCGTTTCAGGAAAGTGTCCGGCACGCAGTCACAAATTATCGAGAGTCGTTGCCGCTCGAGCGGCGGGTGTTGTTTGACAAATACGAGTTTGTCGATGCGGCAATAAAGGTAGTCGGAGTCGGCAGTGTTGGTACTCACTGCCATGTCGCGCTGTTCTTCGCTGCTGAGCAAGATCCGCTTTTCTTGCAGATCAAGGAAGCCCGCGCATCAGTATTGGAGCCCTATTCGAATTTTCTGAACTTGCTGTCCAACGGTGAGCGCGTCGTCGCCGGACAGCGCCTGATGCAAGCGGCCAGCGATTTTTTTCTTGGTCACTTCATTGGAAAAGCCGCCCGCCATTTTTACGTAAGACAGCTTCGCGACGTAAAAGTGAAACCGCTGGTTGAAATTTTCGACCCGGAGCATATGCGTGGTTTTGCACGAAATTGCGCTTGGGCTCTGGCTCGGGCGCATGCACGCTCTGGCGATCCTGCAATTATCGCTGGATACATCGGCAAAGGCGCGATTTTCGCGCAAGCGGTTTCGCAGTTTGCATCGGCATATGCAAAACAGAATGAGCTGGACCACGAGATGTTTCGAGAAGCGGTGCGTGACGGCACTGTTGAGATTTTGAGCGAGGATCCGTAGTCGTTTGCCGCGCTAACGGGCTGACGTTAGCGAGGCTCTAGTTTAGACGCGTTTTATTGCTGCCAAGCGGCGTGGCGAGGGTAGCGCTGGCTAGTTTGGCTGGCTATGGCGCGCGCGTGCAATGCGCCTCTACGCGAGGGTTTCGGGGTTTTCGCTAGCTGCGCTAAGAAGCTCTGAGCCATGGCTCTAGGCCTGTAGTTACAAAAACTGACAGAGCTTGTTTGATGTCAAGATTGCCTAATAGGCTCGATGTATCTACTCACGCATCCAAATCTTAGGCACGTAAACACCCAGCACCACTTCAATATCGCTTATTTAATTGCCGCATCTTGATGCGCGATTAGAGATGCGACGCTGATCTTGTGCTGGACCGTGTTTTTGACCCGGTGCATTAACAACGCCCTTAAGGAACGTACCCGCATCAGTGGGTGCGCTCCGTCGCAACCAAGAGCGTGTATGACCACGGCTTTGTGCCACATCTAATGAGCCTAGCTGCCTGCTTCTTGCAGGCGGGCAGCGCTCAGCTTTCTAACCAGACAGCCAGAGCGCTGCCGCGAGGAACGCACCCGCATCTGCGGGTTCGCTCCCATAAACAGGAGATCAAAAACTATGGCTAAATTCACAAATCTGAGACGCCATCTCGGGCTTGCCATCTACGGAAAACCGCTCAAGCGTCGTCCGCGGATCGGCATCTACGGTGGCCAGTTCGATCCGATTCACTACGGGCATCTCGTGTGCGCGCAGTGGACCTGTCGGTCGGATGAACTCGACCAGATCGTATTTGTCACCTGCGGCGAGTCGCCCAACGAGAAGTCCGATTCTCTGCCGGCCAACGACCGTCACGACATGGTGATCGCCGCCACCGCAAGCAACCCGCGTTTCCGGGCTTCTCGCAGCGACATCAACCAGAAGGGCACGTCGTACATGATCAACACCGTCGAGGGCATCCTCGAGGAATACGGTGACGACATCGACGTGTTCGTCATGATCAGCGCGGAGTACCTCAATCCCTCCCACAAGTACTTCCTGCCGAAGTGGATCGGGGCGGAGCGTATGTTCGCGATGGACAACCTGACCTTCCTGGTCTTCCCTCGTGAGGACGCTACGGTGGAGCAGATCACTGAGTGGGCGAAGCTGGTTCCTGAGGCGCGCATCAAGCCGCTTTTCGCGCCCAGCCCGCCTCTTTCCAGCACCAACATTCGGCACTGGGTCGCCGAAGGACGTTCCATCTGGTACACCACGCCGTGGGACGTTCAGCAGATCATCGCCAAGAAGGGTCACTACCTCAAGCCCGGCCAAAAGCCGTACAAGCCTGAGGCGCCCGCACTGTGCGATGTGAAGCGCGTTGGTCTTTTCCCGGGCACGTTCGACCCGATCAGTCAGGGTGACTTGCTGCGCGGCGAATGGGCTCGTCAGGAGCACAGCCTCGATCGAGTCGTTTTCGTCACCAGCGCCAATCCGCCCAACAACCGTTCGGTCAAGGGCAGTGCGGAAGAGCGTCACGAGATGGTGGTGGCGTCCACTGCCGGCAACCCCTACTTCGATGCCTGGCGCACCGAAGTGGACAGCGGCAAGGTGAGCTACACTCTGCAGACGGTGCAGGAAGCACGTCGGCGCTTCGGCAAGGACGTCGAACTGTTCGTCATCATCGGGTCGGAGTACCTCGACCCGAAGCACCCGTTCACGCTCAGCAAGTGGATGGGCGCTCAGGAGCTCTTCAAGATGTGCAAGTTCATCGCCATTTCCCGGGGATGGACTGACATCGAGAAGGCGAAGACCTGGGCCAAGCGTGTTCCCAACGCCGAAATCGAAGTGGTCACCGCGCCGAGCATTCCGGTGTCTGCCGAGCAGATCCGGCAGCTCGTCAAGGACGGCCATCCGACCTTGTACTGCACCCCGTACGACGTGGCGCAGCTGATTCGCAAGAACGGCATGTACGGCTCCAGCGACACCACCGCCATCAAACAGCGGAGGTAGAAACGAGAGGACCAATTATGAAACGAGTAATCGCTCGTAAGGGCGTGGTGCTCGGGAACTTCTGTCCCCTCACCAACGCCCATGTTCACATGATTGAGTTCGCTCGCAACTATGTCGACGAACTCATCATCGTAGTCGACGAACACGCTGCCGATGCGATCAACGCAGAAGGGCGTGTTGCCTGGCTGAAGGAGCTGTTCCCCGGTGTGTCGATTCGGTGCGTGAAAAGCGCCGAGTGGCACAAGTCTGACACGGATGACTACGGACGCCAGCTCTTGAGCGGGCTGCGCAGAATTCTGCCCAAG
>JADZFV010000104.1 GCA_020854255.1 Candidatus Melainabacteria bacterium | reverse complement strand
TCGAATGGTTCATGATACCTGGCTGGATGGCAGGTGTCTGGATGAAGGATGGCGACATGACGACAGGTGTCACCGATCTTCGCACCGGAGTGAGCAGCGCCCGGAATGAATGGGAAGAAAATAAGCTGCAGGCTGTTTGGGGTCATCAGCAGGATGCCCAGGGCAATTATTGGCACGTAAATTTGCTGCCGTCGGAGCGAGATGGCGCTTCTTCAGGAAAGCTTGTGCGTTTTATCACTGTCTTGCAACAATGTGTGACTTCATCCTCGCAGCAGTTGATCACCCGAACGCATTACGTTGTCAGCGAGTCAAATCCATGGAATAACCAGCCGATTGATACTTTTCAGCAGGAGTCGTTCAATCACTACGCCCCGGCGGCGCAAAACCAATTAGTCAATTCGAGCAGCAATCGCGTTTTTACTTACGCAGGGGAGCCTGTTCGTGATGGGAGTCTTGTCAGTCAGTTTGCGAAAATCGGCCCATTTACCCCCGTTGCCACACTAAACGGCGTCGATCTGCGCGCGTCGCTTAATGAGTACCTCCAATCGCACGCGCTTGGCCACTTGAAGAAATAGTATCTATTTGATGTTTCACTGCGCAATTGTATACATAAGGTATGTATAGGTTCAGAATAAAACGGGTACTTTCAGTTTGATGGGCTGAAAGGAGCGAATTGATGGCATATTTCAAAACGGTTTCTTTTTCATTGCTGATTGCCTGCCTGTCATTAATGACACTTCCGGCTACGAGCGTCGGCAGTCCACTAATTGCTCTGAAAAGGACATCCGAAAAAGCGGAGAAAAAAACAGACCAGAAAGAAGACAAGAAGTCATCTGAAAGAGCTGCAAATAGAGTTGCCGACGAGCAGACAATTCGTGCACAAGCAGCCGATTATGCAAAAGCCTTTGCGACAAGTGACACACAAGCTTTAACGGCAATGTGGGCTGACGATGCAATCTTCACCGATCAATTAGGAAGAGTCTCTTCCGGCCGCGAGGCGATTGTGATGCAAATGACTTCATTCTTCAAAGCAAATGGAAACCAGGCGCTGGAAATTCGCATCGATTCACTGGAATTTCCTGCCGACAATTTAGCTATTGAGCATGGCGTATCACACATTGGATTGTCCACGAATCCTATGAGCTATTCGACATATACGGCTGTTCATGTAAAACGCGACGGCAAGTGGCAGATGGTGAGCGTATCCGAATCACCGAAGTTTGGTTCGGCTACCGCAAACCACCCTGTAATTGCAGATCTTGCCTGGCTGATTGGCAATTGGAAAGTTGACGGACCGAGAGGTGCGTTGCAGATCAAAGCTGATTGGGTGGCCGGAAAGAATATGATCCGCTGCGATTTCGATGCCACTACAAAGGACGGCGAAAGGTCTACGCAGACGCAGTTTATTTTCCTGGATCCACTCTCGAAGAGAATTCGTTCGTGGCAATATGATTTCGACGGCGGTTATGGCGAATCGAGATGGTTCAACTCCGGCAATGCCTGGGCCGCAGAGGGCTGCTCAGTGCAGGCTGATGGAAGTACAGGCTCGGCAAGATATATGATCAAAAAACTCGATGACAATACTTTCTCATGGCAGTCTACCTCCCGCAGAGTGCTCGGCAAGCGACTGCCGGATAGTGCGGTTTTGACAGCGAAAAGAACCGGCACTTAGCTTTTGTTGTCTCGGTTTTCTTTGCTGTGTTGTTTCGGTCGGATTTGTCGCTTTACTGGTGGATTTGAAATGAAAATCAGAAAGAGAATTGCATTCTTGTTGGTGGCGGCGCTATTGCCGATGCTTCATGCAGAACCAGGATATAGCCGCGGTGGATTTGGTGGTGGCGGCCGTGGTTTTGGCGGTGGCTTCGAGCGTGGTGGCTTCGGCGGCGATTTCGATCGCGGCGGCATGGGCGGAGGATTCGACAGAGGATTTGATCGAGGTGGTATGGATCGCGGCGGCGACGCGTTCGATCGCTTCAACGACAATTTCGATCATCCCGGCGATTCCGCATTTGGTGGCAATAATACTGGTATCAAAGCCGGCGACGATGGCGTAAAGAATTTTGGTGATGTTGGACGGAACGCTCTTGCCGGAGACGGCGGATTCGGGCACGTCATGGACAATCCGGCTGCCGGCTGGGCTGGACGCGCCGGAACATACAATATGTCACCGCGCGCACTTGCAGACCATTACAATGCAGTCAATGGAAATTTCAATCACTGGAATTATTTCAACCATGGCTGGTGGAACAATCACCCCTGGCATTACTGGAACAGATATTGGGGTGACGATTGGGCCTGGGGTGGGGCTTACTGGGGCGATCTCGGTGGCTGGTGGGGAATAGATACAGAGAACGACCCTGTCTATTATGACTACGGCAACAACATTACTTATCAAGGCGACTCGGTGTATTACGGTTCGCAGCCGCTCGAGTCGACTGATGCATACTACACTCAAGCTCAAGCACTGGCGCAAACGGCGCAACCAGTGCCAAATACACCCGTGCCGGATGATGTGCAAAAGAAAACTGTCAATGACATGAAGTCGCTCGGTGTGTATGCGCTCGTCTCCGGGGATCAAACCAATGGTTCGCAATTGTTTCAATTAGCTGTAGACAAAAAGGGCATCATTCGAGGCACCTACTTTAATGAAGTAACCAACGAAACGATGCCCATTAATGGTGCGGTCGACTTGAAAAACCTGCGCGCCTGCTTCACTATTTCAGGCAACAAGAATGTTGTATATGATACCGCAGTCGGAAATCTCTTAAAAAACTCTAGCCCGATATTGGTGCACTATTCGAAAGCGAATACGCAACAACTCACTCTTATAAGATTGAAGAAGAGCTCTGGCACTTAATCTCAAATAATCGGGCGACGCACGGCGTCAATGGTGTTCACTTAGTCAGTAAGCGAGTTTTTTACGAGCTGCGGTCCTTGGAGCGCCGGCATCTTGCCGGCTCAGGCAGAGAGCCGTCTTGCCTCGGATGCCGCCAGGATGGCGGCACTCTCCAGGTGCTTCTGCCATCACTAAGTGGAACGCATTGACGTACGGCGTCGCCTCTATGTATCTAAAGAAGCGCCTGTTGCTTTGCTGTAAGAAAGTACGGCATCGAGGAACGTTTGTCCAAGATCTCGTAGCTTCGCGTCACCGATTCCGCTTACCATGCGCATTCTCTCCAGAGAAGATGGTCTGATGCGTGCCAGTTCGCGCAGAGTGCTGTCCGGAAAAATAATATACGGCGGCACGCGTCGTGCGTCTGCAATTTGCCTGCGCAATTCTCGCATGCTCTCGAAAAGATCGCGATCGACACCATCCCACGAGCCAGTTTCTGCTTTTGAAAGTTTTGTGCGTTCGCCCTTCTTGCGCTCTGCCGGTTTGAGCAATCGAATGTTGGTGCGTTGCCCGCGCATTACTTGCCACGAACCTCCGTTCAGTTTCAAAATTGGAACTGAGCGCCCAGAGTCGTATTCAACGTTTTCCTGAACCAGAACTTCCTGGCTTATCAGTTGATACATCCAGTCGCGAAGATCGTTGAGGTGATACTCCTTCAGCAAGCCATAGGTGCTAATAGATTGACCTCCGCGAGCGCGGATTTCCTGTGAATTCTCTCCGCGCAAAACTGCAGCTACATAGCCGATGCCATACTTTTCTTTAAGTCGCGCCACACAAGAAAGAATCTTCTGCGCGATTATCAGTGCGCCCTCGACTTCGACCGTTTCACCCAAACAGATATCGCAGGCACCACAATTGTCTTTGCCGTAGGTTTGCCCAAAGTGCGCCACAAGAAGAGCATGGCGACAAGCCGCACCGCGGCAATAACGGTCCATCAAGTGCAGGTGTTCGTTGGCTGTTTCAAGATACGAGTGGTCGTTTTCTTGATATTGATATTGCCCCTGATTTTGCTCCGAAGCCGCTTTCTGCATGATTGCTTTCCAGGTGAAAACGTCGGCACCGGAATGCAAGAGAACACACTCCGCTTCCAATCCGTCGCGCCCAGCTCTGCCGGTTTCTTGCTGATAGGCTTCCAGTGACTTGGGCATCGCCGTGTGAAGAACGTATCGAACATTCGATCTGTCGATGCCCATGCCGAAAGCGACAGTTGCAACCACGACATCACAGTGTTCTTCAGAAAAGGCTTCTTGTGTTTGCGATCTTTCCTGAGCAGTCATGCCCGCATGATAAGCCATTGCTTTGATGCCGGTTGCTTTGAGATCTTTGGTCAACTCGTCGACTTCAGCCCTGCGAATGCAGTAGATGATGCCGCCTTCTTTTTTGTGGCGATCGATGACGGAAAGGACTTGTTTCAACACCCCGCCGCGTCGAGAAATGATCCGGTACGAAAGATTGGCCCGATCAAAGTTGCCGACGAGTATTGATGGGTCTTTCAATCCCAATTGCTGAATAATGTCGGTTCTTACTTGTTGTGTAGCAGTAGCTGTATAAGCATGTACTGAGGCTTTGGGAAAGATTGTTTTGAGCATGCGCATCTGGCGATACTCAGGGCGAAAATCGTGACCCCAGTGACTGATGCAATGTGCTTCGTCGATAGCAAATGTGCGTACATCAATCTTGCGCAGCAAATCCTGCATGTCTGCTTGCACCAGGCGCTCAGGAGATACAAAAAGCAAACGCACATTGCCGTTGAGTATGTTTCTTTCGTGCTGTTGTCTTTCCTCCGCTGTCTGCGAACTATTTAGCTGAATTGCGGAGATACCTGAGGCAAGCAGTCCATCAACCTGGTCTTTCATCAGTGATATCAAAGGGGATATCACAACGGTTGTGTCGCCGCGCAGCACAGCCGGCGCTTGAAAGCAAAGAGATTTGCCGCCACCGGTCGGCATCACCACGAGCGAGTCGCGTCCTTCTAGGACAGAACACATCGCCGGCTCCTGCAATGGCCGCAATTCACGAATACCCCAGTGTTTTGCAACGATATCGTTGAGCTGAGTTATCTGCGATGGAAAGGTCTGCATATTGGATTCCGAGTGGCACTGAGCAAAAAGAAACCACTTGATCATAAGCTGGCCGCCGCTGGTTTTTGCGTCCATCCGATAGAAAAGAAGTTTACTTGACTGCAGGCAGAGCCGGCTTGTGCAGGCGAGCCGTCGAAATCCTAATGTATATACTTTTGGATGAGTTTGTGTTCAAGCGCTACTACGAATTGAGCCTCTTAGGCCCGGTTTGGTACCGATGCCTGGAGTCTTATCGCAGGTGTTTTGTGCAAGAATAACTGTTTAGAGTTTGATTCCAAGTAGGAGACGACCCAATGTCCCGTGTATTTAGCCGCAGACGACTCCTGGGTGCTGCAGCCCTTGGCGCTGCCGGGATGGTTTTCGGTCGCAAACTGTTTTCCCAGGCCGGTGAGGGCATCAGCAAATGGAGCGCAGGCGGTGTCGGTTCGAACGAGCTAGAGGCCAGCACTGAAATTGTTAATGCCGGCCTTCTCAAGCAATCGTTCGAGCAACTCGGACAGTACATCTACTTGACACCTCAAAAATTGGGCGGCGGCACCCATGCAATTGATCTCAATTCCGGACGTACATTGGCGTGGATAAGTTATTGGAATTATGGCGACTCCTGCCCGATCTCACACCACCTTGCCGCATATCCTTCACCGGATCCTTACAAAGGCTTCGAGTTCATCAACTCGACGCAGGGCGGCGACAACGTGATGATTTACGGTTTGCCCACCCGCATTAAGGAGCGCGGGTTGACTGCCAAATGGGGAATGGGCAATCACATCTATCGTGTTCAATTCGATGGGCAGTCGATGAATTTGATGGAAGACATTGCTGAAACGACAGGCGTGGGATTGGGCGTGCATACGACGATTTATCCTGACGCATCTGGCTTCGCCGGAGCTGATGGGCAGAAAGATGTCTGTGCATTTTTCAATCGCGCCGTCGGCAACGAAAAGACTCAAGTGCAAATGGCTTTCCGTGCCGACTGGGTAGGTGCCAATCCGGATGGAGGCATGGAGGAAAACTGGTCCAAAGGCGGAAAAATTCGCCTGGTCAGATTGAACGCGGCGAAGGAAACCGGCAGATTTGAACTGGAAGGCACCAAGGGAAATAAGATCGATTGGGAAATGGTGCCGATGGCGGAATATCTCGTCTATACGGGACAATTGCCCGGTGATGCGCCAAAAGCACTGTCAGGATTAGATGCTGTGGTGCACCATCCGGGTGGTCGCTATTCTGCGTTGATTATTCGCATGCTGTCTAGCGCCATTATCGTTGACAGGCATAACTGGATGCCGGTTTGTTGCTTGCATTGCCCTGAAGGATCGCCGGGTAATCTGCCGATCAATAAAGTTAGCTCTGGTCCGGACACCTGGGAAATTAAGCTGGACGACGTCAAATGCGTAGGACACGAAGCGGGCTTTTCTCCAGACGGAAAATCGTTTTTGATGATGAACAACATCAAGCAAAACAATATGGCTGTTTTCGATACCGCAGATGCCGATCCGCGCAACTGGAAAAAAATAACCTTCGTCAAAGATCCTACCTGGAGCGGCGATTATCCGAGCCCGTTCCATCTCTGCTTTTCTGTCGATGGCAGTAAGATGTTTGTTTCCGTCTTGTATCCAAAACCGGCTAACAGCGGGTGTTGTGTTGTCGATACTAAGACCTGGAAAATCATCAAGAAATTTCAAAATATCGGGCCTGATTGCCAGACGATGGCTGTCACGTATGACGGCAAATACGTCTTTCAAATCTTTAGCGGATTTCAGAGAATGTCCAGCGGAGCATTTATCTTTACGCAGGATACTCTTGAGCCGGTGGGATATCTGCCCAACTTTGGCGGGCACCATGATTGCGTGATCATTCCGACCAAGGTCGAGCATCTCAAGAACAGCCGCTGTACCACTCTATAACTTTTATTCGAATATTTGAGGCAATAAACGGTGTCGCCCGAGCCAGTAGAGACAATACACGGACGTCGGCCCGGTGCGACTCTGTTTTTGTTTACACGATTGGCCCTGCAGAATTTGTTGCGCAAACCCGCGCGCACATTAATGCTAATTTTTGCTGTGACATTGTCTACAGGAGGAGTGTTTGCATCGTATACGGTGGCAAGCGGCATTAAGGACAGCATGGACAAAAGTTTTTCTCGAATGGGAGCAGACTTGATTGTTGTGCCGTCGAGAGCAATGGTTAACATAACCAGCGCGCTTCTCACCGTGCAGCCCACCGACGAGGTGATAAGCAGCAGCCTCGTTAGCGAGATTGAGCATTTGGACGGAATCGAGCAAGCCGCTCCGCAAACATACTTTCGAGTTCCAATCATGTCAGGGATGCCGGAGTGCAAGGCAAATTTGATCGCATTCGATCCGAAGAAGGATTTTACTGTTATGCCGTGGATGGCGGCACATGCAAGCCGTCCAATGACGACAGGAGATATTATCGCCGGCAGCAGACGGGCCGAAACAATCGGTGATGAAATTGCGCCCTGCCATTGTCCCGTCAATGTGTACGGAAAGTTGGGACGCAGCGGCGTAGGACCCCTTGATGAGTCGTTTTTCACGACATATGAAACCATGGAACTCCTGCATGCGAAGGTGAGCGATAAGACCAGGGCCGCTGCAAATGTAACCTCTGCAGTAGATGCAAAATCCAGCGCCGGAGCAAACGACGTTCTTGCAAGTTTTGACCGTTCTAAAATCTCTGCCATATTGGTAAAGCTGAAATTCGGCGCAACGCCTGAGCAAGCACGCTTTGCAATTGCACGATTGCCCGGAGTGAAGGTTGTTTCAGGTGCCACCATAGTTACATCCACGCGGCAGGCGACGACTGCCTTACTCGGCGGCATGCTCGGCTTCACCGGTATGATGCTGATTGCAATGCTGATAATGGTCAGTCTTCTGTTTTCCGGCATTATCTCAGAAAGGCGCCGGGAAGTAGGTCTGTTGCGAGCAATTGGCTCCCGGCATGTCGATGTGATGAGAATGCTGCTTGCAGAGGCTGTCTTCACTACGGCGCTCGGCGGCGTGACGGGCATTGTATTTGGTGCTGGACTTTTGCTCGTTTTCCAGCGTTCGCTTGTTTACTATTTAGAAATGCTGCATATAGATTTTGCCTGGCCAGAACCAGCGATAATTCTCGGTGTTGCATTGGCCTGTTCGCTCGCTTCGGCTTTCGTGGGTCTGGCAGGCGCGTTGGTGCCTGCATGGAGAGCCAGTCTCGAAGAACCATATTTATTGATTCAGGGCGAGGGCGGGTAATGCTTTCAGTCCTTTCTGTCGGAAAGAGTTATGGCGGTGAGCAATCAGTTGAGGCCGTCAATAGTGTCAGTCTCGATCTGGAGCAAGGACAATCGCTGGCGATCGTGGGTCGCTCTGGTTCTGGTAAGTCGACATTGCTTGGGATGATCGGAGGAATTAGCCGCCCGACTTCAGGGCAAGTGTTGATTGAAGGCATCGATCAATGGAAACTGGATGATACTCACAGAGCAGATTTACGCAATAAAAAAGTTGGAATTGTTTTTCAATTTTCCAGCTTGCTTCCCACACTTCGTGCTGTTGATAATGTGGCCTTGCCGTGTTTGATCTCGGGCGCGCTTTCTGCTCGTGAGGCATATGCGAGAGCACACGCATTGCTCGATCGTGTCGGGTTGTCGCATCGCTCTGATTCATTTCCCGGACAATTGTCGGGAGGCGAGCAGCGCCGCGTGGCAATCGCGCGTGCTCTTGTGAATTCACCCAAGCTGCTATTGGCGGACGAGCCGACTGCTGATCTGGATGAAACGACCGAGGCAGAAATTCTCAATCTTTTGATTGACATCCATCGCGCTTTGAAAGTGACGCTGGTTGTGGTGACTCATAATCCTGCAATTGCCGGGCGAGCAGATCATGTAATTGAAATGGACGCCGGAAAAACCGTGTCGAAAACCGAACGTTCTTCCAATTCAGTCGATTCTCCTGCAAAGGAAAGTGTGCGCGATATCTATGATGTTTCTCCTGAAAAGGCGGCAGCAGAAAAGGTGCGCCTCGGAGAAGGACTGGAAAGTTTTGTCGGCCGCTTTGTCATGTGGGTTGTGCCGATAGTCGTCATTGCCTGGTGCGTCAATTGGGCTGTCGCCGACTATGAGCGCAGCGCAATCGAAGCAAGAGCCCGGCAGAAAATGGCGCTTGAAGAATTAGCAATGCAAGGTTTACGCGCTGACTTGAAGAATGTGGAATTCAGCCCCGGAGAGTCTTACATCGTCACACTTTATTTGCGCAACACGAAAGGAGACGAACCTTTGTACGTGATGTCTCCGATAGTGAGAGGATTTGTGCAAGTTGGAACTAGTTGGCTGGAAGTGCCGATCAAGTCCCTTGAATCGGGAAACAACCAGGTATTGAAAATTACAGGAACTAAAATTTTGCGCTACGAAATGGTGCCGGATGTTCAGAACTTTACGCAATTGCTTCCCTATTACATGCATGTTCGCTTCACCAACGATATGCTCATAAGTCCGCGCAGCCAACCGAAGGATGATCTAATCGAGCGAAACGATAGTTATTACGTTTACTTGAAACCCCATGATGCTGATGACAAGGCAATTCTCAGCAAAATGAAGTTTCCGGGCAGACCGCCTGTGTGGATTCCCATGCCCCCGCACTAACTGTTGGGGCGAAGCCGCGGGCCGCCCTGAAAATTGCAAAAAGGCAAAATGGGCAAGTCACTTGACTTGCCCATTCATTTAATAGCTCAGCAGAGATTTAGTATCTGCGTCCGCCGCCGCCTCCGCCGCCTTTCGGCTTCGGTTGAGCGATGCTGACGGCGATTTGACGGCCTTCGCAATCTCTTCCGTTGAGTCCTTTGATGGCTGCTTCTGCTTCTGCCTGGCTGCCCATTTCAACAAATGCGAATCCCCGTTTTCTACCGGTTTCGCGGTCGGTCGGTATGGAGCAGGACACGACGGTGCCAAATTCACCGAACATGGATTCGAGTTCTGCTTCTGAGAGTTTGAACGAGAGGTTACCTACGAAAAGTTTATTATTCATGCGAAATACCGGAAAAAAATTGTGAACTAGAAGCGTCATTATCGCACGCCTACGACCATCTTCGACGTTTTTCCCCTTTGATACCGCCTTCTGGTTAAGCAAGCCACTAATCTGAAAAGGTGGGCCTGGGTGCAATCCCGCAGTGGGCGGTACTTTTCGGAAGCCAAGCGGAGGCGAAACTTCGGTTAAAATTCGTTTTCAGTTTGCAGTCCAACAAACTGGAAAAAGGCTCGTATTCAGGTGCAGGCTTGATGAAACCTTTCAGGCTCGAGCGGGTTTGTGAGCAAACTGTTAGACTTTGCCTTTATTCGGTTTTGGGTGGAAATGATGGTTAAAAACAAAAACTACTGTGTGATAACGGCTGCCATCCTGGCAATCTTATTGATGGTGGGTGCACGCAGCTCTTTGCAGGCTGCATCAATAAATCCTGAATCGCCATCGAAGTCCGAATCTAAAGCCTATTCGAAGGGCACTTCGGCTCCCGGATCTCGAAACTTCAGCGTGAATATAGATAAGTCCGTTTCACCTGCGAAAGATTTTTACCACTATGCCAATGGCACCTGGCTTAAAAACACCCCAATACCTAATGAATACGATAAGTGGGGCGTGCTCAACGTCATCAATGACAGGAATTTGACGCTTGTCCGCAACCTATTAGAGGATGCAGCCAAGAAGACAGCGAAGCTGGGGAGCATCGAACAGAAAATCGGCGACTTTTACAAAGTCGGCATGGACACCAAAAAGCTCGAGGAGGATGACGTCAAGCCCCTCGCTGATGAATTCAAGCGTATCGACAACATGAAGACCCTGGATGACTTGCGCTCAGAACTGGCACGTTTGCATAGCTTTGGCGTCAACTCATTGTTTTCATTCAGTTCCGGCCAGGATTTCAAAGACGCCACCAAAGTTATCGGGCAAGCCGGGCAAAGTGGTTTGGGTTTGCCGGAAAAAGACTATTACTTCAATCAAGCAGAACGATTTAAGAAAATTCGTATTGAGTACGTCAACCACGTAGCGCGCATGCTTGGCCTTCTGGGAATCGAGGCAACGGATGCCAAAACGCGGGCGCAAAAGATCATGGAGATCGAAACACAATTGGCTGATGCTTCGATGCCGAACATTGATTTGCGCGATCCGGAGAAGATTTATCACAAGATGAATCTCAAAGAATTGGCTGAAATGACGCCGAGATTTTCCTGGTCCAAATATTTTTCCGAGATCGGATGTCCCGGCATCAACGAAGTCAATGTCGGGCAGCCTGATTTCTTCAAAAAGTTGGATCATCAAATTGCAGCCTTTTCCATGGATCAGTGGAAGGACTACTTGCGTTGGCATTTAATCGACGCTGCTGCTCCTTATCTGTCTCATCGCTTTGTCGATGCGGATTTTGATTTCCACGGAAAAGTTCTGACGGGAAAGAAAGAAAATCTTCCACGCTGGAAACGTATAGTCAATTCGACCAATCATGCAATCGGTGAAGCAGTCGGACAACAGTATGTAAAAACTGCTTTCACTCCCGATGCAAAGGCAAAGGCTTTGAAGTTGGTGACAAGACTCAGAGAAGTGCTGCGAGAAGATCTTGGTGTTTTAGACTGGATGGATGACACCACGCGCAAAAATGCAATTGCAAAACTCGATTCTTTTGTTGCGAAAATCGGATATCCTGACAAGTGGCGTGATTACAGCGGATTGAAAGTAAATCGCGAATCATATGTGTGGAATGTCATTCGCGCTGAGCAATTCGAATTCAATCGCAATCTTGCCAAGATAGGCAAACCTGTCGATCGCACCGAATGGCTGATGACTCCGCAAACAGTAAATGCTTATTACTGGAGCGAAATGAATGAAATTGTCTTTCCAGCAGGAATTCTTCAGCCTACTATTTTTGACCCGAAAGCTGACGATGCCACCAACTTAGGTGCCATGGGTATGGTTATCGGTCATGAGATGACGCATGGATTTGACGATTCAGGAAGCAAATTCGACGCGCAGGGCAACATGAAGAACTGGTGGTCAGCCGACGTTGAAAAACACTTTAAAGAGCGCATTGCATTGATCGAAAGTCAATACGATGGCTACACAGTAGACGGTGACACGCATTTGAAGGGAAAACTCGTTGCTGGAGAAGCAGCAGCGGATCTAGGCGGTTTGACAATTGCTTATAAAGCGCTTGAAAAAATCCTTGCAGATAAGCCACGTACAGCTGATGCAGAAGGGTTCACTCCGGAGCAGAGATTCTTCCTTTCGTTTGCGCAAGCTTGGGCAACCAATGTGCGACCGGAGAAAGAGCACATGATGGCCGCGACAGATCCTCATCCGATTCCGAAGTATCGGGTCAATGGAACACTCGCCAATATGGATGCTTTTGAAAAGGCATTCGATATTAAGGGCGACAATACGATGATGCTTCCGAAAAATAAGCGTTGCTACCTCTGGTAAGCGCACACTTTTCGCCGTGCGGATACATATATAAGATCGTCGCCTGTCCTTAGGTGTCTCTTGCTTTGGGATTTGCAAGTTAAAACCATAAGAGACCTGCAGCGCCTTCAGGTCAGTCAGAGCTGGTTTGGTTGACGTGGCGTGCCGGTTCTTTCACCCAAACTCCACTGCTACCTGGCGTCTGGCTGACTCCACCCGATTTTTTGCCGGCTGATAATACTCCTTGGTGTCTCCGGGCTGCTAAGCTTGAAGAGTAGGCGTCGCCTGCAATGGATGCTTGTGCCGTGTGTCTAAATGAGTACTGAAAGCGATTCCAATGCGGTTCTTCAAGAATTGGAGAACGCGAAACAGGTATATAGCGGCGGGAATTATGCCGCCGCCGAACCTTTGCTGCGCGAGGTTTTCGAAAAAATTGCGCACTTGCCGCTTGAAATGGCGTACTGCACGGAAGGCCTGTCTGAAATCTATACCGCCTGGGGCAAATTTTCAGAGGCAATCAAACTCAATCAGCGCCTGATCAATCTTACGGCGACGAATCCAGGGCAAAGTTTGGATGCAATTGGCGGGGCTCTCGAACGCATCGCAGCAATTAGTTTGAAAGTAGGAAAACAAGAACAATCTGAGAAATTGAGTCGGCTAGCCGCGGCAGTCAAGGGCGGAAAGGTCGATGTGGCAACATTGGTGACCGACAAGGGTAAAGTCCCGATGGCGCCGCCGACCACTGAGCACACCTTTACATTCCGCGCAATCGGTGCAGATGCGCCGCCAGATATGGGCGCGGCCGGTATGCCAAAGCAAGAACCAGCACAGGCTCCACCTTCCACTCCTCCGTCCGCCCAGGTTGCTCCTGCCCCTGATGCTTCTCCAGCGCTTTCGACTCCTTCGATACCATCACCACCGAATCCGATACCTTCAAAACCCCCAGTATCGAAACCGGATCCGTTGGGTACGCCGATCAAAGAAACAGCAATGTTTTCCAGGCCCAATATATCGGCACTGAATAATGTGGCACAATCCGCGCCACCAGCAAGTCCGTCACCGGCACCAGGCGTCCCACCCATTACACCAAGCTCATCTGTAGCTCCAGTTGCTTCTCCGTCGGCACCGAATTTTTCACCGCCATCGCTGAATGTATCAAATGCGGCCGACATTCCGGCACATCAATTAGCTGATTTTGATGAAGAGGTCCCTGTTGATCCTTCCTATTCGTCTGGTTCGCATGCACCACTGCCGGTGGCGCCACCTGAGATACCGCCGGAACAGCCATGGGGAGCATCAGAAGGAATAGCACTGGAATCAACAGAGGAATGGGGCAAAGCAGACGACTGGGGACCAATCGAATCTGGGGATGCCCCCGCTGAGGCGCTTCCAGAGGCTCAGCCAGCTTTTATCGAGCCGACACCGCAGTCGACATTTGCACAATATCCAACACCGAAGGCTCCCGCTCCTCAAATTGCGGCACAGCAAGATCCGGCATCTCAATTTGCTTTACCCCAGCCACCGGCACCACCAGCACCTCCAACGGCGCCTGCATTTAACCCACCTGCACAAACGTTTGGGGCGCCGTCTCCCGCTCAACCGCCGTCATTTGAGACTCCGTCATCGCCAGCCACACCCGTCTCCTCCTCTCCGGCTGCCTCATTCCCAGAGCCGGCGCAGCACTCGGAAATGCATGATGATCTCTCCATGCAATCGCAAAGTGAATCTTCTTCTTCGCAATCTGCATCCAGCATGAGAAGCATGAGATCGATGTCCTCGCGCAACATGGTGGCACCGCCTGTCATGAGCGGTCCAGACATGGGCGGATTAATGGGCATGTTAGCCAGTTTTTTTGTCGGCAAGAGAAGTCTTGATCAACCTGTTCAGCAACTTGAAGATCCAGGATCGAGTTCTGCGAAAGCAGCGGGTTTATTGGTTTTGATAGCGTTTATCGTATTGGGCGGCTTCAATCTCGCTTACAATCTCACTCCACGAAAGTTGACTGCAGATCAAGCCTTTCTTGCTACCCAACATCGATACATTTCTGCTGATTCTGCAGAGACCTTTACGCTAATTGATGAGTCAACATGCGAGTTTGCGATCGGCGACTCGAAAATGAAGACGAAGTTGAGATTCTACCTGGATGATTGGCGTGATGCGGTGGATATGTCGTTTGGTCGAGCCGGGCAAAAGCAGTTCTTGATGTACAGAAAAGACGACGGCGTAGTCGATCAGAATGATACGAAATTTTATTTGCATGGTGGTCCTGAAATTCAGCTTGCCAACAAAGTTGAAATTCTCAATCAGTACGCAACCATTCAATACGCCCGTACCAAGAAATATCCGGAGCGCGGTGATTTGAATGGTGCGGCTGATTTGAATTATCAGAATCCGTACACAAAGAAGAGGGAGCTTCCCTCCTTCCATAGACTTCTTGTTGGCAAAGGTATTGCTGTTTCGCTTGACGCTGACGAGGCGCGCACAAAGTTCTATAGCGATTTGCTCGCAGGTGTAATTCCAAAGGACACGCCTGAAGCGCATCCAGGCGAGATCCGGTGCTATGTGGTTGATTTCTTGAGCCCACGCGGCGACATTCAAGCATTTATCGTTCAACTGATTGGCAATGACGGCAAGCCTGTGAGCAGTGCTCTGCCAAGAAAGTGTTTTTTATTCGCACTGGAAGATGGAAAGGAGTACAAGCCTTCTCAACCTCCTCAGCTTCCTTTCAATGGAAACGCTGGACTCAGACCGGTTACGGTCTGGATGATGATGGACAAGCTTGATCCGACATTCATGCTTGTGCTTACGGCCGGACCGGCGATCGCACTTACAGCTTTGGCATTCTTCTTCTTAATATTGGCTTTCGCATTGCCAAAAGGATTTGGCCGATTTGTCGCATGGATTTTTGTAGTCGGCAGCGCACTTCCGGCTCTTCTTTTTATTATGGTCAAAGTATTTCCATAGAAATTTGCAATCTATGGTTTAGCTTGCTCGATCATTACCGCTGTCCCGTAGCAAACGATTTCCGTTCCAAAATCATTACCGTTTCCTTGAAATGAATCAGAGTCGTATTTGACTCCAACAATTGCGTTGGCTCCGCGTGTTACCGCCTGTTGCACCATAGCGTCGTATGCGCCCTGCCGACCAATTTCGCAATTGTGAATGTATGCGTTTACTTTTCCTCCAAACATTCCCTGAATGCCGGCTTTGAAAGATTGAATCGCGCTCGGTTCGCGAACCATAACACCGCGGACGATACCACGGTACTCGCGGATTCTATAACCTTCTACATTATTGGTCGTTGTAACAAGCATGCCACCGGCAGTGTTGGAGATGTCCACTTGTGCCTGGGCGATTGCTGGATTGTCGGTCGTCTTGACCGACTCTTCCGCGCCGATTGGCAACGAATGAATTGCACAAGAAATTGCCAAAATTAGAGCAAAACCCGAATTCCTCATGCCGGCACCCGCTTAATGTAATGTGAGGTTGAAATTATAAGCTATTGGAAAGCATTCCAAGTGCTCAATTGGAGGAATCCGACTGCTCATGACATGCCGCCGGCATGCGTTCAAACAGACAAAACAATGGACAGTCAGGCTCCACGCCAGCTCTAACGCACGAAAAGCCAAGCTCTGCTAGCATTAGTAGGTTTGAGGGCGCGGCCCGCTGCCGTCTAGAAATCACATCGTCGTGGTCACGATTACCTATGGCTTTGCCTCACCAAGTGCCTTTATATAAAGCTCTGGATGCTGTGGACAGCCAGGATTTTGAAACCGCGGAGCGCCAGGTCAAGCAATTTTTTGAAGCTCTGGAAAATGACCCGATAGCAATAGACTGCCGCCGCCAACACTTCGACCGTCAGGTTTTTGAAGCTGACTTCTTGAGCATTTTGACCAAAGAAGAAATCGACGCCTGGGGAATTTTGGCGGCCATAAAATTAAGCCGCGATGACCTGGAAGGCGCGCGCGCCGATTGCTACCGGATGATAGAACTAATCGACCAGTACTATGGTTTTGATACGCCGTCCTGGGAGTCGCCGGAAGCTAGAATTCCCATCAATCCGGAATTGATGAGTCGTTATTTCCAGATTGCTTCTTTCTTGACTGTCATCTGCCAGCAGCAAGATGACATGGAAATGAGTAAGAGATGGGCGAATGTGAGAAAGACGGCAGTTTCGGATATTCAGCAGCCGGAGGAAGTTTGGGGGCGCTGGATATCAGAAGATGAAGCCGCTATGGCGGTGGGAATAACAATATATGAATTTTCAGATTGGCAGATTGAAAAGCGCACAGTGGATGGGCGGGAATGGTTGGCAAACGTCTACACTTCGCTAAGCGAGCGCGTATCACCGCACGAAATGAATTGGTTGGTCGCCATACATATTCCTACGGATGATAATACGGATGTGCCATCCAAAGCGACCCGATGGAAGATTTGGAGCCTTCGCCTTGCCATTGCTGCGCGTTTTCATCGTGCAGAGGTGGGAGCCTATTTTGGTGAATTGCAAACGCGCGGGGAGCGTATCTTGCTTTACTATGCATCCGGCGAGGAAGAAGCAACAGAGGCTCTCGGGCACATACTCGAAGACGCTTCGGAACTGAATCCGGTACTCGAAATCAGACACGACGAAGGTTGGAGAGAGTACTCGAAATGGGGTGACAGATCGGTAATTGTGTCGTCACCGACTACGGTGCCAATGCCGGAGCCGCATGAAGATGAGCATGAAAATGACAAATTGCTTAGAGACATCTGGGCGGCCTGCGAATCGATACACGATGCGTCAAGTCGTCTGTACACCCTCGTCTGTGATTGCGCTAAGTTGCCTCCTCAGGGTGAAGAATTCAAGCGCTTTTGTATCGAGTATTTGTTTGGTCTGAAAAACCAGTTGTCCGGAAAAAACAGAACTAGTGCATTGATTCAGTTGGTGTGGCACCTGCCAAAGGTTGATGCCGCTGCGGCAATTCGCGCCTTTGATGAACTCTGGGTTGAGCCTTACCCCGACGACGACACTACTCTCAATTTGGCTGCCAGCGAATTTGCGGAAGTCGCTCCTTTGAAAGCTTTGGAAATTTCCAAGTACTTGAAAAGTAAAGACTACTCAATTGTGCACACTAGCCTGGCGAAGATTGCGCAAAAGTTGGCGGTGAGCGATCCGAATTTGGCGATGGATATTGCCCAGGATGCGCGCAAGTTCATTATTGAAGGAAGCGATGATGATTTTGGCAAATCCAGTTTTCTCATGGAATTGGCCGGCGACATCGCAGAGCTTTCTCCTGAGTTTGCGCGCGAGATGCTGATTGAGGCGGAAGCGTACATGCACGACATCAATGCTGTGCATGTCAAAGACCAGACCTATTTGAGTTTGTTGCATCTGGCGCAAAACCATGCGCCGGACAAATTGGCGGAGTTTTGCAACAGGGCTGTCGAAAACTCAATAAAATTCGAAGAAGACGATCCTGGTGATTTTTGGGGTTTTGGCGGGCCAACGCGAGCAATTTTTTCGCAAACAAATCTGGTGCCATTTGTCGCCGCATATGACAAAGATGCTGCGGCAAAACTATTGTCCAGGTCATTCGATCTGCTGAATTGTTTTGAAGAGGAAGCTTTCGATCGAATCTTGCATCTCTCCAATATCGCGGAAGCTGCTGCCGCACTAGATCCTTCTACAAACCGTTTACTGGCGGAAGCAGTTTGGTCAGAACTCACGAAAAGCATGGATAACGTCAGCTCCAGGGATTCATATTTTCTGAGTCAGAGAATTGAAAATGGTGCTAATAGCCCGATCATTCCATTTGTGCGAATGAACCCGGCAGTGGCTGACGAGAGATTCAGCTCAATTCTCAAGATTTGCAATTCGGCGACTTTGCCTGAAAGAGAAGTTACGCTTCTGTGCACATTTGCAACGCTTTTCAATGAAGAGTTTCCAAAGCGCGCTAAAGAGTTGATTGCAATTGCCTCGCAGCGCGCAGCCGAGTGTTCGTCCGAACAATTGTGTGCCAAAGCATGCATGCAAGTGGTGGCAACTATGGATAAAGTCGGTTTGCCGTCGGAAAATGAGTTTGAGCATGTCCTTGATATGATTCGCACGAGCGCAAACGAAACAATCAAGTTTCACGTCTTGCTTGAATGTGCAACATCACTCACTGATTCTTCCTCCGATAAATGCGCCGTCCTGTTGGATGAGGCGACCAAAATCTTTGAGGAAAACGAAATCGAGCAAGGCGATGCAATTGAGCTGATAAAAAAATTGCCGGTTCGTCTATGCAGTAAGTTGTTGTTCCTCGTCCTCGACAAAAATAAAAATGAAATGCAACGACGAGCGGCCCTCGGTTGGATCTCTAACCAGTTCGGCAAAATCTCTTCGGATAATATCGAGATTGATAGAATCTAGGACTTAACTCGAAGAGTCAAACTCGGGAGATGGCAATGAGCTGCATCGGAATCGACATCGGCGGCACAAAAATCGCAGGTGGAATCGTAACTGAGGATGGCAAAGTTGTCTTACGGGAAGAGCGCCCGACACCTATTAAGGACGGTGGTAAAAAAATTCTGGCTGAGGCAATCGAAGTAGCGAAGCTGCTCAAAGCCAGATCGGACCAGCCTGTGGAAGCTGTGGGCGTAGGCGCTGGCGGTCAAATCGATGCCGTGCAGGGTCTCGTTGTTTCGGCTACCGATGTGATACCCGGCTGGAAGGGAATTAGAATCGCCGAGGGTTTTTCGGAAACACTGAAAATACCAGCGGCAGCAGACAATGATGTCAACGTGCTTGCATTGGCGGAAACGAGATTTGGTGCGGCACGCAACTGTGCCAATGGAACAGTCGTATTCTTGGCCTTAGGAACCGGGGTGGGTGGGGCGCTCCTGACCAGGGGCGGATTGCATCATGGTGCACATTGGAGTGGTGGCGAATTCGGACACATTTTGCTGACAATGGATCCGGGCGCCAGGCTCGACACAGGCGGGGCTCGCGGCACCCTGGAAGCTTATTGCAGCGGACCAGGTTTGGTTGAGACATGGCGAGAGCTGACTGGTAGCAAGGATGCTGGGATTACCGGTCACGATGTAGTGCAAGACGCATGGCAAAATGCCGATGGTCCGGGCAGCAAGGCAATCGGAAAGACAGGAGAATTTCTTGGATTTGGCCTGGTAAGCCTGGCAAATGCACTAGATCCCGATTTAATAGTTATCGGAGGGGGGCTGTCAGAGCTTGGAGACTCCCTCTTGCACCCTGCCAGACGGATTCTCAGAGAGCATGCATTGCCTGGCCCGGCTGCTTGTAAGGTCGTGACGGCACAACTTGGGCTGGACGCTGCGATAGTAGGGGCTGCCTGCCTTGTCCTCAGCGTAAGTGCCGGACCGGAGGCATGCTAATCGATCAAATATTAAATTCAGAATGACTCACAGGTTGGGCTGTTGCCGTCTCATGCATTGCTACTGGCGGCGGGAGGGTATAACGAATAAAGATGTATCTACATCTAGGCATCCCGTTTTGTCCGTGGGAAACTTTGGTCTGGAGTTTGCAATTCAAAAGATTGCATATACGCGGCACATCAGATCTACTGAAATTAAAATTCCAGCTGTGGACTCCGGCACTTTGATGAGATAACAAAATGCCAAGCTACGATCTCTGTAATGCTTCCTTTGATGAGTTTGTTGATTACATTTTCAATCATCCGCTTCCGGCAAGTGAGGATGACGAATACTGGTATTGGTCTGACGACCTCGAGGTAAAATATGAGCCGGTAGCGCTCGTAGAATATTACACGAGGCTTTTTTCAAAACCGCAAATCTTGATCGACAAATATTCAGACGAGCAATTAGAACAGGGTTTGCTTGCTATGCGATCTTGCTTAATGCCGGGCGCGGTCTCGGAAGTCTTGTGGGAGGACGAAGTTCCCCCTTCCTTGCGGGAAGAATGCGTGAGAGCAATGTTCTTCCTTTACCAGGATCTATTCGCGGTCAAGCCGCTGCATACTGCATGCTTCATGTGGTGGGACTCGTTTACGGATGAGTATTCAATCACACAAGTGCACTCGGAAACCGCAGAAGGTCCGAGCATCCAGAATGTGATGTTCGAGATTCTCTGTCAGACATTAAAACTCGATGTGGAGATTTGCCAGCATGGTGCGCTCCACGGTTTGGGACATTTGCGTCATCCAGGAACCGAGGCAGTAATTCGCTCATGGATGGCATCAAAACCCGATCTCGATCAACAGAGTTCGGATTTTGCGGAAGAATGCATTGTTGGAAACATTGTCTAAGCTGTGAGACGAGACCTGAATTCTCGTGCATCCAACAAACTTGATCATCCGAATCTGATCAACGTACATGACTCAGGGCTTCTGCCTGATGGACAGCCTTATTTCGTAATGGACCTGGAAGAGTGCAAACTTACACGTGACAGCATTCCAACTTTACAGGGATTTCCGCGCTTAGTCTCTTTGCGCCTTACCGATCCTGAGGCATCATCTGCTCCAAATAGTTTTCGAACCCAGTTTGAAAAGGCTCTCCCTAGTGCCGTGACACAGGGGAAATGATGAATTCAATCGTAGTGGCGCGTTGCACGCGCCCGGCGCATGCAATGCGCCGCTACGAGCGAACCAGTCAAAATCACTGTGTCAAAGTACTAGTGTTCATTTCGATTGGCAGGACCCGGTTTTGATAGGTCCTGATTCTCTGTAGCTGACGCATATTAGTCGAGAGAATTCTGCAGATACGTGAATTTGCTGACACGCAGTTTTACCGCGTGATCGATTGCGCGCGAAATTATATCGCCGGTGGGATGCCGACGAGTTACAGGATTCTGGACTGGTCAAGTACAAGCATGGAAAGATGACTTTCCGAAATCGAAATGGACTTGAAGGCGTTAGTTGTGAGTGTTATGCGGCCGTCAAAAGCTCTTACGGCAGATTGACCTGATTAGGCGGTTACCGGCACCTGCTCGATCGGTGCAACTACTGCCGGACGTGATTGCTGTGCGGCTTCCATTTCTGCTCTATGAACTCTGAAGCATGTATTGCAATAGGTGGGCTTGTAGCCAAGCGGCTTGAATGGCAGCATAAAACTCGACTCGCACTTCGCGCAAACAGCAGAAGACAAAGTTTCCAGTCCACGGCCTGAGCGTCGCAAGCGTGTAACCACGCGGCAATTTGCACAGCGTTTCGGCTCGTTGGTCAATCCTTTGCTGTTAAAGAACTCCTGCTCACCCACGGTAAAAACAAAGTCGCTTGCGCAATCGCAGCATCTTAAGACTCTTTCTGTGAACATATGTACGCTGCTCCCTTCAGATGCGGTCTACTCGCAGGCGCCGATATCCAACGCAGCTATAGTGTATAACCAATCACGATTCTCGTGCAGCCCTGTAAGTACCTAACTTTCTGTGGAAAACCCCAATTGTCAAACGCTTGGGGGGCGAGTTTTGTCACGTATTTAGTGCATCCGGTCTGCATTTCACGCGTGATACGAAAGTTTATAGTCCTAGATCCTTCCTGGGCTCTTGGGTTTAGAATGCCTTTTAAAGTGTCATTTCCATACATCTTTTTGGATGCAGATTTGGTTGTGCTCGTTCGCTCGGAGGCCCCTCCGCGCGCTGGTGGGGAGCGCGCAGAGACCTCTTTATTCCAGGCGTGCAGATTGACTAATCGAGAAACGCGACCGTGACGGCGACGGATTTTGAGAACGTTTCGGTGTTCATCTGAACACGATGCCATGTATCGAGGTTCAGAGTAGCGTGGTCTGCATCTCTGATTCTTCCCTTGACGTAGACTGAAGCATTGCGCTTCATATTACTCCATTGGAGGAACTTTGCGTTGGGGTTGTCTTCAATCAAGGTCTTGTACTCTTCTTGCGTCAATCCGTTTGGATATTCGCGGCACACCATCACGTTGCCTTCCCCGCGCTCTCTGAAATAGTCTGGGGAAGGAATTCGCTGGGTGGATCTTCTTCAGGACAAATTTCGCTGGGGCCAAATTCGTTGGGAGGAAATTCATATGTAGGAAGATCATATGCTGGCAGTTTGCCGTCAGGTAGTACCTCCGAACAGTTCGGGCACACCAATACAAGCAAGTCGCACTTCGTCCCGCATGCCACGCAAGTCTTTTTTAGATACTTAATCTCAGACATTTTTGAGAGCGGTGACAAACCGGACAAATACGGAGACCTTCAAATTCATGGGGCATCCTTGAAAAATCGAAGCTACCACCATGGTACTCCCAAATCGTAAGGAGTTATAAAGAAAACGATTTCTGCGCGGGCACGCAGGTAAGTTGTAGATATTGACAAGATTGAAGATTCGTGTGATGAACTTTGATCTCGCCGACATCCCGTTACCAGGTGAGCAATGAAAAAACCTTTGAAACTTTGCGTATGGTTAGCGATGGCACCACTGCTTTGTACCTCTTTGATGCCGATATTAGCGATTGACGGTGTTGTCTCTCAAAAGGTTGTTCCAAAATCAACGACGACCGATTTTGTGGTCAAGATTCCTAATGGTTCCACCCCTGCTCAAGCAAATAGTCTCGTTGATGGACTCTATCTTATTCAGCGCGAGGCAAAATCTGAGAAGGATCTTGGACCTATAAAAGATGCCGAGAAAATTCTCGTCAACGATTACGAGTTCATCGCACCGGAAGAACGTGGTGAATTCACCTACATCGTTGTGAGCAAAGATTCCTTCGTTCCGATAATCCTTGCTGGTGAGCCTGTCAAATCAAATGATCAAAAAGGAAAACCCAAACTAGACATTTCTCTTGCTGAAGATCAAATTTTGCCACTGGAAAAGTTTACGACCGAAAACGTAATGAAAAGCGTTGCCATCGTCATTGGTGGCAAGGTCGTGACAATGCACAAAATAAGAGTGCCTATTGTCGGTGGCAAAATGCAAATTACCCGCTGCACCGATCATGGCTGCGAAGCCCTTTTTACACAATTGCAAAAACGCGACTCGTCAAAATAGACAAGTATGAAAGCCTGTCTGAGCTTTCTTTTCGGGACGAAGCCATTGCAAGCGTATTTTCACCATATCCCGGGTCTCGCTTCGGGAGCACAATGCCTGGATTAACGCATGAAAGTGAACCTGGAGCGAATGCAGTATGAGTATCGGTCATTTAGGGATGCCTATATTGTGGTTTTTCGGAGGTTTTGGCAACATCGGTTTTAATGAGTTGGTCGGATTCACTGGTGTTTCTGTTTGCCTGGTTGCTGTTGCCGTTAGCTGGTATCAAATCAGGCGCGACGCTCAAAACCAACCCAATTGACCCTCTATTTTCAATCTCGGTCTTTTCAACATCTTCCTCTGTTCTAAAAGCTCTGAGGCGAAGACACAGAAGGTGAGTTTCGCTGAGTCCGGCATTTTTTGCGACTGACGCCACTCGATTGTCGCTATGGTTTCTTTCCGTGTCCTTTAGAGCCAACGTACCGCAAGTACGGCACACCCATATCGAGTCGTTCTTCCCCAATCGGTGAATGAAGATCGCGATCGTGCTGTGTAACCACTTCGCCGACATCGCGCATTGAAATGCAAGTGAGCAGCTTCTGATCGTCGCGCGCCGGATCGGTAACAAACGTTGCACGTATATGTTTGCACGCTGCCTTGTAGTCCTTATCTTTGATGTCCAGGCGAATCAGCAATGAGCTGGCAATATCTCGTGCCTTGGCGAGCGGAGAAAATGGATCGTCGGTCAACTCGCGAGGAGTGTCATTGACGGCCGGCTCTCTAAGTTCTATCGCTTTTGTAAGTATATCCTTCGCTTTCGACACGTCGCCCAGTGCAAGGCGCGCCTTGGCTGCGGTGGTCAAATATTTGCACAAAGCCAGTGGGTCTTTCTCGGATGGTGGGCGCGGGTGTTCCGTAAGCCACTTTACGGCGCGACTTTTGATATTGCTGTCCACCTCGATTGGTTCGTCCAGGTGAAATTGCGACTTCGCTTCTCCGAACATGTTCAGATAGTTTTCGAAGGCCTCCTTGTGCTTCCCTTTTTTCTCCTGCAGGTAGGACAAGCGGCTTAGTACAGATCGTGCGACGCTGGTTTTGCTCGATGCATACTTGTCCGCGTCATCAGATTTTTGCACCGCAATCTTGAGACTTTTCAGGGCTTCCACATCTTGCCCGGCTGCAGCCTGCGCGGCAGCGGTGTGCAGATAAAAGCGAAATCCAGGATTGAATTCTTTTGCGAGTTTGGCCTTCGCCTTGGCATAAATTGCAATTGCATCAAGCCGTTTGTGCTGTCCGTCCAGGCACTTTGCTCTCAAATACAGTCCGCTGCCTGTATCGCGCTTGGGTAACTTGTCGAGCAACTTTAGCGCTTCGTTGTAATCTTGCCTGCAAGTCAGGAAATAAATCTTGCCGCCCGGGCTCAACTTTTGCATGTACTTGTACTTAAAGTCGGTATTTTGTGCTTTGCCAATAAAAATCGAGTAGGCAAGACCTTCTTCGCTCTTTGCCCACTTTTCAAGCATCTGAATTTTTTGATTTACTTCTTCCTGGATTTTCTTTGTCAATTCCGTTCGCTGAGCTGGTGTAAGTCTTTCTTGCGCATACATCTGTGGTGACGCAAAAGCGATCGCAACTGCAATGGACAGGTGCGAAGCGAACCTTCCAGCAAATGGCGAATGACTTTTTGGGGCGGAATTTTTGGAGCAGGAAGACAAATAATTCATGGGTAAAGTTGGCAAGTAATATCAGGTAAAGCACCTTTGGCAGCCAGGTCTTAACGCAGGCTGGCGCTCCGAATGCTTGACCCCCCCCCTGGCAAGGGATGAAGAACCAGGCTATAAATGTCATTATAGATAACTCTTAGCGCGGTGACCCTGAATATGTCGGGGTCGGAGGTGACTAATTGCAAAGTGATATTTCTCCACAAAGATCCTGAAAGCCGATTTCAGGATGCCGCTGAAGTAAAAACCGATCTGACAGCTTTGCTTCACGGGACTTTGAGCTAGTTGCAAGAGAAAATTGATAAAACTCAATTTGACCGAGCTTTCTTGCGAACTTGCTCCTGCGTCGCGCGCTAGCACCTGATTGCAACGCGCCAATGATTAACTGCCAGGCGGCAATAGTTTGTCTTGGTCCTTTATGCCAAGGTTGTTCCGGAAGAACATATTCGTGATCTTGTTGGCAGTTTTCACAACCGCCGGAAATTGCATCTTGTAGTGCTTTTTGTCGAAGACAATCACCGGAGTCTTATCCGACGTCCAGGAAGTGAGCACTCTATTTGTAGTTGCTGTTCCTGGCAAGTTGGCGAGGTCAGCTCCTGCCGAAAGGCACAAGACGCTCAGGATTGTAAACACCGGACCAAAGAATATAGGTGCAAAAATCGTATCTTTGACTTTTGCAATCGCGTTAAGTTTGCGGTCGTCCGGAGGATTGAAGATCAGCCACGGCGAAATTATAGTGAGCGGGAGAAAACCCGACCAATACCAGAATCTTCCCTGGGCTATGGCGACATACGCTTTAAACAGATATCCAAGACCCAAGAGCATCAGAACAACGCCCAGGCCTATTCCTAATTGCTCCATTGGGAAATTCCTCGGCAGCGTTAGTAATATGTGACGCTCGGCCTGAGCGCCGACTCTTCCACATTACAACGTTTTGTCAATTTGCGATAGAGCAATGGTCCTTTTCGCCTTTCCTGTAGACGTTTCAGGGTTTTTGAATGGACAGGTCGAGGCGCTTACGATTGGAGTAGTGGCATACTCGGACAACAACTTTTCCGACTCGAAAGTAATTGTCCTGCCGTATGCCAGGGATGACACGATGATTCTTGTCAAAACAGCTATTCAGGCTATTCGTGACATTCAGCAGAAGGGTTATTCATATCAGAAAGCTGCGGTTTTTCTCGGCAAGGTTCAACCGAAAGAGGGCAGACAAGTATCACTGTTTGCCCCAATTGGTGCTGATGAGAAATCGGAGAAAATGATGAAAGCTCTGGACGCCGCTCTTGCATATTTTTCTTCAAAATCTGCATTTGCTCATCGCCCAGTGACTTGATTTCTGCTGCAGGTTGATTGAATTGACTAAATTGCGAAGCGCTAGGTCCGTCATTACAATTAATCTGCCGTTTCGTATTTCCCGCTTGGGTTGAATCTATGCACGTAGTTTCCCCATTTAAGACGGGGCCTGTCTTCTTATAATGAGAGATCCACGCATCAAATCATATATTCAAGTGCAGTCTCAGCCCACAAGCTAAGACGCGGAGGATCACCAGTTGTCTGGCGAGCGGTCAAGCACGTTCGAATTCAGTAACCTGAGCGCAGGCATCGGTGCCGCCGCTGAAGCAGCCGGTGCCGAGAACAAGTTTGCCGCAGAAATCAACAGTGCACCCAGCGCTTCGAAAATCGCCTCCACAGAGGCAGTTGGAAACGCTTCCGCCAAGCAGGAATCGAGCGGTTGGCTCGACAATAATGTTGTCGATCCATTCATCCATGGCACAGGTCTGGCGCAGGTTTACAACACTTTTGCGCCTGAGAAAAACGAGATTCATCTTCGGGAATATAAGCAGGCCAAGCTTTTCACCGGCGACTGGGCGGTGCAGAGTCTGTCCGGCGCCGCCGGCGCCATTATTCCTTATGTTCTCGCCGGAAAGGCTATGGGCGCAGGCATGCGAGCCGCCGGGGTGAAACTGGGAGTGCAGGGCAGTGTCGGCCGAGTGCTCGCCAGTGAAAGCGTCGCGCAAATAGCCGGAGCGGGCGCTTACGACTTCATCAAGAAGCCCAATCAGGGCGAAACCAGGATTGGAAACTCTGTCGGCACAATGGCCGGATTCACCATCTTCGAAGGGGGCAACAAGTGGCTGGGCAGAGTCGTCCCGACGGCTGCGACCACCACGCTGGCGAAACACGCGCTGACCGGCGTGGGACGTGTAGGAGTCGGCGCGGCAGGCGGCTTGGTCACTTATGACGCAGCCAATTTGACCTCCAGTCTCATCACCGGGCGCGAAAACCAGGCCAACATGGACGGGCGCATTTCGGCCATGGCAAACGGCGGCTTCATCAACCTGGCCTTGCCGCCTTTGCAGAACGGCGTCACCAAAGCTGCGGATTTCGCAATCAACAAGCGATTTGGGCGTGGCATTCCAATCGAGCGCTTCATGAAGGAAAACGGGATCACCGATCCTGAACTGGCAAGACTCGCATATGAAAATCGACTGGCGCGTGTAAAAGACGCAAAAGCATTGGCAGGTGGCTCGACTGCCGAAGTGGCTAGAAACACTGTTGTGTTCAACGCGTCGGAAGGCATCGGCAAACTCGCCCACGAACTCACTCACCTAAGGCTGGCCAATCAGTACGAGCCGGGCTATCGCCTGGTTGCAGAAAATTTAAAGACAGATGCCGCAGTTGCCGAAGCGCAATTCCTGCAAATTCGCGCCGAGATGGAATCGCAATCGAGATTGGCCGAACAGCGCGTCCAGAAGAGAGCGACGGGCGCTGCACCGGATGTGGTTAGCGATGTGAAACAGCTCGGTCGGCAGGTTGCCGCTGACGGAAGAACTTACAGCGAGATCTGGAAAGACGAATTCAACCACTTCAAGCAGGACCCGACATTCCGCCCGAAGAAAGAATACTCCGGCTCGTCGATTCCTGAAGATGCTAAGTCCGGAGATCTTCAGGCGCTCCGCGAAAAATCAGGTGACCCACAAAAGGGTCTTCTCATTCCGTTCGATAAGGCTGTCCTTGGCGTTAAGGAACCCCTGGGCGCAACTATTACAGACAGGGGCGTCAATTTTGCAGTCGAATCATCGGCAGCCAGCGGTATGGACTTGCTACTCTTCAAGACGGCCGAGGCAACAACAGCTAGCGAAGTCTTGCCGATGTTCAAATCAGGTGCAGTCTGGCACCGACATGTCGAAGGGCTGAAAGCCGGCGAATTTTATCTCTTCAAGGCACATGGTGAGTATACTCCAGCTGAAAACGGCAACCGCTTCAATTCTGTGAAGGCACTTCTTGATCCATATGGCAAAGCAGTCACCGGCGATCTCAAGCCAACAGGAAAAGGCGAAGAATTTGGCTTTGACAATTCCAAGCCAGACAATCCGAACCGCCATCTGGAGCCCAGTCAAATAGATAACGTCGCCGTGATGCCGAAGAACGTCGTTGTAGACACAAGGGCTTTCAATTGGGAAGGCGATAAGCTGCCGGCTATCCCAATGTCCGACGCAATTATTTACGAGCTCAATTTGCGAGGTTTCACCGCATCCGATACCAGCCTCTCTCCACACCTGCGTGGTACTTATCGCGGCTTGATCGAAAAAATTCCTTATCTCAAAGATCTGGGAATTACATCTGTCGAATTGATGCCGATCATGAAATTCCACGCGCAAGACTCCACTCGCGTCAACCCTGAGACAGGTGAGCTCCTCAAGAATGCCTGGGGCTATAACACCATGGCTTATCAGGCGCCGGAAGGACGATTTGCAGCTGACGGTCAACGCGGTCAGCAAGTCAATGAATTTAAGTCTCTTGTCAAAGCAATGCATGAAAACAATTTGGAAGTAGTGCTCGACGTAGTCTTCAATCACACTGCCGAAGGCGGACCGACCGGACCGACATTCAGCTTTAAGGGTCTCGACAACAAGCAATATTACTTGTTGGTTCCGGACCGACCGGACCTCTATTTCGATGCTACCGGCTGTGGCAATTCGGTCAACGCCAGCAATCCCATGGTGCAGAGATTCATCCTTGACTCACTGCGTTATTGGGTCAAGGACTACCACGTCGACGGCTTCCGTTTCGATCTGGCGACAGTATTCAATTACGATTCACTTGGAACGTTTAAGAACAAGACACCGATCATTGAAGCAATCGAAAGCGATCCCAATTTCGGCAAAGTTAAGTTTATCGCCGAGCCTTGGGACATCCTGAATTATCGCCTCGGACACTTCTCCGATAAGATGTGGGCTGAATGGAATGGCGATTTCCGCGACAAAGTTCGCAGCTTCGCAAGAGGCGAGTCCGGGCAAACAGCTACACTTGCCGATCGCATTGCTGGCTCACCTGGTTGGTTCGATGAAGCAAAAGGACGCACTTCAATTAATTTCGTCACCGCCCACGATGGCTTTACCTTGAACGATCTGGTTTCTTATAACGAGAAGCATAACTGGGCCAACGGCGAACAGAATCGTGATGGAAGCAACGACAACAAGAGTTGGAATTCCGGATTTGAAGGAGACCTGACAAAAGCAAACCTTCCTGAGTGGCAGAAGACTGAAATCCGAAATCTTCGCGATCGGCAGATCAAGAACATGATGGCGCTTTTGATGTTGTCTCGTGGAACACCAATGATGCTTTACGGCGATGAAACTCGCAGGACGCAAAATGGAAATAACAATGCCTACAACCAGGACCGGCTTAACATGATGAACTGGCATCAGTTTCAGGAGAACGCCGACATGCACCGCTTCACACAGATGATGATCGAGTTGCGCAAACGACACGAGATTGGCCGCACAAAGCCTTCTGATATCAGCTGGCATGGTGTTGAGCCGTTTAAGCCTGATTTTTCCGATGGTGCAAGATTTATTGCCTGGCAAACGACTCCGACGACACCTGGTGTCAAACCGCTCTATCAAGCATTCAACGCTTATTGGGAGCCGATTACGATCAAACTACCGCCAGGCAACAGATGGTCTCGCCTGGTGGATACCAATCTGCCCACGGGGCAGGATATCGTGACCAGTAAGCACTCAACGCCGCTCAATCACGAATACGTCATTCAGCCTAGATCCGGAATCGTGCTGGAAGGAAACTAATAGTTGCCGGAAGGTGAGTATTCAGAGATTAGCTGACCATGCACATTTGCTCTATCGCGTCGTGTCGAGCCCGGCATCGGATAGATGAAAACATAGAGCTCGTCGGTATTTTCCGCTTGCTTTTTCCAAAGATCCTCGAGATCTTCGCGAACTCTGGGAAGATCCATAGCCAGATTTTCAGCATGCCCGAAGTAAAGAACAGTGTGTGATTTCGGTTTGGAGTCAGGGTTCTGTTTGTAAGTAACCGCGAAGACTGCCGAAATTGGAGGTGGGTTTGAGCGACTGAGTTCACCTGCAGCCATGAACTTATAACGAGGATTCTTACCCCAGGATACAGCCATTTTCATTTACCTCACTTAGCTCACTCGCGGCGAACAAACAGCTTCCACAGACACTTGCAAGTGCCTCGAGAAATCCAGCCAAAGCGATTGCTAATGAAAATAGGAGGCTTAGACGCCTTGTGTCTATTATCTCATCATTTACGACAACTGTGTGAGAAATTCCGGAAACGACTTGCCTGTCGAAGTTTCAGCAAACAGAACTACACTCAACCGTAGAGCACTTTGCAGGTGTTTGAGACAATACTTACAAAGTTGGTGCGGTCCTCAATCAAAGGTTCCATGCGAAGATAAATTCAGGAATCGGATTGATGTCGGTTTAGCGAATCCATCGAGCTTGACTTGCTCGCCCAACGTTTTCAAAAGCCTCAGCGCTCATTTTGTCGCCGGCTAAAAACCAGCCAATTGGTCTGTTTATTAGTGAGAGATCGATCCATTCCCAATGGTTTTACGGTTTTTTCCGCGTCGCGATACCAACCCTCGTCATACGCTCCCATATCTGTATACAGGGCGTTTTTCGCGCCGGCATCTTTCAAGTCTTGACCGAACTGGCTGAGAGTGATTGCTGTTTTACTTTCAAATATCGCGGTTTGCCCGTCCTTCATTTTTGCGATCGCTCTTCGCTGAAACAAAGTCTTGTCTTTGAAATGGGCCGGCACACCATCTTGAACAATGAGAAATTGCTGAAAAAGTGCCGCTCTTTTTTTTGCAAGTTCATTCAGATAACTGTTAGTGAGAAGTTTGCCCTTGTCCGTAGCAACTAACTCAAAATTGCCATTGTGAATAATTCCTGCGCCGCCAATCTGGTCGGAGACAAAATGCCTGTGATGTACCTTTCCATCGCAGATATAGACTCCATCAATGGAGCCGACATAGCTGGTGAAAGCGCATGGAATGCAAAACACAATCGAGTTATCTGTCTGTTTTGGTCTCTTAATTTCAAAGGAGGCAGCCAGATCACCCTGGTAGAAAAGAGTGTACTCATTGCCTGAAGATGCTTTAGTCGATTTTATTTCGAGATCGGCAGGCTTTGACCAGGCTGCGCCGACAGATGTGAATATTAACGCGGTCAGAATTGAGAGAACCCTTGTAAACAACGCCCGCTCCTGTAAGTTTTTGCAAGCCAAGCACTAACTTTCTATCAATAATAAAGCAACTGTTCATTAATTGCTCGAATCCTCCTATACTTACGACTTACGGGCTTGTTATTTCGAAATTTATTCAAAGTCTATGGCGGAAAATTGTGAAAAATCCAAACTGCTTTTGTTCCTCTCTGCAGCAAGCGAGGAAGATGGAAGCATTGCTAGTTCTCTCTTTGAGAGTGACGCAAAAAAGATGGATGTGATGTGGACATCACATTCTAAAGTTTTGAGTGCTGCAAATGGAAATGTTGCCGACAATACTGCAAGTATGGCTGATCTTCAAAAGTCTGATCTTGTCATTCTTTTGCAAAGAGCCGGTTCTAAGGCAGAGCTGAAATCATTGTTTTCTAGCTGGACTGGAAAGCATGAAGTTTGGGAAATCCCAGATCAATCTGATGTACATTCAGCGATCAGTCAGAGCATAGGTAGCTTGCTTGTTCGCCTCATTTTGCAGGGCGGAAAGAGAAAACCGTCACCGGGGCAGAGTGGTGCAAATCAAAATTCCGCCGTTCCCAGAAAACAAAGTGCTAGCCCATCGCCCAGAGAAGCCGTTCGTGTCTCTCGTGAATCAAAGGGACGGCGCGGCAAAACTGTGACGATAATTTCCGGGCTGACTTTGGATGAGGCAAAATTGCAAGAGCTGTCCACTCGGTTGAAACAGATATGTGGAACAGGCGGAACAGTCAAGGACGGAAAAATTGAGATACAAGGCGATCAGTGCGATCGCATTTTGGCTGAACTGCAAAACAGAGGCTTTAAGGCAAAAAGAGCCGGCGGATAGATTTAGTCAGCGACATCTTCCTCTCAATACTATCGACTTCGTTTGCGCAGGCGTTTTTCACCACCGCTCACTCGAGCAGATCTGCTCATGATTCAACAATTGGGTCATATTCGTCAGCGGTCATGCCGAATGTCCAGGCGACTGCTTCACGTGCAGTTCTGATTGTTGGAGGCACACGCAGGAAATAGGTGCGGTATTGTCCGTCCGGCTCCGGGGTCGCGTTGGTGATATGCACCATAACAATGGGCTCATCGCCCCACACTTCTTTGACGTACAGCGAGCCGAATTTATCATGCTGGCGAATCTCCACGCCCGCATCGAGAAGAAATTGTTGAGTCCCATAGCGTTCGATGAGGATACGCCTGATCTCAATGTTTGGTTCGGCGTCAATGACGCCCAGATTGGTATCACACGTGATTGCTGTTTCAGGAACTCGAGTCCCGCGCCAGCAAAATATTTTCATGTCTCCGGCATAGACAATTGCTGGACCGGTAGGGTGATGTGTTCGAAACTGATCGTCGAAATGCAATTGCACAGGTGGTTCGCTTAGCAAGCATTCTCTTTCGAAACAAATATATGCATGCGCACCTCTTGCAAGCGCCAGTAAATTGTCCAGATTGGATTTCTCGACTTCATCGACTCGTGCTTCAAAAAACTCACAAGCGACCTGGGCAATTGCCAGTCTGATCAAAGACGTTGACGTCCATTCGAGCTCATGGGTTGTTGCGTTGTCCTCAATCTCGGAGCGCAGGGCAAGTGCTAAATTCCAATCAAGCGACTTTCTTTGATCTATCTCGATAGCACGCGCGGTTGGCACTGCCAGTGCTGCTCGCACCTGCCAGGACAACGACTGGATCTGACTGCTGGGCAGTGTGTCCCAGAGCAGGGTGAAAGCGTCGTTGAAATCTTCGGAACTGATCGATGATTCCAATACCTGCCGAATTTTCTTCGCGCACTTATCTTCTATCTGTGTTACTCGAAAGATTTCATTAGCATTATGTGACCGGGCTGCTTCCTGTAACTCACGCGGATTGGAGAACCATGTCATAACCGGTGTAGCTCTACGTGATTCTATGTAAATCTGTCGCATTGAGCGTGCTACTTGTTCTCTATCAATTTTTTGAGGTGCGCAATATCCTTCAAGGAGTGCCTGACGTATCCCATTCAGATATTCTTGTAAATCGGCAGGGTCAAGTTTTTGATGTGTGGGGTTCATCTCAGCGGCTGCCATGGCGTTTCACTATTTGATGTAGATTAAAGTGCCCGCTCAAAGCCCGATAAAAACCCCTGGCGGTTTCACAAGCCTGTCACGAGCCGTACACGAGTTTGCCACGGCAGCTGGCGATAATCGCAGTATCCCCACTCCAATTTTCGCTCAGCAATCACTGGCACCTGATGATTGATCGCTGGCGCGAAAGTGCGCTCAGAGGTCCTGATTATGTCCAACCCGACATTCGAAGCAAGAGAAGTCGTCCAGAAAATGGAGCGAAATGCCGAGCATAACGTCAGCAATCTTTGCGACTGGAATGACATGACGCCCACTGAGCAAAAGTCCATCTATCGGGCTTTTCAAAGTAATCGCAATGACCTGCCCGCTCTCGACATTACCTTTAACCAGGATGGTCCCCTGCTTAGAGAAAAGCCCGGTCTGGTCTGTGAAGGCGGTAAGAAGCTACCGGAAGCCCAAGCTCACGAAACTGTGGAAGGGCTGAGAAAAAACGCAGCCCTTCCAAAGGAAACGATTGCCAATGTCAACAAAATTCAGCCCGAGGAGCAGCGCCAGCTGGTTTTGAAAGAGATGTCCGAAACGGGCTTTCCTGGAGTAGTGATTGAGAAGCATCGCGCGGGCAATGGCACAGAGTATTCCATAACCGAAGACCGATCTAAAGCCAGTGCAGAAGCTTTGAAGCACAAAGGCTCCGGCAATGAAGTATGGGACAAGCCGCTTGCCAGCACCGAAGCCGCCAGACAGGAAGCCGCCAAAGACAATGCTACCGGCATTGTAGATACGGCTCAAGACGCCTTCGCCAAGCCGTGGTTGCCATTGCCCGAGAACAAGAAATTGGTGGCCGAAGCTGACAGAGCGGAAGGCGACCTGCATAAGAAAATCGCAGAGCTGCGCGGCGATCCCAATCGCGACAGGGTGCTTGCCGAGCTGGAGAAGCAGGGCGCGAAAATCACCAGGGACGGACAGGGCAGACCGGTGGAAATCACGTTTACCAGGCAGCTCGACGCCAGCGATCCGATCGGCTCAGTTACAGAGAAAATAGCGACGGTTATGGGAAATGGCACCAAAGTCACAATTCCTCTGGACAAATCATATGAAGAGATGAAGGCGGAAAGGAAAGATCAGTTTTACCGTGGCGCACAAGCTCTGGAAGGCTTCGGATTGATTTCTGGCACGGCGCAAGATCGCAGCGCGCAGAAAGATACAAGCCAGAAGTTCTGGTTTGAGCGCTAGGATTTAATGTTTTTCGTTGGGCTTTGTCGCCGTTGGGCTGCCAAAAGGCCTCATTTTGCTGATATGGCAAAACCCGCATCAAAACTGGCAAACCAACGGTTCATAAACGTTTTGGTGTACGCAAAGACTTCATTAAAAGGGGTTAATATAGCCGTCGTGTACACGTTTTCGTTATTGACTTCTTCGCTCAAAAATCCGATAGTGTGAACAGCAAAGCGATGCGATGGTTTTCGAAGCAATTGCCGAAGAACTCCATCACCAGAACCCCCTTTTAAGTTCAGGATTCGAATTGCAGGCGCCGAAGAAATTCGCCGCGTCATTTACTAAGCAAATCTGCCTACCGTTCTTCGAACGCGCGCGAAAGCGTGCCTCGAAAGCAGCGGCACTCCCACTTCATCCGAAAGGGGTTCATCTCATGTTGCATAACGTACTTTCGAAACTGGTTAAAGACGACGTCAGCCGTCTGCAAAGATATAAAAAGCTCGCCGTCGCCTATTGCGGGCCGAACCGCCGCTTGAGCAGCCTGGTGCCACCATCAATGAGCGCCGACAGCGAATCCAGAATGCAAGCCCGTCATTTGATGGTAAGAGAATTGATGCTTTCGCTGGCAGCCTTCGAGCGCACTTGCTGCATTCATATTTCGTCCCAGTGGAGACGTTCACGCGCTTCGATGCTCGTATTCCGCGGCAGAATTCTGGGCTGCATTTACACGCGCAAAGATCTCGATGCTCCGGTTTTTGCAGAAGAAGGCTACACGTTGGCTATGGCAGAGCTCGGCGAAGTCGACACTCAAATTGAAGCCTACGAAATCGACGAGAATATAGCTTTAGCATCCGCAGCACTGTTCTCCAGGCAGACGCTGGCTGAAGAAGTTGCAGATGCCGGCACGCCGATCGATGAATACAAGAAATTCCTCGATGTTGATGCGAGTGGTTGCATTTTCCTTAACGATAACGACAACCAGGTCGTTTGCAGAATCTATGTTCTCGAAGGAATGATTGTCGGAATCTATTCGCACACTCAAGGTTGGCTTGAAAAAGACATCAATCTTGTCGAAGACATTGTAGACAAAAATCCTGAATACACCTGCGAAACGTTCTTCATGCCCGCTCTGGATATGCAAGAAGTCTACAAAGAAGGCTTTGCCGCCTCGCCGGAAGCAGGTTCGATTGTAAATTTCGTACAAAGTGTCAGACAGTCTCAAGAGAAAGTAGATCTGCTGGCAAACTATGTTGTTTCGTTCAAGCGTAATTCATCTTTCCTCGCCGACAAGGTCGAATATGTCGACAGCCAGAAAAAAGTGATAGACCAGTACACCGCTTTTTCGAATCCGACGCCTCATGCCAAACACGCACACTCCGTGCATCCTTTGGTATAGCCAGAAAAACTGGAAATTGAACGCCAGTCGTCCAAGTCAATGGCTGGCGTTTTGTCAATGTGCCTCCGGTGTTTTTCTGCAAATAATTGCGCGCCAAAGCTGTTGCCTCAAACGCCTTGATTTTTGAGGTGCGAGAACTTCAACCGTGCAATTGAAGCGCGTTTTATTTGGCAAAATTGCCTTTGGCTTTTTCTTTTTTGTCCATTTTTTCTAGCGCCGGGTCACCGCTGTGAAAGGAAAAAATCGGACTGAACGTTTTCCCATCAATTAGGATTTCTGTCTTGACCATGTAGTCTGCGTGATGTTTCAAGGGTACGGCTGCTTCGTATCTTTGCTCTGCCTTTACTTCATGAAATTGCGCTGCTTGCTCGTTACCATCGGTGGTGAGCAATTTGGCTGACACTTGAGCATCGTTGACGAAAGAATTCTCTCTTTGAATGTTTAATCGCAAAGTCGAGTCGCCTTCATCTCGGCATTTTGCGGACAAAGAAAAATTGTAAGGCGCTTGTGTAACAGAGAGGGTTGTTTCTCTCTCTACCTCTTTTCCGTACTTCTCCCCTTCGCTGCATGCAGTCGTTGTAAAACATACTGCCATTGCCACCGCGTACGACACGATGGAATTTGCTTTTCGATTCATAAAATTCATCTTGATTCCTTTGCGCCTGTCGTTATCTTCGCTCAGGGAGTTTTTATCGGCGGCGCTTCTTTTTCTCTAGGCAAGTCCAGGTTGAGCGCCGTGTCTTTCTCTTGCGTGCGGCTCTTGATTGTGCCCCGTAAAGGTTTACCAGAATAAGGTATCACTCCAATGCCTTTCAGACGCCATTTGACAAGCTTAAAAGGACTCGCTGAGGCTATCCAGGTCTTTTAAAGCGTCCTTAACCGTTGATTGCTGATAATGCAGTTAATCAATGAAAAACAAACACGAACAGAAGATTTATAAAACATGAAAAAGATAGTACCCGAAGACTGGGACATTCCCGTTCAGATTCGTGAGCGCTTTGGCGACAGTGCCGGCAAACAGCGGGCGATGTTTGCCGATGGGCATTTGCTGCTTGTACTGCACCAGCCGCCTCGTCCGAATGTCAGGGAGCGTAAAGCTTGTCTCATGTGGCGTGATCCGGCCGGCTCTTGGACCTGGACCGCAGATGGAAGCACCACTCATTTGCTGAAGAGACACGTCGCCAGTTTTGCCGAGCGCGCGGAAGAATTGGAAAATCAGCTGCAAAAAGCCACCTTAGCTGCAGATTACTTTTCGATATTGCAGGCAATTGCTCCCTTGCGCCGCAGCAGCTGCAATCTGCACAACACGCTGCAAAAGGCCAGGGACATGATGCCTGACGATCGCGACATTATCGTCGCTCGAGACGCTGCTGGCGATACCGAGCGGGCCTTTGAACTTCTTTATATGGAAGCGAAAAATGGACTCGACTATACAGCTGCGCAAAGAAACGAGTTGCAGTCGCAGCAAACCTACGAAATGTCTATCACTGCACATCGGCTCAATGTTCTTGCGGCGATATTTTTTCCCATTACTGCAATTAGTTCGATATTTGGAATGAATTTCTTGACCGGGCTGGAAGCAGTGCCCGGCATATGGCTATTTTGGGGAATTCTGAGCGGTGGATTTTTGTCCGGCCTGATTTTGAGCAAGGTCATTTCCAAAAAAACCATACCAATAGAGAGGACGGAACCAACAGTAAAAAAGATTCGTCCGCAGAAGCATTTGAAACAGCCGAAGCAGCGGCTTCATCCAATTTCTGGTTAGTCGTTTCGGAAACCCAAATGTAACCCTTGTGCCAGTCCCCCTGGGGAATATACCAATGGCCCAATCAGGACGAATTCTTGCAGCATTGCCTTTGCGCAATTAGAACATTATGGGCTGCAGTTCAATGCTCTAATGCCGCTGAAGATACTGCGAAATGGAATAAGTGCCTTGATGCAACTCAAATACGCAATGCCGCCATTGTAAGTGACGCCCCAGGCTCCTGCGTTGTCTTTGATGCCGCCATAATGAGCGCATACTCTGGGCTCTAGTGGGTTTTTTACATCAAGCACAATCAACTCGCTATCACCGGCGGAGACAAACAATCTCTTTGATGTTCTATCCATTTCGACTTGATTAGCATGGCCTTTGCTGCCAAACCAGAAGTTTCGTCCGGATGCTCTTCGCCATGGATCCCACCAGGCGATTCGCCTTATAGACTCAGGTTTGGTAATATCAACAACCTCCACTCCGGCATAATCGCAGGTCAGATAGGCGTGTGGTGGAGAAAGGACGATGCCGTTGTACGCTTGCTGTTGTCCAAGAAGGTTTTCATTCAGATAACGTCCAACCTCACGTGGGCCTTTCTTATCACTGATATCCAAAACACGCAAACCGCCAGAGTCATAGCAAACGAAAAGCAGTTGATTGTAAGCAGCCATCGATCTTACATTGGGGCGATGAACGCGGTCGGGATTGCGAATAGGATAGTTTGGGTCTGGTTGAAATGAAGAAACAAACTGAGGATGCGATGGACTGGTTAGACTGAACACGTAGACACCCTGTGTCATCGCGCCAAGATAGAGATTGTCTTCATGAATGAGAAGGCTCGAGCTGCCGCCGGTGTTTTGAGGAGACTGCCAGAGGGATACCACATGCGGTACCGTCGGATCGCTTACATCAATTGTCACCAAACCGGCCTTTGCATAGCGATGAGCGAACAGGTCTCCGAGCCCGACGTATAAGAAATTACCCTTCTGGGCTATTGCAACGGCATCAAGATTCGCAAGGAAAAGTTTTGGCACTTTAGAGAGTGGCTGAGGCGGCAGTGGATTTTGCAATTTCAATATTGCAACGCCACCTTCCTTGAGTGCGACATACATGAGAGATCTGGGAATGTCGATCACTGTTTGCAAGGGCGTTCCCGCCACCGGACTCCACTGCCAAATGAGAGGAATAGCGGGACTGTCTGCGATCTCATTTCTGCTTTCCTGCCCTGGTGCACCAGGGGAAAGGAGGGTAAACACAGTGATACATAAGATAGCAGCGAGAAGTGTTTTTGCCGGCAATCTCTATGCTCCATTAAAGCTCAGCTACGTTATTCCCAACTTTCAGGCCCGAACAGGTGCGTGAAGCACGGCGCTTGGCCCGGATTCTCATTAATTCTTGTCGTTTTGTCTAATTTCTGGACCTTTCGCATATATTCGGGTATCCGACGGTCCTGGGCGATTAATTATTCCATCACTGCACTCACAGTGACTGCGGATTTGTGCGTTGACGCACCGAAGTTTTTCTAAACTGAGGGCTACAAAAATGGCGATCGAGCAAGTGATTGTTGCGGAGTCTACCGCACAGGGCGGCTTTCTGCAAAGTCTCAATTTTCTAAATATCCGTGATACCACTGAGAGTTCTGCAAAAAGCAGCGTCTCCACGGCAAGACTGGATGGCGCCAGTACTGCCAGACGTCCGGACTCTCAAATTACTGACGAAGTAATCGACTGTTCAATTCCAATATTCCCGGCTGAAAAGGCAGGTAAAGCTGCTGCTCCTGATGCTAATGCAGCCGCCGGAGCCAGGGCTGAATTGCTTGCCAAACATAAAAATAAGTACGAAGCAGCAATCACTGAGCAGGTAGCAAGTCTGGACAGCGAAGCAGAATTCTCCGTCTACACCAGAGATGCCCTTAATCGCGATGCTGAGAGATTTCCGCCAACGCGCAACGATAAAGCGGGCACAACCACCTACACCATCGAGCAATTTGGTTTGTCAGATCGTGACCTGGCAAAAGGTGACAACACTGCCGCGCCCTACAAGCGCCTCGTCACCATCACTGTTCCTGATGCGGCTGCTTCGCTGAAGGACTGCAAATTCGAGTACCAAGATAGACAAAGAATTGATGCGCAGGAATTCAATGCACTTGTTGCTGGAGCTCAAAGGCGGCAGATGGAGCAGGCTGCAACGGCTGATGCAGAGCACCGGGTGCCGCGTGCAGAAGACATGGCTTTTTTTACTCACGGCATTCGCACGGCAGGTGTGAGTTCTGATTTCTATTCTCTGGCTTTACAGTTGACCAACGGACATTCCGTAATAAACGTCGATTGGCAATCTACTCCTCCTTCCGAACAGAAAGTCGGATTAGCTGAGGCATATAAGCTTGAGTGCCAGGGCGCGGCTCAATCTTATCCCAAATTTGAAAAAGCGCTAGACGATGCTGTTAGACTCGTTGGGTCTGACCGCACAATCATGATCGCTTTCAGTCATGGTGCCATGTTCGACACCAGGTATCTTCAGCATCGCAAAGATGCCGGCTCTCCCGTAGTCGGTCAGGTCATCTTTAGCCACCCTGACGTAAAAGTTTCAACCCTGCCTCAGCCGGACAAGGATGGAAAAATTGATGAGGGCAATCGATTTTTCTCTTGCGTTGCGAAGAAGACCCATGTAATTGGCAGTCCTTCTGATTGGGCCTTATTGGGTGCCGCGGTAAATGATTGTGAGCCATCAAAGAGCGAAGATCCTGTGGAAAGGGCGCGGCATCACAGCAGGCAAATGGAAATACATTCCAGGCTTGGTAGCGGTGCTCCTATCTGCCGCAATCTCGTTGCCGGCAGTGGTGGGACTTATGTAATGGAGACCATTCCAAAAGACAAGAGAGACTTTACCAAGCACTTCATCAATATGAGCGGTATTACAGGCCTGATAAACGGCGAAAGGACCTTGAAGGTAGCCAACCAGGGTGCCAGCGCAGAGAAATAGGATGCCGGTTTTGCCAAATTCTGCCTGGAGTTCGAATTCGGCTCCCGTAGGATGGGCTTCTTCGGACTTTTATACTCAAAATCGCCCGGATGATTTTGATGAGGTGGTTCGGAAAATTTACTTTGGGTGCTGACTTTGCCGTTTTCTGAGCTATTTAACTTTTCCTATCTTGATGCCGTCGAAAAATTCGGGGGGTAATTTAGAAGCCTTATAATTTGGACCACCAGCAACAAACATGTACTGAAGTCCGGCGGAGATGCAGACAATTACTTTTGAAGTAATGCCACTACCATCGGTGATAGCGTATTGCTGGGCCGTCAAGCCTTGAAAGTTAAAACTCTGCTCTAACTTGGACTTTTTGCCCTGTATTAACCCCGAGACCAATTTGGTCATAGCCTGAGTGCGTTGTTCGTCGCTGATGCATGCGGCGGTGGGTTGATGGACCGTCACAGTGTAGTCGACTCCCTCAGCATTGCCTCTCCAGGTTGTGCTGGATTTGTCGGGGCTGTCCTTGACCGTAAATTTTTGCGGAAATTTAAATGAGATTCGATAATCCGGACGCACTACTACTGCCCATGCATAACTCGGTTTTGGCTTGGCCTCGGTGTCCGCAGCGGGTGTTGTTGTTGTTGTTGTTGTTGTTGTGTTTTCTGGCTTTGGCGCTTCAGTTACCGGTGGTTGGTCAGTGGCATTGAAGCTCTTTATAAGGCTCCTGAACTTCTCTTTGAACTCTGAATTGATATCTTCCGGAAAGATTACCTTGGCGAGCAGATGTGAGTTCTGTCTTTTGGAATACGGTGCCATGGTCAACACCATGTAAAAGCCATTCGGCTTTTCGGAAGGGATTTCATCTTTATCCGCCTCTGCATATTCCCCGGGTGACAAGGTGACAGTGCCGACAATTCCGCCGTCCATTGGGACCATGGCCGGGCGGTCAGGATAAAATCCGTTCTTCTTTTTTGACTTGTACTCGAATGTGATCTCTCCGCGCCCTTTGTTTATCACAGCTTTGGGATAAAACTGCCGCACCAGCTTTTCAATTGTCCCGCACGGATCTTGAGACATCGCGTACGTGTCTGTCCCTTGCGCGTTTAGAGATATGCAGAAAACGTTTGAAAGCGTTGTTGTACTTAGAATCAGTAGAACCCCGAAAACCAAACTTGACTGTTTTGTTGACAACACGGATTGCGCTCCCTATTCTTATCAATCACCATATGCCTCGTAACATCTTATCCTAATGGCAAATCAAGCCACGGTT
>JADZFV010000103.1 GCA_020854255.1 Candidatus Melainabacteria bacterium | reverse complement strand
CTTGTCCTTGCTAGATGTCATAACTATAGGTGAGTGGGTGGACAGCTTTTTTGTGAGTAAGTCGATTGTGAATCGAAATTCCAAACTTTGTTTTGTTTTATTCTCGTCTCTTTTAGTTGCGTCTTGCTCCGGCGATTCCGGAAAACAGCAGGGTACAATTCAGCAGTCCTCTTCTCCGGCCGGTTCTGCGCCGGAAAAGCAAGGACATTTGCGAAGCTTGCTCGACTATCCAGCCAAAACCCTTCGGCAAGGTTTGCTTGAGTATCAACCCAGGCAATACGAGGGACATCGTCCGACTGCTAACGCATATTTTGCTGCAGCCAATGCAGCTTTGGATGCTCGTGACTATGGCAGTGCTGAAGTATTACTTGATGAAGTTATCCGCCTGGAGCCCGCCAATGGTAGAGCCTACTATCTTAGAGGCAGAGCTCGTTGCAACGCGTTCAGTCAAAAGGATCAAGAAGCGCTTGCTGATTTGAAAAAGGCTGTTAGCCTCGGAGTTGTGAATTCGAGCATCTACGAATACCAGGCACGAATATATGACGGTGCAAAGCAAAAAGATAAGGCTGTAGAGGCTCTAACGCAAGCGATAAAGCTTAGTCCGAGGGACCAGAAATTCTATCGGTGGCGTGCGTCTCTTTACTTTGATTCCGGCAATAAGAAGCAAGCAAAGACTGATTACGACAAAGCAATTTCACTCGATCCGGAGTCACCTTATCTCCGTCTTCTTCGAGCTCAGTTGCTCGAGTCAATGGCCCGGTACGATGAGGCGTTGGCGGACTATGCAAAAGCTGCTGAATATGACAGCGGTCGAGACAGGGTCTTGAAACGCGGTGCAGCCTTAAAGGGGTGGGCGGTTTTACTCAAAAAAATGGGTAAGAGTGCCGACGCAATAGTTGTGTTGAATAAGGGAATCGCTATGGATAAGTCCGATGACGAGCTGCTCAAACTAAGAGGCGATAATTACGCAGCGCTGAAGAAGTTTGATGCAGCTATAAAAGACTATTCAAAAGCCATTGAGCTTGGACCGTCAATTTCGGGAGCGGTCTTCGTGGCGCGAGGTCGAGCCTATCATGCAATAGGTCGTGATGATCTGGCTCAAAAGGACAGTCTTGAAGCAAAAAATCTCAGCGATGCACCAGCAGAAAGGCCGGTTTACAAGCTTGAGAACGCTGTTTCGACTGAGTGAAAAACAATCTTGCTCGAAAATCAGTTGGCGTGATTCAGTTCGAGCTTCAATGAGCAACTGCCGGTAATTTTCCAACTGGCCGGTCTGCATTTTTTGTAGGTATTTGCGAGCTTTGACTGTCGCGCGGAGCGAAAATAACTTTTGGATCGTCGATTATCTGGTAGAGATTCAAGTCTTCTTTTGAGATCATGCCTGACTTTGCCATTGACTTAAACATATTGTGCATTGGCTTCCAGGTTTCCTTTCCGATAAAGAATACTGGGGCGTGAGCCATTTTGCTGGTTTGTAGCTGGGTAATAGTGTTCAGTCCTTCAGCTCCTGTACCAACCCCTCCCTTGCCAATCACGAACACGCCGCCGGGTCCAGCTTGATTCAACATTTCAGCCCTGGTGTAGAAGTTGCGCGCTTTCACAGAGAGAGTTTGATAGCCATTGCCCAATCCGTTTGTCCCGCCGTTTTCGAAAGGCAGTTTTATAACGACGCCTATTGAGCTGCCATTCCAGCCGGTCTGCTTGCCGGATGCGTCAAAAACTGGTTTCAACGCCTCAAAGGCGCCACGATTGGCTGCTTCCATCAGCCCAGGTCCGCCTCCGGCTTGCACGTCATAACCTTCGTGCACGGCCTTTCCGGCAATATATCGAACAAGTTCGTAGTCAAAGGTTCCGGGCTTAATCCTGGCCGAGCCGTATATGGTCATGATCGGACGATTGCTGTTCGGTCTATTGGCGATCGCATCCAGCCCGTAAGCCATTTCCTGTGTTCCAGAGACAAGCAGCTTGCGCTGAGCAATTGAGAGGTTGCTGTTGTCGATGTTCTGCCTCAGAGAGACTGTGGCGCGGTTATACCATTCACTCTGGGGCGAATGAATCATCTCTTCGGCTTTCGGAAGCCGTGCTTGCCTTTCGTCGAATTGAAAGCGCCGTGGATGACCCTCGGAGATTGTGGAGTCGGCCAGTTTTGTCATGTCCTTGAGTGTGCGGACACCGCGAATACCACTTGTCGGCGCTATATGCTCGCGGGCCATGTTGACTCCGCCGGCCATCGCGCCGCCTAGCGTATAGTTGGCCATTGACTGAGTGCGTTCAGTCCAGGTCGCCAGGCGCCCTTTGTTTGCCAATGAGCGCAAATCGGCGTCGACCAGACCAGCCGGCAATCCGGCTGCTGCGTTAGCCACTACATCATTGGTTAGAATAGCCTTGCCGGTACCCTTGAGCCCTATAGAACCAGCTGTGAGAGTACTGAAAGTAGCGGCGCTTATGGCGGCATTACTTGCTCGGGCCTTCCAGAATTCCGAACCTGTAAGACTTTCATCTACTGGCGCCAGAACACCACCAAACACCAGACCAGTGGCTGCGGATCTTCCGACATATGGGAGAGCGGCTTTGAGTCCATAGGCGGAACTTTGCTCGAGCTTAGCTGCAGCTCCTGCACCCACCAGTCTGTGCAAAACGCCGAATTGCACCATTGCAGCAGCAGTTCCGCCGACGAGATTGCCTGCCCAGCCGGAACTGCCGAACGCGGCTTCCTTAGGGGCGTCGAAAAACTGAACGTCTTGAAGGTGCTGACTGCCGCTGGCGTGATCGTAAAGCTGCACGATTCCGCTGACAGGAGCCTGAACCAGGCTATAGCGGAAGGAATCCCACGCATGCGAAGTGAAGTTTGATATGCCGCTCTCTTCTCTTGCACTTTCGGCGGTCGTTGGAGCGCTGGAATCTCCGTCCATTTTGCCTCTCGCTCTGCATATATCTGGATTGAATAATCTGGTTAGATTTTTTGTCCAGGATGAGAGCCTAATAGTACTTATCGTGGAGCCTAAAGTCAGTGGGGAAATTACGAAAGAGTCTGAGGGAAGAGCTTTCGAGTTGTGCGCAACAAGCCCAGGCGGACGGCAGGGCTTGTCCCGCAAAGCTTTCACTCAGCTTCGCCGGATTTATATTGACTCATATAGTGCCCATCTCTGACTGATGTTCTTTGGGCTTCCCCTGAAACAGTAGACAGTGGTCCAAGGGTCGGTCTGCTCCTTGTGTAAAATTGCAAAGGAGTGAACATGACCAATGACCTGGATAAAGTGCTGACCTGGTCAGACTTTCTCTATTTCAGCTTCGCAACTATGACTTCTACGGGCTATGGAGACCTCAGGCCGGTTACTTCACAGGCGCGTTCTTTCGCATCGCTGGAAGCGCTTGTCGGTCGGTTTTATATGGCTGTGGTCTTGCCAGATTGGTCGGTGTTTATCAATTTGCACCACCGGCAGTGAGGCCGGATTTCCAGCCTCTTCAGTCGGAGACCTGTTGATTTCAGCTATTCTTTGACTTATGAATTGCGATTCAAAACTGAAATTGCCATTAAAGGCGATCCTAATGTTTTGCAGCCGTTTTGACGCCGAATCTCTTCTGCGTTTCCTCAATTTTCGCTTTATCGCCGCGTTCTTCCAGAACTTGCAAATAGCGCCTCAATGCCCGCTCGATGTTGGGATGATTGTATCCAAACGCATATTGCATTCTTTCCACTGAATCAGATGCGATTTCCATTCGCGTCTCTTCCGACATGGGAAGGCAAAGCTGATAGATCATGTCGGCGCGGGTGTACTCAGCCGACTCTGTACCGAGCTCTTCACAGACTATTTGTAACCCTTTGAGAACGTGAATCCCAGCTTCGCTGTGTCGTCCCTGTTTTAGATAAAGCGAGCCCAGGTCGCAAAGAGTATACGCATATTGTACTCGTGCCTCACTGCCAAGATTTTTTAGGACTTCCAGGGATTTTTTCAGTTCGTTCTCGGCATCGCGTTCTTTTCCCTGATCGATAAGGGCTTGCGCGTGAAAACGCAGTGCTACTGCCAATAGTTCCTTGTGCAGGCTGTCGCCGTAGTTGCTAAGATTACTTATACATTTTTCCAGACGACCAATTCCTTCCTTTGTACGCTTTTCTACGATCATGACCGCCGCTGTGCCGATCTCGGTAGTATTAATAGCAAATGTTTTTTCAGGTATTTCGGAAGCTAACTCCAGTGCTCTTGCCAGCAGAGACTCCGCCTGCCTGAATTCACGCACGCCGTAAGCCATACGTGCGGCCGCAAAAAGAGATCGCCATCTTTTGGACTTGGGATCGTTTGATGTCACTCCTTCCGTAATTTTTTTCTTCGCCATTTTCTCTTTCCTTCTTGAAGAATCACTTGCGAGCGCGACGCCATTTTTTTTACTTTCTCAAACAACGAGATAAAGTCAATATCGGCAATGCTGTAAATTCACTGGCAAGCTGAACCTAAATGGAACTGCCACTTGTCTACAGTCGGTCCGGCGACATTCAGTTATTTTACGGGTTAACTGGCGCTTGTTCCATAGCTTTTGGCAAGGCCGCGGTGAGCAGATGATGCCGATACAGAAGGTGCCCGAAAAGCATAAGAATGAACTCATACAGTGATCAAAAGCTGCTTGTGCTGTTGCGTTCCGTAGTATCTCATGGTCTTATGGTCTCTTATATCCTGGACTTCTTACTTGATTATGCGGATTGACTTCAGGCATTTAGCCATAGCGTTAGCTCTTTTGCTGGGTTCGAATATTGCCGCACGCGCTTCTGAGTCGGCACCTCTAAACAACGCGGCGGTTGAACTGACCGCAAAAATTGACGAGTGCGCACTGGCCGGAGTGACGTGCATTCGCCTTTCGGCAGTCAATCTTTCCAATTCGCAGTCTGTGATTGTGCAAGGCGACAAGGCAAGACTGGCGTCTCCTTCCGGAAACATTGAGGCTGCCAATCAACGCGCGGTCTATAAAATGCTGGCCAAGAAAAATGTCGAGAAAAAGCGCGAGGCGCAGCTGGCTGCCTCTATAGCCACAGCGGGATTGGCCACCATGATTGTTTCAGATGCCATCGACAAACGCAGAGGAAAGCAAGAGTGGCTGGGTGATGAAGCAAAACGCCGCCAATCAACCGACAGTCTTTTCGAAGAAAGGATTGTCTTGCCTCTGGATCACACTGAAGGTTTGCTCTATTTCGTAGGTTTCGCGTCCGAGTCTCTGCGCCTTCGGGTTGTTACAAAACAGTGGCCGCCTGAGGAAGGACAGTCTTCAGATGTTTATCAGTTTGTTGAGATTCCCGTGCAGGCGCGGAAGTAACTGAATCTCATCGCTCATTGGAGCTAATACTTCTCCGGGATCCAACGGCGTTTTTTCATTGGCGCAATGTCGTCATATTCTATCTTCTTGCTTCGCTCCGACAACTTCACCTTGGCACGTTTGACCGGCTTGTAGGGAATCTGGCTGAGCAAGTGGGAAATTATGTTCAACCTCGCTCTTTTCTTGTCATTGGAATTGACTACATGCCAGGGAGAAAAATCCGTGTCCGTAACAGCGAGCATCGCGTCGCGGGCACGCGAGTATTCATACCAGCGCTCCCGTGAAGGCAGATCCATATTGCTCAGTTTCCACTGTCTGAGTGGATCATCAATTCTCGCTTCGAACCGAAGCTTTTGTTCTTCATTGCTGACTTCCAGCCAGTATTTGAAGAGCCTGATTCCGTTTTCCACGATGTTTTTTTCGAAAAATGGACAGAGGTCGAGAAATCTTTTGTACTGATCGTCGGTGCAGAAGCCCATTACATGCTCAACTCCGGCTCTGTTGTACCAGCTGCGATCGAAAATGACGATTTCGCCGGCGGCTGGAAAATGAGCCAGAAAACGCTGCACATACATCTGCGTTTTTTCGCGATCGGTTGGAGCCGGCAGTGCCACCAACCTGAAGACTCTGGGACTGACACGTTCGGTAATCGCTTTGATTGTTCCGCCTTTGCCCGCGGCGTCGCGACCTTCAAAGACAATGACGACGCGTTCTCCGGTCTCTTTCACCCAGTCTTGCAGATGGCACAGCTCCGCCTGCAGCCGTTTAAGCTCATGCTCGTATTCTTTCCTATTCATTTTTTCAAGGGCAGGCTCCGTCACTTTTTCTGCTTTAGCACGTGGACCGGGCTGCCTGGGATTTTCCTGCTTTTTGTCTTTCTTACTCATGGCTGTTCTCCTCGGTAGTTATCCGTCCGCCAGCTGTGTCTTGCTTAACGCTCTCTTGTGCTTTTCCGGGCCGACCACTGCCCTTTCCTTTTAATCTGGCGTATCCGCCTTTTACGAGTATGTAAACAACGGGCACAAGAAACAAGCTTATGAATGTCGAAATTAACATGCCGCCACAAACCGCGGTGCCCAGAGACTGGCGGCTGGCCGCACCGGCACCGGTGGCAATTGCCAGTGGCAAAAGGCCGACTACAAATGCAAAAGAGGTCATGAGAATCGGTCTCAGGCGCTGAGACGCTGACTTAAAAGCAGCTTCTGAATAAGACAG
>JADZFV010000102.1 GCA_020854255.1 Candidatus Melainabacteria bacterium | reverse complement strand
TTTTAATTGGTTGCGGGGGTAAGATTTGAACTTACGACCTTTGGGTTATGAGCCCAACGAGCTACCGGACTGCTCCACCCCGCGACTTACGATCTTACCAGGATGAGGCCGTGCAAGGCAGCAATCAAGGTAATGACAATTTGAATGTTAACATTGTCAGTCTTGCCTTGCAACGGTCGGCTTTTGGGCGGTACTTTGCTTATTGGGTAATTCGCGCCTGAGATTTGGCGCGGAAAGGAAACGATTCTCACCTTATGAAGGCAGTTTTGCAGCGAGTGTCCCGGGCCAGTGTGACGGTGGACGGGCAGATAGTGGGTGCAATTGACGGTTGGGGGTTAATGATTCTCCTGGGTGTCGAGCAAGGCGACACAGAGAAAGATTCGTCGTATCTTGCGCAGAAGTCCACAGAGCTGAGAATTTTCAATGACCAGGCGGGCAAGATGAATCTCTCTTTGATGGATGTCGAAGGCGGTTGCCTGGTGGTTTCACAATTTACTCTGGCGGCCGACTGGCGCAAGGGGCGCCGGCCTGGATTTTCGCGTGCCGCAGCGCCGGCTGAGGGTGAAAGGCTATACCTGCATTTTGTGGAACAGCTCAAGAGCCTCGGTGTGAAAAAGGTCGAAACAGGTGTGTTCGGAGCCGACATGAAGGTCGAGCTGGTCAATGACGGGCCGGTGACCATGCTTTTGGAAAACCGTTTTGCGGAGACGGATGCTCAGAGCTGATTGCGTGCCGCTGCAAAGAAAGGCGCATGCTACTAAACCGGGCGATGCCATGCATCGCCCCTGCAAAACAGTTTGAAGCCGGGCGTCTTGAGACACGTCGCCGCATAGTGTCGCCTTTACAAAACCCTGCCAATGCGGCAGTCATAGCATCAGCATGGCTTCGGATTTGGATTCTCTGTCCAGGATTTTGCCTACATGTTGGCGAAGGTTGTGTTGAATCTTGTCGGGCGTTTCGTCTGCGGAAACAACGACGAAAGGGAATTCGGTCATCATTTGCTCGTATTCGAACATAATCTGTGATTGATAGAGTTTGAACGATTGATAAAGGTCGGTAGACATGCCGATGTCGCGTCCGGACTCGTAAAAATCCAGGCTGCCGCGGGTGGTTATGATGCGGCGCAGCAAAGGATCCAGTGGCATCTTCAGGTAGAAAACCAGATCCGGCTCCACTGCAAAACCATACAACTTCCGCACCCACTGCGGGTCCGCACCGCGCACGACGTCGCGGGCAAAGGCAGTGTAATAGTAGCGATCACAGATTACCATCAACCCGGCTTTCAGTGCCGGCACAATAATGTTGTTGAGGCGATCGGCTAGATCGGTGGCATAGAGCAAAGAAAATGTAATCGTGTTGAGAGCGTTTTTAGATTTTGCTTTTTCAATTACGGTGGAAATTAGAATCGACGATTTCCAACCCGTCACTGTTACCCCAAAGCCTTCAACGGCCAGCCAGTTTTTCAGCAATTCGGCTTGCGTCGAGCGACCGACGCCGTCAGTTCCTTCAATGACTATGAGTTTGCCCGGATAGTCGTGTCTGACCCGCTCGGGCGGCTTCGTCGAATTGTTTTCGTTTTTCATGGACGTGCTTTTCTCCCGCCTCTTTAGTGCGCTCTAACCCTTTTGATTTTCAATCAGGCTGGCGACTTTGTCGCGAAACAGCATTTGTTGTTCGTGAATTGTCTTGGTCGCAGGCATTACGTGGAACTCAAATTCGTCCACCATGCGGTCGTATTCGTAGATGATATTGGATTGAAATATGCGAAAGGATTCGCGCGGATCGCTGGAGAGCCCGAGATCCATGCCGGATTCATAAAATCCGGGTGCGCGCATGTTGTTGATGCGCCCGAGCGATACTTCGACTGGCACTTGAAAGTAAAACGTGCCGTCCGGGCGAATTGCAAAACCGTAGAGGTTTCTCACCCATTCTTTGTCGACGCCGCGTGAAACGTCACGGGCAAAGGCTGTAAAACAGTATCTATCGGCCAGAACGAAAAGCCCGGCTTTCAGCGCCGGAATGATGATGTTCTCCAGCCTGTCTGCAAAATCGGTGGCATGCAAAATGCTGAAAGTGACAGGAATAAGGGTGTTGGAGCGTTTTGCTTGCTTGATCGTTTTGGAGATGAGAGTCGAGGAATTCCATTCGGTAAAGATGACGCTTTTGCCTTTTGATTCCAGCCAATTGCGCAAAAGGTCAAGCTGCGTGGACTTTCCTGAGCCGTCAACTCCTTCTACTACGAAGAGCTTGCCTGGAAAGTCGTGTTGTTTGTAAAGGCGCATTTGTGAATTTGACTTTGATCCGCCGCTTTGAGCGGCTGTGTATCTAACTTTTGTGTAATTCTTTTTCGGCGGCATCGCCCGAAAGTCAGCGGCGGCCGTCGTTTTTGAATTCGTGCCCCGGCCAAACCGGCAGCAACAACCAGGTATTATATAGTTTTTGAGTGCTACAGTAGTGCCTTCACTTCTTGGTGATGGTCAGTATGAGCAGGAAAATAGCAAGTCATTACGTTTTGGGCCTTTGCGGCTTGATGTTGCTCTGGAGCAGCCAGGAAGCGCAGGCGTTGCCGAAATTGCCGTTTTTCGGCAAAAAAAAGGAAGCGCCGCTGCCGCCGAAAATGCCGGAACATATGGATAGTGAAGAAGATCAGGAGCCTAAGGCTCCCGGTCTGCAAAAATCCATTAAACCCGAATCGATGCAGCATCATGAAGCATCTGACAAAGAAGAAAGGGGCGATTCCGATGCGACTGAAAAGCCGCCCTCCAGAGAGTTGAACGAAGGCACAGATGGGCTTTCCACGTCCGAGGAAGAACAGCACGTCGATAGCGAAGAAAGATCGCGCAGACTTCCTGGTGAAAAAACTGATCGCTCCGTCCTGGAAGACAACAGAGAGCTAGAGCTGCCGGAGCAAAGAAAGGCTGATTCCAGTGTCGACCCGCGCCGTCATTATTTGCTTGCTAAAGACTTGCTGCAGCAGAAGCAATACAAAGCCTGCCTTACTGAAGTGAATAAGGCGCTGGCGCTCAATCCGCACTACTGGGACGCGATGTATGTGGGATGCCTGTCTTTGCAAATGCAAGAGCGCAATGAAGAAGCAATCCGCAAGTATCGCAAGCTGGTCAAATACAAACCGGACATGACCGAAGCGCACGTAAATCTCGGCGTTTTGTTGAAAAAGACAGGTGAGTTGGACGAAGCGGAATCGGAATACCGAAAAGCTATCGAAATCAATTTCTATAAAGTCGATCCGCACTACAATCTTGCCAATCTCCTGATTGAAAAAGGCGACCTTGAAGGCGCTCTCGGTGAGTTGAAAGCGTGCGTTAAGCTTTCGCCTAGAAATGCCTGGGTGCACAACAATCTGGGTGTGATCTATCAGAAGCGCAATTATCTGGAGGAAGCGGAAGAGCAGTTCAAGAAAGCTCTCAAACTGGAGCCTGCCAATCGCACTTTCGAGCAAAACCTCAAGTCAGTGCAAGGGCAGCTGAAGAAAAAAGACGTCGGCGCCTAACTGGGAAATGCAGCTGCGTTCAATACTTCAGGCGAGAACGTTATGCTGTTTGCCACGCGCGTGAGAAATCCGCGTGCGCGCGACAATGGATGCTCCGGGAAAAGTTCGTCGTATTTGATTTCTTCTGCAAGAGTCATCTGTGTGCCTGCCACCAGATTTGGTTCGTATGGATCGCGGGACCAGCCCACTGGATTGCCTGTTTCTCTTAAGACCGAGATTTCACCAGCTTTGAGCAATTGCTCGAAAATCACTGTTTCTCTCGCGCCGATTGGATGGTTTTCAGGGCATTGCAATTTGATCACGAAACTAAAATCACGAAATGGAAAAGTCAAAGAAGCGACATAGGCTATGCCTGAAGGCTCCTGCGGAAATTTGAAGATGGTGCGGGTGCCCAGGAGTCCCTGAACGCGAACGACGTTGACGGAAACAAGCCCGCCGCCCGATTGGTTGACGCCGCGCCGGTAGGAATCGCGCAAAGTTGCCAGATCATTCAAAGAACAGGGAATGTCCGGCCGAATCGGAAAATAATGCAAGAACAGCACTTCGCGCCTTTCGTTGTGCCAGGTTATGCAAGTTTCAGTCGATTCAAGCTGAATCCATTCGGAAGTGTCGAAACTGATCGAGCGAATTGAAATCATCAAGAACTCGATTAGTTGACCTGTAGCCCAAGGTCCTGGGTGAGAAGCACTTCCAACTCTTGTCCCGGGCTCAAGCTGACATTGTCGCCAGAGCGGAAAAGCGCCACTGCCGAGCTGCCAATCAGCGTGGCTGCCGCCGGTGCGCCCAGAGTAGCAATATTGGCGGCCATGAGTGCGCCATTCCTTGAACCATCAGAGTTGATGCCGGCCACCGATTTTACGCTGCCGGAAACTCTGCTACCAAAGCTGGTGCCTGGATCGAGTTGGCCTTTTTCATTGCTTGTGCCTTTGCGAAATTCCAGTGCGGCATCAAGCGGAATCACTTCGCCTGTTGGCGTGACGATTTGTTCGAGCTTGAGCCCGATTTTAGCGGCGCGACTGATCAGCCTTGGTTTTGCCACTTCCACTACGCGCCCGCGCACGAGACTGCCTCTGGGTAAAAGAAGTTGCGTTCCCACAGCCAGATCGTCTTTTACATGCGCTTCGAAAATATCGCCCGGCTTGCTTTCTTTTGCATCGACCATGCATTCCAAAACCAGTTTCAATCTTGTTTCTGTTGGCAAAGTAGTAGATTGGGCGCCTATTTTGAGTGCGGTGCCCGGACCATCATCGGAGCCGATACGCGTGCCTTCGGTGGGTGAATAAGAATGCTCTGCGAATTCAGGCAGATTTTTGGGCTCCATCGACTTGCCGGGTGCCAGGCGCGACGGTGCAATTGCCGGCGCATATCGAGGCGAGCGCGAATCGTTGCGGGCCGCCTGGGCGGGTGGTGCAATTTGTGCAAGTGCCACCACTGACACAGTTGCTATCAAAAAACTGGATTTTGCGCGACGGTTGAACATATCTGTATATGACCTGAAAGAAGTAGACTTGGCTAAGTTTTTCCCGGTTCTAAAGAAATGAATTCTAGGGGAGATTCTACAGGTGTTGCCTTAAGTGCGCAAAACCTTTAGCGCTCGCTCAACCTTTTCCACGTCCTCAGGCAGATCTACAGCCAATGAACGACCTTCGATATAGGACACTTTTATCGCGATACCGTTTTCAAGAGCTCTGAGCTGTTCGAGTGTTTCACTCATCTCTAATGGAGTCGGAGTCAGTGCGGCGATTTTCAAGAGGCATGCTCGGCTGTACACGTAGAGACCGACGTGACCTAGATACTTGCGCTCGGCAAAGCTGCGATCGTCTCTGTAAAAAGGAACGGGCAAGCGCGAAAAGTACAGCGCAAAGTCGTCCTTGTCGACCACAACCTTAACCACATTCTGACTGAAAGCTTCTTGCTCTACTTTGATATTCCAGGCCAGCGTGCCCATTTGTAACTCTTGATCTTTAAGAAAGGGAGCAAATGCCTGCTCCACAGCTTTTGGATCAATGAGCGGCTCATCGCCTTGGACATTGACGATAACATCGATCTCCGGATGTTTTTCAGCCACCTCAGCCAGTCTGTCAGTACCGGAAGGATGATCGCTGCGCGTCATCACGTATTCGCCACCGAAACGCTCAACCTCCGCCCTTATCCTTTCGTCATCAGTGGCGACGATCACACGATCGAGCCCGCTCACCTTCTTTACTTGTTCGTGAACCCTTTCAATCATCGTTTTGCCGGCAATCTTCGCCAACGGCTTTCCCGGAAAGCGACTGGCCTGGTAACGAGCAGGAATGATGGCGGCAATCTGGCGCTTTGAAGTCATTTCTTACCTTTTAACTTATCGAGCGGCTAAAAATTCGGGCTTTCATTTTCATAAAACCGAACCGATTGCAATTAAGAGGGTCGCTTCGATATTGCGACTGATTCTCAAAAGCGAACCGATAACGCTTCGGTTCTTTTGAGTTAAAGGCGGGCCTGGTTGAGGTTTTGACCTGCCGACTGGTCAGTGTGCAATAAATGCTACTTGCCTGTATTAGCAGGTGTTAATATCCAAGGGCGAATGAGCTTGCTCTCTTGCTCGAGCAGTATTTCTCCGGCGCCATCTGAGAATCGGCCATCCTGAAGATGAGCGTCAAATAATAAATAATTGGGCTGGCCTCCTAAAATGTGTTTTTTGCCGGTCAAAGCCAGTGACAAGTCCTGAATATTGGGAATCTTGAACACAGAAGCTCCGCATCATGAGAGGTAAGTTCATTGAGCTGTAATTGCTTTCCCGACGAATCGGCGATCGGACCTATTGCGCAGAGACTTTTAGAAAAGGAACAAGAACTGATTGATGCAGCAGTTAGATTCCTGAACAAAGCAAGCGACCCATTTTCAGGTGTAATCAATTTTCTCCATAATCATCCGGAGGACTCTTCATTGCCTGGTCTTATCGTCAATCGCGTGCTATTGGGCGCGTTTGGCGATCCCGAGAAGATTCCCGGCTTGATCCGCGTGCTTGCTTCTCATGTCCACGAAGTCGCACGAAAGTCCGACGTAATCAATATTGTTAACGAGCATGCCGCTGTTGAAAAATGGGGCCAATACTTGATCAAGCAGAAAGAAAAGATTGCCTTCAAAGTGACAACGGAGAAAGGCAAATTGCTGCTCAATGATATTGTCGGGCTGGTTGCAGTCGAGCATGGTGTTGATCTTCCTCTGGAGAAAATTCTCGTCAGTCCTCCCAATCTCATCGTCACGGTAAAACTCGGTCTTTTGCGACCGCAAAAGGTGGTTGAGATTTAGAGTTGTCGAAAGCACAGCCTGCCAATATTTCGCACAGAGGTGGCCGTCACTGGGCACCTGAAAATACTCTCGTAGCCTTCAAAATGAGCCTGGACTTAGGCGTCGAAGGATTGGAGTTGGACGTGCAGCGATGTGCTTCAGGAGAGCTGATCGTCATTCACGACGAGCTAGTCAATCGCACTACTAATGGTGTCGGGCTGGTTCAGGATATTACGTATGACGAATTGAAGAGGCTCGATGCAGGCAGCTTCTGGCACGATGAATATGAAGACGCTGGCAAAGTGAACTTCAAAGGCGAAAGGGTTCCTCTTCTCAAAGATGTTCTGGACCTTGTCGAAGGTCGAGCTATTGTGAATGTCGAATTGAAAAACACGCCAATTGAATATCCTGGCATTGAAGACGACCTTTTAGATTTGCTTTCCGATTATGGGCATCGAGACAAAATCATTGTCAGTTCTTTCGATCATAAGCTTATGTACAAATTGAAAGAAAAGAATGCGGGGCTGGCGATTGCACTTTTGGCGGACGCCCTTTTTGTGAGCGTAGTCGACCTGGCCAAACAAATTGGTGCGGAATACTGGCACCCGTGTTTCGGCTCGCTTAGAAAGGAGGCAGTGGAAGAGGCTAAGGCAGCCGGATTGAAGGTCAATGCCTGGACGATAAACACAGCGCGCGAATGGTCCATGGCGGTTGATTGGGAGCTGGACGGCGTAATTACAGATGCTCCGCACGTATTCAAATCGTTCCTTGAAAGACGAAAATCGCGGGCGACCTGATTACGACGATTCTTGCTTGATCTCGCTGGGAGGCTCGATTTTTCGCTCGAGTTTGATATTTGCCACCGCCGATGCTACCAGAAACACCACCACCATAATATCAACAGGCAATCAGTGATATGCTTCCATCGGAATCGATCTGTAGGAAAAACGGTGATATGGTTTATATTCCCGCCGGCCTCGATGGTTTGCCAAATTTAAAGCCTGCCAATCCAGCTTGCAAAAGTTAATTTGAGCTTTAGCGAAGCTGCTGATAAACGATTTTTGAAACGATTGGTATGGGCGCTTCCTTACCGAGCAAGCTCATTACCAACCCGTAGAGCAGAAGCAATGAGCCTGCTTTTACGAGGATATCCAACCCCGCCGGAACCACCATTAAGATCTGCGCACCGGCGCCGGGAATCATTTGCAGAATTCCACCGACAATGTTGATGAAAATGCTCGACGACATGCTGATCAGGAAGTAGAAGAGCCCAAGTAAGATGCTTTGAATGAAATGGAAACGAAAGAAGTGCGTGCGCGCGTACTTGCCCTGAACAATTGAGTAAATTAGCCCGGCCAGTCCCACGGTTAAATAACAGAGCCCGGCAATGATCCTCTCCAGGGTGTCGGTATTGCTGCCGCCGCCTTTTGCGAACTTGCCTGTATTTATCACGGGCATTGCTTTTCATCTCCTACGCCAATTGCGCTTACAGGCTAATTGTAGCCGGTAGATGCCTGCTGTTGCACTGAGGTTAAGGATAGGGCCCGGGCAGGGGTTTACTTCGCCCGCTCCCTGCCCGCGGCCTGCGACTTGCTGCCCTCCAAGGCTGGGACCTACCTTTGCCGCCAGCGAAAGTGCGGCTGTCGCCTGAAATTGGCACAGAGCTTGTAATGGGATTGTTTTAAATCCCAAAGGGGCACATTTATACATATGTCATCAGCTAAAGACAGTTATCTGCAGCAGATTAGACTCCTGTCCGTACTGGACTTGGAGGAATTATCCGGCGTGGTG
>JADZFV010000101.1 GCA_020854255.1 Candidatus Melainabacteria bacterium | reverse complement strand
TTGAGTTATCCGGCATTCTTCTATCATCTCGAGCGGGAGTACGAGCGTTTTGAGCGTTTCCAGAGACCCTTCTCTCTTATCATTCTGGAGATTTCCATCAAAGAAGAATTATCGGAAACCAAAGATCCAAAGGTGCTTCAAGACAGGGCTGTGCTCGGTCAGGTCTCTACCAGAGTCGATAAGTTGAAGCGAAAAACAGACATTGCCGGGCATTTTGGCGATGACCAATTTGCTTTGCTCTTGTTGGAAACCGAAGGGGATGCGGCCAAAAATTTTGCCAGCCGGCTGGCCGAAGCTATTGCCATGAATCCCTTCACCACCGACCGCGTGGAAGTAGTCCGCCTGACCGTCAGCCTGGGTGTCGCCTCGGTCCCTGAGACCTGCCGGGATTTGGGACGATTGATATCGGCGGCGCGCCCGCAAACTTCTCAAAAAGGCTGATTCTATTTTCGGAATTTTGTTGATTCTTCTGTTTAGGTGGTAAATAAGAGCTAACGGCCTTGTGCGGTGGAAATTTTTTTTCAGCGCCATGCTGTCGCATCAGTGCATGACAAGCCGTGCTTGACAGGAGGATGGTTTTTATAGGATCCGGCTTTTATAAAGCTTTGTATAAGTTTGTTAATCTGCTTACTAATATGCGGCCATCATTAGAGCAAGGCCCATAAGCATTTTTGGAGTTCGCGGCGCTAGATATGGGAAACGGTGGACTATTCTGACCGTTTCCAGAGGCGCAGCAAGTATAATTCCGAGGGGACTCCATCTTAAGGAGTAAAGGGAGTTTAAAAGATGGGAAAAGCAGTAGGCATCGACTTGGGAACGACCAACTCTTGTGTTGCCGTTATGGAAGGTGGTCAACCGGCGGTGGTTTCCAACTCTGAGGGCGGTCGAACGACGCCTTCGGTCGTAGCTTTCACCAAGTCTGGGGAGAGGCTTGTCGGGCAATTAGCCAGACGCCAAGCGGTTCTTAATCCAGAAAACACCGTTTATTCAATTAAGCGATTTGTTGGACGTCGTTTCTCTGAAGTTCAGTCCGAACAAAAAATCGTGTCTTATAAAGTCAAAGAAGGCGCCGACGGCGGTTGCAAAGTTGCCATTCAAGGCAAAGATTATTCGCCGGAAGAAATTTCAGCGATGATTTTGCGCAAGTTGAAAGAAGACGCCGAGAAGTACTTGGGTGAAAAGGTAACTTCGGCAGTTATCACGGTTCCTGCTTATTTCAATGACTCGCAGCGCCAGTCCACTAAAAACGCCGGCACAATCGCCGGTTTGGACGTCTTGCGTATCATCAACGAGCCTACAGCGGCAGCGCTAGCTTACGGTCTCGACAAGAAAGACAACGAAATCATCCTTGTGTTCGACCTTGGCGGCGGCACCTTCGACGTATCGATTCTGGAAGTCGGCGACGGTGTATTCGAAGTTAAGTCCACCTCCGGTGATACACACCTGGGCGGTGACGACTTCGACCATCAAGTTGTCACCTGGGTAGCCGATGAATTCATGAACCTTGAAGGCATCGACCTGCGCAAAGACAGACAGGCTCTGCAAAGACTTACTGAAGCCGCGGAAAAAGCAAAAATCGAACTTTCGTCCGTAACTGAAACCAACATCTCGCTCCCTTTCATCACCGCGGATGCCACCGGTCCGAAGCACCTGGAGATCAAATTGACCCGCGCTCGCTTCAACGAGCTCACCCGGGCATTGGTTGAACGTTGCCGTAATCCTATGGAGCAGGCTTTGAAAGATGCCAAGCTCGGTTACGAGCAACTCGACGAAGTTGTACTGGTGGGCGGTTCGACCAGAATCCCAGCGGTACAAGAGCTCGTCAAGCAAGTAACAGGCGGCAAAGAGCCCAACCAATCCGTAAACCCGGACGAAGTTGTGGCTGTAGGTGCTGCAATTCAAGCCGGCGTACTGGGCGGCGAAGTCAAAGGGGTCGTACTCCTTGACGTCACGCCGTTGTCTCTGGGTATCGAGACCATGGGCGGTGTGTTCACCAAACTGGTTGAACGCAACACCACAATCCCGACCAGAAAAGCGGAAGTATTCTCGACTGCCGACGACAACCAGACCGCGGTCGACATTTATGTATTCCAGGGCGAACGTCCGATGGCGCGCGACAACAAGCTATTGGGCAACTTCCGTCTTGATGGTATACCGCCGGCAGCTAGAGGCAACCCGAAAGTTGAAGTTACATTCGACATCGACGCCAATGGCATCATGAACGTCACCGCGCGCGACCAGATGACCGGCAAAGAACAAAAAATCACCATTACCGCTTCCACCAACATGTCTAAAGAAGACATCGAACGTGCAATGCGCGATGCCGAAACCTACTCGGCAGACGACCGCAAGCGCAAAGAAGAAGCGGATGTGCGCAACGAAGCAGACAGCATCTGCTACGCGGTCGAAAGACAAGTGCGCGATCTGGGAGACAAAGTCTCCTCCGGGGAAAAGGCAAGAGCAGAGATGCTGGTAGCCGACCTCAGACAAAAGCTAAAAGACGAAGCAGACCTCGAGTCGGTCAAACAAATCATGAACGAACTCAGAGGCGCACTCGTACTCTTGCAGCAAGCCGCTACGCGAGGCGGTGACGAAACCGGCGGCGGTCAAGAAGATTACACCACTGGCGGTGGAGATAGTGGCGCCGGCGGTGGCTATCAATATGGCAACGGTGGAGACGGCGGAGACGCTGGCTACTCCAGCCAGAGCGGTGAAGATGTTGTTGATGCTGAATTCAGAGCATCCGACGACTAATTCTTGAAAATCCAAATTTGGAGGGGCGACGCCATGCGTCGCCTCAATTGGTAAATGCCTGCAGGGGGTTGACCCTTGCGTCCACCGATTTCTTTCCTGTTGTCGACCGCTGGCACGTCTGCGGCCCGATTTTAAAATTCTCTTGAGGTGCGGAACAAAAATTCAGGGTTGGCTGTCTTGACAAATGCGCGGATAAGGTTTTTTGTTTAAGTTATAGAGGTGCAATCAGGGATTGCTTTGTGGCTGCGGTCACAGCTTGTCGCAATAATCGGGCAATGAAAAAAACAAAAGGCGAATCATCGAGGCGATTTTCTTCCGGGTCCATGGCATTTGGGCTTGGCCTTTGCATTTCAATTGGTCTTTGTGGGTCGGCATTGGCCCAGACTGATGGAGACGGTCCGCGCAATGCAGATTTTGAAAAACTTGAGACCCAGATGTTTTCCAGGCAATATCCAAACGATCCGCCCGAAAAGCGCATTGAAAGGCTGGAGCTTCTGGTCTTCGGTTCCACGCAGGGCGGCAGCATGGCTGAGCGCTGGGCCGGTATTTCCAAAGCGATGAAGGACAGGCAGAATCCGGAGGCGACAGTTGCTCAGCCAAAGAACAACCAGAGCCCGTCGGCTTCTTCCAGTCCGGGTGCGGCGCCCTTGAAGGGCAATTACCCGGCTGTCGACTCCCTTGAATGGAAGGTTTTGAAAAAAACGTTTCGTGCCGAGCCCATTGCCCAGAGACTTTCAAGGCTGGAGACCAAACTGCTTGGTCAGGCCAATCCCGGTATGGCCTTGTTCGACCGGGTTGAGCGATTGAAGAAAATCGCAGCAACGGTCGCTGCAGGCAGTCAGCCACCTGATTCCGGAACGGCGACTTTGCCGCCGTCCCTTCTCGGGCCGATGCCGAGAGCCTATCCACGGGCAATGCCGTATTCATTCGGTGATTCAATGAATCCAGTGCCGTCCAACCCGTTTTCGATGCAGCCTTTTTCCGGTGCTGATGATTTCAATTCGATCAATCGCATGATGTCTGAGATGATGTCCCAAATGAACCGGCAGATGCGCGATTTGAAGAACATGCCCCCCGGAGTTTATCAATACAAGCTCGATCCCCTCGATCCAGGCTCTTCCGGGCTC
>JADZFV010000100.1 GCA_020854255.1 Candidatus Melainabacteria bacterium | reverse complement strand
TCCAGGCCGAGCATCCCAAGTGCGGCAAAGCCGAGGTGTTCCGCCTCAACGGCGATGCTGAAATTCCAATGGGCGTCGCTGATTACGGCGATTGCCAGTGCCAGGACGGTCCTCACACCGCCTGACGTCCGGGGGATGATGTCGTCAGCCGACACTCATCCCTCATTTCGCCGCAGGGAATTGGCCTGAAGCGGCGTCATACTTCGAATTTGTCGCTCAGGTTAGCGACATGTCCCATATGGAAGGAAACTAAATGGAAATGTCCACAAAGACCAGCAATGCGAAGGACCGGGTAAGCGAAGCTCGGCGGCTGCTTTTGCTTGCTCGTGCATCGAACGCCATCGTGTGCTCTCATTTGCCGGCGCGCGCGGTCAAGCTGATGAAGCCCTTTTTCAGCAACAACAATCCAGAACTCGGCGAGGCCTATGTGCAGCTTGCCCGGGCACGATACGCCGTCTGGCATGCGTGCGGAGCCATCCTGACTCTCGGCGCTCGCAGGCGACTCCTGGCCCGAGCCATCGTTGCCATGAAAGCCGGCGTGAAGGTTTTCGAGCGCGGCATGAGCACGGACAAACTGGCGCACCTCCAGCTCCAACTGGCATTTTTGTACGAGCAACAAGGCGCCTATCCGCAGAGCGCGCGGCGATACCAGTCTGCCCTCATCACCATGGCGGCAGTTCGCGGCTGCAAGCTTTCGGCCGCCGATCTTGCCTGCGCCGCTCATGGCTTCAAGCGCAACGCGCTGCTGGCTGCGGCGGTTGAGCATGAGCTTCCTCCCCTGAAGTTCAACGCCTGGCGCCGGGTCTTCCACCCGTGATGCATTAGTCCGAGACCGGGTGAATCAGTCAATGTTAGTAGGGAAGGGCAGCAAAGAACGAGAAGAGTCTGCCTTTCTCTGCTTCATTGCATTGTGTCGCGTTTCTTTTGCCCCTCTGTTTTCTGTGCATTGATATCAGTGGCGGTGTTTACTATATTTATTAGTGCTGACGATATGTGATGCATACCCGTTTCATAGAGTGCTCGGGTGATAAAATCAAGCAAGATTGAGGTGTGTGGCATGTCTGAAGCGATAAACGCGAAGGAATTGACTGCGGAGGAATACCTGGAGTTCGAGGCCGCGTCGCCGGTCAGGCACGAGTACGTGCAGGGGCTGGTTTTTGCCATGTCTGGCTCTACATACGCGCACAATGTCATCGCCGGCAACTTTTATGGTATTTTGCACGCTCACTTGCGTGGTAGTGGTTGTGTTGCATTCATGAATGACATGAAGCTGAATGTTAAAGCCGCTGACAGTTTTTACTATCCGGACATTATGGTCACCTGCGAAAAGCCAAGAAATGATGCTGTGTTTGTTGATTCGCCCGTCCTTGTCGTAGAGATCTTGTCTCCTTCCACAAAGCAGATCGACCGCCGCGAGAAAATGGTGGCATATCGCAAATTGCCCAGTGTGAAAGAATATGTTTTAGTGCATCAAGAAGCGGCTCTGGTGGAAATACACAGGCGAGAGGCAAATGGTGCCTGGCTTATCGAATTATTCCGGTCGGCGGAGATGGTTCGATTGGAGTCAATGCCTGGCGGCGTACTTGAATTGCCGGTCGACGACCTGTATGAAGGGCTCGATCTTTCGCTGCTTGTGAAAGAGGCTGACGAAGAGTATCAGCTTGTGCGCTCATCTACATGAAGGCAAGGCAGCTTAGGTAGTGGCGCATTGCATGCGCACGGTCGACGCATGGCGTCGACCTAATAGAAAAACGGCTCGACACGAGTGTTTCACAACTTGCCTTAACCGAAATCTTTCCAAGAAAATAAAAAAGCTATGTTACTATAAAGATGAGTAAAATACCCCAAAAATCGATGCGGTGCAGGCGTGTTTTTCACGTATGCACCGCATCGTGGTCGTTACCGGTCAGGTCGGTATGATGCCGGCGTCACTGCTGGTCGTCGTCGATGATTTCGATCGAAAAGAAGCGGAAGATCACCAAGTAGCCTTCCTTATTGAAGCGCTTCTTCAGCAATTCCGCGACGGCGGGCGTGACCTTGTCCTCGAATCGCCAGCGCTTCTGGACAGGCGCCTTCTTCATCCGGCGCGTCAAGCGCTCGTAGGCCTCGTCGGCAAGCTTGTTCATCTCAGCAGCAGCTGCTGCCTTGAGCTCATCGTCCTCGGCTTGTTGTCGCCCGGCAGCGTTTGCCGCAGCGCTTTTCAGTTCGTCTCGGAGAGACATGGTGTTCCTTTCTGTGGGGCGTTCGCCCCGGGGGGGTGATTTTGATTGGGCACCACGCTCAGTGGCGCTTGAGTTGAATCAGAAGCGCGCGGGCCAAAATAGCCCCGCGCCTCTTCAATCAGCGCAGCGAAAGTTTAGTTTTCGCGTGCGCTGATGTGGCTGTGGTGGGACTCAGGCGCCGTTCTCGACCTTCTCGATGCAGGAGAGGAAGTACACCGTGCGCTTCGGGTTTTCGCCGGCGATTGTGACGTGCCAGGTCTCGCCGGCCTTGGGCTGCGGACCGCGGGAAGACGGGAAGGCGATGCGGCCGCGCAGGCTGGTGATGACACCGCTGCGCCGGGTGTTGGAGGCGAAGGTCAAGTAGAAGGTGCCATAGGAAATTACTTGAGCCAGATTCATGGTCGAATCTCCAATTTGCAAATGGGTGGAAATAAGGGAAGAAACAGCGAAAGAAACAGCGGATAAAGAGACACCGCAATAACCGCCACATTGCGCTGGCGGCAGTCTTTGCGCGTAGCTGTCGCATGCAGACCTGAAGTATTGTTGTTGTATTGAAGGGGTTTCCGAAACAAAACTGCCAGCGCTGCCAGGCAATGCATTGCGCGAAGACACCGAAGGTGCCCTGCGCTACATCGGCAAGATTGCAGCAGCAAGCGAAGCTTGCGTAGTATGTCCGGAAAGCGACTCCAGGTTGGCACCACTGGTGGTGAGTCTGGATGCAGTTTGTGCGCTTGAAATTTGCCTGAGGCCGGTTGTTTTTCTTTTGAATGTGCGTGTATCGGAAGATATTAGTTGTCTGTCATCCTGGCGCCGCAATTGCAAAATTTTAGACGCTTGAATGTGTTTCCAAAAGAACGCAAAAATCAGTGTTTTCGGCAAAGACATTTAACTGGCGCGGACTTTCGTGTGGAAAACCGCATAGATGGCACTTGGCGCAGTTTTTAAAGGCTCAGGAGCGCGCGAGATGTGGCCCGGATATAGTTGCTAACCCAGACATTGAGGACAGTACAGGAATTTCAACCAGGGCGCCGCCATGCCTGCTCGATATTGAAATCGAATGGCTCCGACGCGAATAGATCGATGGGCGTTAGGGGGTGCTCGTCGCTGTACAGCGAAAATAGGACCATGTTTTTGTGCTGTATCCGTCCTGGTCATCCCCACCTGTTTGGACAATACTCCGGTGCATAACAATATGGCGCCATCGATCGAGTGATGTGTTGCCCGTATATTGCCCGTACCAACGACTAACATGAAGGCGTTGCGATACAGGGCAACCAGTTTTTATAGAGAGGAGCAAAGGCTTGGATCTTGCACATCTGTCTGAGTTGAGATACAGCAGGAGTGCCACGCTTCTTGCGGCTCGATTCGAAGATTTGATTGACAATGGGACCCTCTTAGCAGGCGATATTCTCCCCTCGACCAGAGAAGTAGCGGCTTTCTTGCAGGTTTCTCGCACGACAGTATCGCGCGCTTTCAATATGATGGAGGCGCGCGGACTTTTTGTTGCGCGTCAGGGACAGGGCACCATTGTTAGATCGCACAATTTCAATCGTGCAATTGACTTTTCGCCTTCGGCTCCGCGACGATTCGAATGGGATGCGCGCTGCCGCCAAAGCGCAAGCGATGAAATTTATCGTATGCATGCAAGATTGAATCCAATCCGCAGGCACGACACATTAACATCGCCTGATCTTTTGCCCTTAGCCTCATGGAAGGGCCAGTTTGCATCAATTGTTACGGACCCGGAGATTGGTCTTAAACTCAGCCGGGGAGATTCACCGCTTGGATATCTGCCGCTCAGAGAGGCTGTTTCGGGCATGCTCCAGCGCAGCAAGGGGATGATGTATCCTGCGGGCCGCATCGCCATTTACTCGAGCGCGGAGAGTGCGTTGCAACATATTTGCGCATTACTTGTCTTGCGGGAAGACAAGATTGTTTTCGAGGATTCTATCTCCACAGGCAATTTTGAAGTTCTTAATTCGACTGGCGCCAGTCTTTTGCCGGTGCATGTGGACAAAAGCGGGTTAAGTAGCGAAGAGCTGTCCTGCATTGAGTCGCCTAGCTGGCTCTATGTTTCAAGTTGTGGCGCATCGCTGTCGAAAGATAGAAGCAACTTTCTTTACGAGTGGTTGCGAGACAGGAACGTTGCGGTAGTTGAAGAAGCGGACTATGCGGAATCCTGTGCCGGCGCCTCTCCTGTTTCAACCACACTGTCTTGCCTGGCTGCAAACTCACACATTTTGCTGTACAACTTCAGCCAACTTCTTTTCCCGTTGAACAGCTTTTGCTGCCTGGTTTTACCGATCGAGCTAGTGACACTTTTTGAGAGATCGAAACACATTTTCGACTATCGTGCACCCAGGGTTGAGGATCATGTTGTTGCCGAATTAGTGAAGGACGGGACGCTTGAGAAACATCGATACGGTGCGCAGAAGATATTGAAACAGAGAAAGCAAGTTTTGATATCGGAGTTGATGAGGCATTTGGCGCCCAAAATCAAAATTGCAGATTGCGGACGTGCTCCGGTAATTTTAATCTGTTTCAATAAGCAGTGGACAGAATCGGAAATAGTCTCTGCCGCCTCAGACGCCAACCTTCCCTTGCATCGGCGTGAAAAGACTTACTTTGCGACACCGATGGAGAACAACGACTTTTCACTCAATTATGCCTGTATGCCTGCCGACGAGCTGCAGAAGCGAGTTGCTGTATTTGCCAGAAAACTGCGATTTGCAAACACTACGCCTTTCCTGTCGCATGATTGCAGCAATCTTGCGGTCTAAGAAAAGTCGAAGTATTGGTAGTCGCGCATCGGGAACAACCTTTATCTGTTTCATTGCATTGTGTCGCGTCTCCTTTGCCTCTCTGCTTTCTGCGCAAAGCATTGATAGTTATTCTTGATTTT
>JADZFV010000099.1 GCA_020854255.1 Candidatus Melainabacteria bacterium | reverse complement strand
GTCCATTTCATAAATTCGCTCAAGTCTTTAAAGCTGGCAGGAAGCTCGACACCTTGCTTGACTCTGGTCAACTCAATTTCCGTTGACGGCAGCTGTTTCAAACTCCTGTTTAACTGGACGACGCCGAGTTTTGGCTCCGGCACATAGGCCACGCTGTCATGCGCGGCAAACATTCTGGCCTTAACGTCTTCCGGCAGTAAATACTCAAATTCCCTGGAGAGTTTGACGCGGCTGGTGTCACTTATCGCCGGCAGTTCCGAATCAGGCGCTATCGCAGCGGCCGTTTTTTCCGCCGTCTGTTTTTCCACGGCAAGCTTATCGGCCGGCTGCCGCTGCTTCTGATTTTCGCCATTCTGCTCATGGAGTTGAGGTTTTGCTCCCGGACGCAAGACATGGTAGCCGGACATGACACCGCCGGTTCCGGCGCCGATCAACATGCCGTCGAAGGTGCTCTTGCCGATTTCACTGAGGCTCTTGCCGTGAACGACGGCGTCCAATCCGCCGAAGACTGCGCCGGAGCCGCCGCCGGAAAGCACGCCGCCGGTTAAGGTTCCCAGCGCTTCCGAGCCGGTGCGATTGGCGAGCGATATGGTCGAGGACTTTGCTATGCGGAAACCGAGCATGCCGGCCGGCACGTTGATTGCGGCACCCGACAGGGTGGCGATCGACATCTTTTTCCAGTCGGTAAGGTTATTGAGCCCGCTCTGGAAAGAGAAATGTCCATTTTGGTCGCGCCAGGCGAGCGGGTCGGCCCCCGCCTTCAAAGCTCCGAACATTGCACCCGAGCCGGCATGCAGGGCCACTTCCTGCTTCAAGCCAACTCCCAGCCGGCTGCCGGCGAAATTAAATGCCTTCGAGCCGGGTTGAGCAATCTTGCCGATATAGTTAAGCCCGATGCCTTCCAGACCGTCTTTGGCAAATCCGAGCGCAAAATCGCGGGCATCGCCCTTCGTATCCGCCATCATCGTGGCGCGAACAAGCCCGCCCATCGCTACTTTCCGGCTCATCATGGCGGCGGTATCGGCGGCGATGGTCGCCACAAAGTCGTTGCCCTCGGCACGCTTGACCTTCTCTTCCTCGGTCAGTTTGCCGGAAAATGCATCTCTGACAGTGCCTATAGCGCAACCGGCCAAGGTGCGCTCTTTACGGTCTCCAAAAACTTCGCTCAAAAAGCCGTTTTGCTTGGCCGCCTCTTCTGGCTTTTGCTCGCCTGCACCCGCATCCGTCGCCTGAGCGAGCATCTGAGAGGAAATATTATTGCTGGGAAATGTCTCGAATGCCAAGGGATTCTTCTTAGAAGCTGGTTCAGATATTCAGCGTCCGAACCGATGAAGTTAGACGGAGCTAAAAACTGAAACCGTTCGAGTTATCTGCAAGGAGTTGAATAGACCTTGACAATGTACCAAAAGGCAGTCCTTTTGGGGAGATAACCTATCGTGGAAGTACGTAGGAAAAAACCGAGAATTAATCTAGATGTGGAAGGAAAAAGTGGCATAACATTGGCCCGAAGAGATGGCCAATGCCATCGGAAATATGCACGCCCCATCCACGCCACCACATTTAGCGGCAGTACACAAAACCAATTTGCTCATCCGTCACCTTACCAGAGTCTGGAGTTCTAGATGAAACGACTGTTTCTGTATCCTCTCCTTGCCGCAATTTGCTTGAACTCGCCAGGCATCCCGGGCCAGGCTCAATCCTACGGCGAACGGTATCGCCCGCAGCTTTTCTACGACCGTCACAACGCTCAATTAGACTCGCAAGCGTTGGAGTTGCTGAAAAAACACCTGCAGCATCTGGAAGAAACCAATTCTCCGGACAGCGAATTGTTGCCGGTAATGAGCGCTCTGGCACTGCTTCTGCGCGATACGCCAGATCGAAAACAATCGATTGAACTCTTCAAAAAATGCCTGTCCATTCGCGAAAAACTCGGCGATCACTCGAGTGAAGAATACAAAGCCGAATTGGCTGGATACGCGGAAGCAGCCTTCAACAACGACGATCCGCAAACCGCCGAAGACTTAATCTCAAAATTGATACCACTTGCACCCGAATACGATGTCAAACACAAACTGAAATTCGCTCTGGTCGAGTGCTATACCGATCAGAAAAACTACGCTCGCGCTGAGCACCTCCTTATCAACACAATCAAACAGAATGAAGCAGTAGGTCAATGTTTTTCATCTGAACTTCTGGGGGCAGCCGAATGGTATGCGGAGCAAAAACGCTTTGACGAAGCCAAACCCTGGTATTTGAAGGCGATTGCAAAGGCAAAACAAGAGGGTGACACCACAGGCGTCAAGAAAGCAGAGCGCGCGCTGAGCAAGTTCTTCATCAAAGAAAATCGCCCTTCGGATGTGGCTGCGCTTCTGAAAAAATCACCGCCGCGGATTTCAATTAACGACAATTCCGCCCACATCGAACTGGGCGGCGATGGCGGTGTCAGCTTCGGAGTCGGCTTTTTGCCAGACGGCGCCATAGGACCCGAGGGAAAAGCTGCCACACCCATTGTCGCTGATTGGATGAAGGAATATCGCGAAGCCCTGAAGCATCTCAACCAAAAGCACTACCTGCAAGCCGAGTTTAAATTCAAATCGGGAGTTCAAAAATACAAAACTCGCCCAGAAGAGTTGATTTTCTCAATCGGCCTGGCAAAAACTTACCAGGACATGAAAGAACAGCAAAAATTTCGAGACGCAGTCGTCGCACTGGTGAAAAGCCAGGAGAATGGCGGACCGACGACTTTCCGCCCGATCAATCCAGACCCCTCCGCTCCAAAAGACAAAAAACCATCGAAAGAATCCAAGCCCCTGTAGATTTTGTACAGGGGCGCGGGTGCGTTGACTGGAAAACACTTCATAAGAAAACGAGGGACCTTTCGGCCCCCCGCAATTGTTTCCTCTGAGCTGATCTGTGCTTAGCGGTAGCTCGTTGGTGAACCAGATACGCTTGTTGTAAGCGACATCGGCTGATCCAGAGCGAACTGTATTCTTGTGCCGCTGGGGATTTTCACATCCTTGCCCTTGCGCCACAAGTTGCTGCCCAAACCCACGGCGCCACCAGTGGCGACACCGGCGATAGCTCCGGCTCCGACAGCTCCGCCGACGATAGGTGCAAAGCAGATACCCAAGAGGGTGCCGCCGGCAGTCCACAGGCCGGTTCGAACAATGCCACTCTTGACGGTGCTCGATGTGGTTCTGCCTTTGAGGCTTTGACCATCTTTGGTTTCGTGAACGACTGTAGCCGTCTGGTTTGCGGTGATCACTGCAGACAACGGATATCTCACGCCATCGGGCGTAACGGCTGCCGTCAATCTAAGAGTCATCTTGCCGTT
>JADZFV010000098.1 GCA_020854255.1 Candidatus Melainabacteria bacterium | reverse complement strand
TCTTTCACAAGCGGGTGCTCCGGCGCAAGCACCATACATGCCACACCAAAGACAGTGTCAGGTCTGGTGGTGAAGACCGGAATTTGAACGTTTGGTTTGCTCTCGACAGTGAATACAAGCTCGGCACCTTCAGACTTGCCGATCCAGTTTTGCTGCATAATGCGCACGCGCTCGGGCCAACCGACCAACTTGTCGAGGTCATTGAGGAGCGGATCCGCGTACTTCGTTATGTTGAGAAACCACTGGCTCATCATTTTTTGCTCGACGCGAGTTTCCAGATGACGCCAACAATTGCCGTCGACCACTTGCTCGTTGGCAAGCACGGTATGGCAATCAGGGCACCAATTCACGGGTGCTTCTTTCCGCACGGCAAGCCCGTTTTCAAAAAACTTGAGAATGATCCACTGCGTCCAGTGATAATAGTCCTTATTGCAAGTGGTTACTTCCCGCCGCCAGTCATAGCTGGTGCCAAGCTTTTTCAATTGTTCATCACGCATGAACTTGATATTGCTCGTCGTCCATTCTTCCGGATGTTTCTTGCGCGACATCGCCGCGTTTTCAGCAGGCAAGCCGAAAGCGTCCCAACCCATCGGGTTGAGAACGTTGTAGCCGAGCATGCGTCTCTGGCGAGAGATCACGTCGGAAATCGTGTAAACGCGCATGTGACCCATGTGCAAATCGCCGGACGGATACGGAAACATGACCAGCGAGTAGTACTTGGGCTTCTTATCGAGGTCATGAGCCTGATAGATACCTAATTTTTCCCACTCCACCTGCCATTTTTCTTCAATATCTTGCGGGACGTACTGGCTAGCCATTCTTTGCGCCTCTTCTGTAGGGGCGACGACATGCGTCGCCCGGTCAAAATCCTGATTGAGCCTGAATCTCTGAATTCTCTATTTCTCTGGGTTCTCTATTTCTCTAATTTCTCTAAATCCCTTAAATCAATCGCCGATGCCCTTTTTCAAGCACACCTAGCCCGGTGCTTTTACAAGCCCCGGACCAGTCATCTTATCTCAGTAGGTAAATTGGAACAAGCAAAGGAGAGCTCCATGCTAAGATTCTTAGCTACTTTATTTGTAGGGGCGATGCCATGCGTCGCCCGGCTTGAAAGACCAATGTTAACCAGTCATGTCCAGCAATCGGACCCTAAAAGTCCAATAATCGAACCTGTAATCGGCCGGCATGCAAACGCTCGAAAGGAAACCGAGATGTCTCAGAATAGCGAGATGGTGAAACAGCACTTGGCTGAAGAGAACAAAGACGTCCACGAAAACATTCCTCAGGACATCATGGAGGAAGCCACAGAACTGTGCCGCGGCGCGGAAGTGCTGCCGGACGGAGCTTTGGGGCTGGCATGTCGCATCTATCAAGCGCGCAAGCAGGGGCGTCCGCTGAGAGCCAAACTGGGCGTGGATCCCACCGCCGCCGACTTGCACATCGGTCACGCCGTTGTTCTTCGCAAGCTAAGACGCTTCCAAGATTTCGGTCATCAAGTCGTCCTCATCATCGGCGGCTTCACGGCCCGAATCGGCGACCCCACCGGTCGCAATGCCACACGCCCGCCGCTCACCGCCGAAGACGTGACGAGAAATGCGGAGACTTACCTCAGCCAGATAGAACTCATTCTCGACTTGAGCAAAGTCGAGATGACAAACAACGCCGACTGGTTGGACCCACTCAGCTTGAAGGACGTCATCAAACTGGCAAGCACCGTTACTGCCAATCAATTGCTTGCCAAAGAAGCCTTCGGCAGCAGACTGGAGCAACAGCAGCCCGTTGCCTTGCACGAACTGTTTTACCCTCTACTGCAGGCCTATGACTCGGTTGCTATTCGCGCAGACGTAGAACTTGGCGGAACAGACCAGCGCTTCAATATACTTCAGGGCAGAGAACTTCAACCTTGCTACGAACAGGAGGCGCAAATGGCAATGCTCCTGCCCTTGCTTGAAGGCACCGACGGCGTCAAGAAAATGTCGAAGACGTACAACAATTACATCGCGCTTAAAGATACGCCGGACGATATGTTCGGCAAATGCATGCGCATTCCCGACGAGCTGATCATCAAGTTTTACGACCTTGCATCCAGTTTTACCGGCAAGGAAATCGATCAAGTAAAAGAGATGCTCGAAAAAGGCGGCAATCCAAAAGACGCCAAAGAAAAACTCGGAAAGCAACTGGTTCTCCAGTATCACGGCGAAGCAGCAGCTGAAGTTGCTCTTGCGACTTGGAAAAAAGTGCACAGCGAGAAGCAAGTGCCCGACGACATGCCATCGCATACGGTGATAGAGCCGACTGCGCTTTTCCGCATCATGGTTGATGCAAAACTTTGCGCAGGCTCAGGCGAAGCAAAACGCCTGGTTCAGGAAGGCGGCGTGCGCATCAACGGCGAGCAAGTGAAAGATCCCAACCAGCAAGTAAGTGTTGAAAACGGACCCGAGCTGGTGCTCCAGGTCGGCCGCCGTAAATTTGTAAAATTGCTCTTCTCATCCTCCCCAAAAGGGTAAAAGATTTTTGAGGACATTAGCGACGTGGCAAATGATCCAGACGTGCGGCGAGCGTTTGGGTTCAAGGAGAAAAGCGAAGAACGCTAGCTTCGTTGTCTACGACAAAATCAGTACCTTCCAGGAATGAATATCCCAGCAGAGGCTTGGAAATCGTAGAGTAAGAAGCCATGCTGGCTCTCACGTGATTCTTCACTACAGAGCCGAGTTGCACCTCATCCAGAGAAAATCCATAACCTTCTCTGTTGCCGCCGACACCAGTGGATAGCTGCCTGCGAGAGTTAATGGGCACATTGACTCCCAACGCCGCCAGAGATTTGTCCGAGAAGTTGATATTGGCAGCACCGGTGTCAAAAATCATTTCGCATTCTCGCCCGTTCACTTTTGCAGTGACATACATGAGATGTCCCTCTTTCGTGAAAGGCACCACATTTTGATCTCGCGAGTAAGACGCCACAGTGCGTCGTGGTTTCTGTACTGCGCCTGCTTTTATACGTATGACTCTGACTGTGCTGTTGCGATAATTTATCTGGTAGTTGAATGCAGAAAGAAATGACTGTCCCAGCAAAGGGGTTTCTGGCGCGGAGCCGGGAATTGTGTCGTCCTGAATGCAAATAGGAACCACCTGGCTGATCTCTCCGAATTGAATCACCACCCTGCCGACCGACACAGCAGATTCTCCACCGACTCCCGTGACGCGCATGGCATTCTTGATAGTTTTGAGCTTGATGCCGGCCTTATTCAACACTGATTGCGGAAAGGTTGTGTAAGAAGCGCCGGTGTCGAGCATCATCGTAACGGGCTCACCGTTGACGAGTACTCTCACAAAGATATGACTGCCGGTAGGAGATCGAGTGAAAGGAATGGTCGTCTCTTCCGGTTGCGCACTCGTATCTGCACCTGTTGCAGCCGCTGCTGCCGCTGCGGCAGGAGGTGCACTCGTCTTATAAATCTGGTTGAATCTAACCAGAGCCTGTTGGCACAAAACAGCGGCGTCCGAGTCGGGAAAGCGCTGGCGCACGTATGCGAACAGGTCGCGCGCTCTTGCGTATTGCTTCAAATGTTGATAGCAAAGCGCCTGGTAATAGTATGTGTTGGCGTCTTTCTTACCGCCGGACTCTGCCGCAGTGAAGGCATTGAGAGCTTGCTGGTAGCTTCCCTGACCAAAGGCTTTCACGCCTGTGTCATATGGGGCATCGGCATCAGTGGGAATTCCCCACCAACAAGCAAGCAGTGCCATCGCCATCCAGAGACGTTTCACCACTTGCATATGGGTTTCCATCCGCCTGACCATTCACAGCCCCGAACAAAATCCAGAATCGTTAAACTTGATTATCCATCATCTACCCGGTTAATGCTCTCGAGATAAAGCCCAGCTCAATAAACCATCATCTTCAGGCAGAACACGCTGCCACCGGATTTCATAAACTCGCTGGTGTCTACTTCGATAGGAGTAAAACCGCTTTTTTTGAGAGTTTCCACAATCTGCGGAGAACCTTTCTGCAGAATGACATTGCCGTTGATTGCCACTGCATTCAAGGCAAAATTGAGCGCTTCATTTTCGCTGACTGAAATTACCTTCTTAAAGAAGTGTCCGATCAGGGCCAAACCATCAGCATCAAATGCGCCTTCGTAAATCATCACCGTATCTTCATCGATTGTGCAGAAGCAGGTGTCGAGATGATAAAAACGAGCATCGTTCAGCTTGAGTTGAAGTACAGTAACGTTCAAAAGACTATTTAAGAGCGTCGCCGATTGCTTATCTGTACGCGGTCCATAAGCGCACCAAAGCAGTTTGCGACCGGGATGCCAAATGGCATCGCCCTGTCCTTCAAAGCAAGGGGTGTACTCTTCGTTTACCATCGCATCATCAATATCGATTACATGGTATCCATTCGCAACAAACCACCGGCGATACCACGGAACTTCCTCATTCCGTTTTGCATTGCGCATCTCCCCCAAGATTACAAAAGGCCTGCCATTATCGTCCAGCCCCGGTAATACCTGGTTTGCGGCGAAGACCATATCCTCGAGATCTTCAACCGGATCAATAGTTTTTACTTCACAGCCAATTGACTCATAAATTTCTTTCAGCGCCTGCCACTGTTTTTTAGCAAGCTCAGTATCGACTGTGCCCACCTTGCCTTCCATAAAGGGATTCTGCACCGTTTTGACGGTGAAGTGGGTAGGTGGGCACATCAATACATTTCCCGGCTCTAGTCGCTTCGGAAAGTCACCCAATCTGTAATCCGTCACTTTACTTACAGTTTCAACGAGCATCACGGGACATACAAGCTTGGACATCAGAACCTCCCGCAGCAAATTGGAGATGACCAGGGCAATCTTTGTAGAGGGCGACGCATGGCATCGCCCTCTACACTAACGGAAACGTCGTTACTGTTGTTTGTATTTGATCGAGCAGCCGTAGGACTTCGTTGAAGAAATTGCCACTTGCTTCTTAGCAAGTGTTTCGTTGAGAGCAGCAGCTACAAAGTTCTTGGCTGTCTTGGCGGCTTGCCTGTCGGCGGTTCTGTTGTCGTCGATGGCGCCTGCGTAAACAAGAACACCCTTGCCGTCGATCACATACATAGCGGGAGTAGTTTTCGCATCGTACTGACGTCCGACTGTTCCTTCAGAATCAATCAGCACCACCGTTGGTGCGCCGCCTTTTTCTTTGAAGGCTTTCTTGTGTTCTTCTCCTGTGCCGTATCCTTGTTTTCCTTCAGCAGAGGAGCAGATGGAAAGCCAGACTACGCCTTTGCCGGTGTAAGTCTTTTGCAGGTCTTGCATGTTGCTGGAATCATAGTGTTTTTTGACGAATGGGCATCCATGATTGAACCATTCAAGCACAACGATTTTGCCCTTATAGTCGGCGAGTTTGCGGGTTTTGCCGTCCCAGTCCTTTAGAGAAAAGGCAGGAGCGGGCTTGCCCACTGTCGGAGCAGCGTCGGCTACAGCAGCTGTTTTTGAAACAGTTTGCCCATTGGCTGGTGCTGCAAACAGTCCAGACGCAGGTGCTGCAAGAACGAGAAGGGCTGCAAAAGAGTGCAGCAAATTAGAACGGAAGTGGTTACGCATGCGAAACTCCACCTTGAATTGATTGGATTACAATGCGGCTAATTGTAACCGCTTTGTTTGACCTTTGTCCGTGCCAGTAAAGCCTGTACTTCGCCGGCCCGGGTCTTGTTTCCGTGCCGCAAGAGCATGTCTTCGTACTGCTTCAAGGCATCGGCCACTTTTGCATCAATTCGTTGCAGCCCATTCTTCTCGATAATTCGCATTACTTCCGTAAAAAATGAGGCGGCCTCTTCTTCCATCTTCAGCTTGTTCGCATCCCTTCCGGCTAAGACCGCAGCGTCGAGTACTGCGGGATGTTCGGAGCTTAGAGTCTTCTTGTTAATGAGATTTACGGCTTTCTGACACAGGTGCGCGGCGGCGTCCACATTGCCTTGAGCCAGCGCGATTTCACCTCTTCTCACGTAGTACGAGGCAATGGCAGGATTGGTTGGAGACGTTGCTTTCTCGATCATTTCCATTCCATCTATAAGAAGCTGGTCCGCATACGGATACTGCCCGCAGCGGGCCATCGCTTCAGCCGCCTGGTGGCAGCTTACCGAAGCTTCCAGGGGCGACTTGGCTTTCGCGAGTTTCAAGGTTTCTTCAAGCACGGCGGTACGGCAATTCGCCTCTTTTTTCGCGTCGCCTTCCAGGTGAGCGGCTTCCATCAAACCGAGCAAGAATGGCAGTCTAAACACCTCCAGCTTTCCTTTTGCTTCATTCACTCTTTTCAATCCGGTGTTGAACTCGGCTTGCGCGGCGGCAGCATTTTTCTCGATCATGCGCAGCCGGCCAAGGCGAATGGTCGCAGACAGGCGAATCAAGTCTTTGTTGTCAGGATCAACGATTTTGGCAACCGCCGCATTTGCCCTGGAGATTGTCTCTTCCGCCTCTTTCAGCTGTCCTTCCTCGAGGTAAAGATCGGTCAAAGTAATGAGCAAACTGGCAGACGGATACAGCTTCCACAACTTGTCGAGGATCTTGCGGGCCGCATCAGGTTGACCTTGCCGCATTTTGAGCGCTGCAAGTTCTTGCAGCATGCCCAGGGCGCCCATCTCATCGCGAATCTGAGCATCATGCTTGCCGGCCAGAATATCTCTCAACGGCAAAACTTCCAGATAAAGCTGCTCGGCATCCGACAGACGCCCCCAGCGCACGTCATTCTGCGCCATCTTAACTTTGAAACCGTTTTCTTCAGTCTTAGCTTCCGGGTTGAATTTGCGCAGGCATTGCAATCCAGCCGAAAGCAAGCTGTCGGCTAATTCGTATCGACCGAGATAACTTAGATAGGAGGCAATGGTCGGGACATTCTGAGCGGTGTATTTGAGAGCCATTTGGCCGGCCAGAACGGTCATGGTGAGCCAGAGAACAATGATGATGCGCCGCGAGACGGTAGCGCCGCGAAATCGTCCTTTCCAGTCGGCATAATCAAGCAATCTGCCCGTCGCTGCCAGCCTTTCGGCATAATTCTCCAGGCTCGGACCAACCAGAAAAGTGGCCCAGAGTCCTGCTTTTTTCGAGTATTCGGCGACTTGATAATAGGTTTTCTCGGCTTCTTCAGTCTTGCCCTGAAGCAGCAATGCATCCGCCAATCCCCCCATCGGCCCCATTACAATAAACCACCTTGGACCGGGCAGCTTTTCGCGAGAGCAAAGATCGAAGCGGGCCATGCGCTCCAACATAGAGTAATAGCCGACCAGCAAAAATAATTTCCCCGGCAAATCCACAGCAGTGAGCACAAGCACAATTGCACTGAGGATGGCCGGATACACCGAATAGAAAAGCAGGTCATTGAGATCAGCACCCATCCTGCTTGCAAAGTAGCCGCCCACCGAAAAGTTTATGAAGAAGAGCAAACTGGCGGCAAAGAGAATCACCGCCGATGCAAATGAGAAAAAACGCCAGATTGTTTGATAAGTTCCACGCATCTATTTAATTAGACACGAAAAAGGGCCTGAGGTGGGATTTTTGCACTTGACTTCTCGCCAATCAGGCACCCGGGTTATAATTGGCAAAGAACGCGGGGACATAGCTCAGTTGGTAGAGCGCACGGATCGCACCCGTGAGGTCAGGGGTTCGAATCCCCTTGTCTCCAATTTTTTGGAAGCGAATAAAGATGCACCGCATATGGTGCCGGGCACTTTTGCAAGACAAAAGTGCGGCTGCATTCGGAGCATTTAACTGCCACGGACAGTGACTCGGAAATCCTCTTTCCCTAGTTCACTTTGCAGCTGCCTTTTGCCATTCGCCCCCGGAGTCAACACAACCTTCATTGTGCCCTCGGAGCGCCAGGCACTTGAGAACGTCCGGCTTTAACGAAACCCTTTAAGGTCCGGACAAAAACAGAGCGACCGATGACCTTAGAACGCCGCCAATTACTGGCTTTTCGTCGTCCGGTCCATTTCTTAAAAAGGCTTTGTTTACGTCTTAATGCGCCCAGGCTTGGCTTATCAATGCCATGAGTGTTAGTATGTCATTGCTGAGGGCTATTAGCTCAGGTGGTTAGAGCGCACCCCTGATAAGGGTGAGGTCCGTGGTTCGAGTCCACGATGGCCCATATTTTTAAACCTCGGCACCAATCACGCATTCCGCCACTGTCTACAAAGAAGGAGCGCAATGTGTTTTTGACTTTGGCGACCTTCAGACACCAGGTCTAACCGCCATAGGGCTTGCGCACGCCGGGACCAGGCTGGCCGGACGGGTCGTTCTGCTGTTGCTGGCGTTTTCTGAGTTCTTCCAATTCCTCGCGCCTTTTGTAGAAAGGAATTGTAGGCTCGAATGTCTTCAACCGGGGAGTGACTGGAAGGGCAGGGTTTTCTACCGCAGCAGGCGCCGGAGCAACGCCCTCAATACCAGCCATACGGCGGGCTTCGGCAAGGGCGCGCTCAAACTGCTTGTCACTGGAAGAGAGCGGAATTGTGCCTTTGCCCGCCGCCACAGCGATATTCGGCTCAATGCCTACGCGGCGCTCATTGCCGTCGCCAGCCCAAGTGCCGCCCGGGTTGGTGAAGCGAGTATTGGTCACCGCCACCATGGCGCCGTTCTCGATGGACAAGATTTGCTGCCCGACGCCCTTTCCAAAAGTCTTTGCCCCGACAAGGACTGCTCTTCCATTGTCTTTCAGCGCCGCGGCTAGAAGTTCGGAAGCAGAAGCTGAGAATTCGTCGACGAGCACGACCAGCGGTCTGCCGTTCAGCAAATAACGATTGCGTTCTAATGTTGGTGAAATGAAACTCCCTTCGATTTTCTGCTTGACCCCATGCTCGGTCAGCTCGACGGTTTTCTTGATGGCGCCTTGTTCGGTGCGGGTTTCTTCGCTGAATATTGTCCCGGCTTTCATCAACAAGCCAATCGTTTCAACCATCTCCTCAACTCGCCCGCCAGGATTTCCGCGCAAATCCACAATGAAGGCCCTGGCGGTCGGGTGAGTGAGAATGGCTCTCTTCAGCGATTCATCAGTCTTATCGTTCATAAAGTTGATCAGTTTTATATATTCGACATCACCAAAATTTCGCTCGAGGGTGGCCGGCACTTCCATCTTCACTCGCTCAGCATAGATGTCCATCATTTTGCCGTCGCGATCGATCTTCAGATGTACTCTCGAGCCCTCCGCGCCCCGCACCATCGTTTGCACTTTCTCCATGGGCAAGTCTTTGGTCGATTCGCCGCCTACTTGCAAGATGATGTCACCGGGTTTTAGACCGGCTCTTTCCGCTGGTGTGCCGGGGAAAACCGCTCCAACAACAGGATATGACACGCCACCTGTCTCATCGTTTTTCTTCATGCCGATGCCGAGGCTGATGCCTATACCTGTAACCTGGTTGTCACCCTTGATGCTGGCTTTGAGTTCGTCTGCCTGAGCCTTATTGAGCACTCGTGTATACGGATCGCCGATCACATGAAGCGCTTCATTGGCGAATTTGACGGCGTCTTCATCAGTCTTGATCTGGCAATTGAATTTGTTTTTGTAATCGTTGAGTTTGGACGCCAGAGCCTGATCGTAGTAAAGCTGACGGGCGGTCGAAAGTGCGCGATCGTAAAGTGGCGAGGGCTGACAGTTGCCTGGCTCCGATGCCTTGCCCTTTAGAAAATCCGGTATCCAATCCGAGATTGAAGCGGTGGCAGAGGTTTGCCCGTCCGATAGCGCGAGACCATATTGTTCGCCATTTTCGACGGCAAATGGATTGGAAGCGCGCATTGCAGCGCCTTCTGAGACTGTCTCAGAAAATCCCATCGGTGAGAAACCTCAATGCCCAAATAGATATATTCGAGGAAGGCTGATTTTAGACAGCGGGGGCAGTTCTATATGGAAAACCCCAGGTAAATAATGGGCGGACTTTCGGTCTATTCTGTGATCAAACAGTGAGCACGTGCTAGCTCTGGCTTTCGCCGGCTGAATTTCGGAGCTCACCTTTGAGCAAAGCCTTCATTCGCTCTTCGGCGGCTGAGGCATCGAGATGGCGATTCTGCTGCCTGAGAATTGCTACGCGCAATTCAAGCGCCTTAACAAGCAGCTCAGCCTCAGCATCGAGCTCTTCCAAAATCGCCACGGACCTGGCGCTCATCGCATCAGCCTCGGCTAACTTTCTCATTTCGAGCAAGATAGCCGACAAACCAAGCAATGTGCCTGCGTATTCCAGGTTTTTCTCACCATAAAGATCAAGGCGCAGAGCCGCCAGCCGGCGCAAAACCTTCTCGGCTTTTTCGCCTTGATTGATATTCACATAAAACTCAGCCCAGTCGCCCAGCGTATACTCAAGCACTTCAGGCTGAAATCCGGAAACGTCTTCTGCGGCAAGAACAGCCTTTTCATACAAGGCCTCTGCTCTTTTGTCACGCTTTTCGGCAAAGGCCGAAGCGATGCCGCGCAAAAACACAGGAATGGACGCGATGCCCATCAGTCCCATCGAGTTTTTATGGGTCATGAGCACGTTGCTTACTCTGTGCGCATCATCCAACCGGTCGGTGCGTAAATATTCCTCGATCAAAAGAGCCGCCGCAAATCCAAATGGCTGCGCACATTCGGGCAGGTTTTCACAAGCAGCGTCAAAAACTTCTTTGGCGCGTTTCATCGCTTCATCAGGATCGAAGACACTCAGAATGCTTGCCACCTTGAAGCGCTCCTGGAGCGCATTTGACGAGTTGCCGTCGGCAAGAGTTATGGTCGACAAAATCTGCCTTGCTTCATTTTCGCGGGCGGAATCAGCGTAGAGCTGCGCAAGTTTGATGACAAATGCTTTGTACCAATCGTCGCCTTCAGCACTCAGTGCCAATCCGGATTTCAAAAGCTCTTCGGCATCATCATATCTGCCAATCGAACTGAAGTCGAACGCCAACTCCATCATGCGACCGGCACGCTGGGCCTTGGTCATGGTGAGGCTGGTTATCAGGCGATTTTGCACTTGCAAGCATGCATGCACATCATCATCGCGCCCCAATCGCAGATAGAAATCGACCAGCGTGCGGCGAACATTGAGCAGCAGCTGCACGGATTCCGCTTGCCCATCAAGCTTTATGATGGCGCTTTTAAGTAGCTCTTCGGCTTCATCCAACCGTCCGGTGGCCCGATAAACCTCAGCCAGTGACACTTCTGCTTTGACGAGATCCGGGTGCGCTTCATCGAGGAGATCGAAGAGTGTGTCAAGACCTCGTTTGATCAAACCTTCGCGCTGCCTGAGAATGCTTTCGCTCATTCCTTGCAAAGCCATGAAATCCGAAGCCATTATGAGCGCGCGGGCGGTGCTGTAATGGCGCTCGCCAAATCCGGACTCCATTAAATTTATGGCCCGCGCCACCATCGGCTCATACTCTGAGCGCTGTTCCAAAAAAACGCGCGCGGCAACGGTCTTTAGCAAATACCCGGCGACCGCAGGATGTTCTCGACCGTACAATTTTTCAGCGACTTCGAGCGCCTCGCTTGCCAGTTCATAGGCTTTCGTGCGTTCATCCGAATCGCGCGCCAGATCGCTTTTGATTGCCAATAAGCGCGCCAGATAGAAAGCCGGCTCTTCATCCAGTTCTGCGCAAAGATCTAATCCCTTCTGGCAGTATTCTTTCGCCTCGGCAAGCGCCTGCGAAAAACCAGCACGCAACATGGATATTTTGACTGCCGACTCTTTTTCCACGCTGTCGAAATAGCATTTCTCGTCCCAGCCGAAGCCGAAGCGCGGCCAGCCACAACATGCTTCATCGCGATAAGCGCGTGTACTGGTCTCAGGTTTTTGCCCGGCCAACTCTTGATACAGGGTCTCCAGGCGGTCGACAGCTTCCGTGCCTTCATCCAAAAGCGCCTTTTCGTGACGCAGCACGGCTATCTGCCAGACCATCTCTCCTGCATAAATCAGCTTCTTCTCTTCTTCGAACAGCTGAACAGCCTCATTGAGCGCTTCTTCCATCTTGGCGTATTGATTGTGAACGTACCAGAGATTGATCAAAGTGTTTAGACAGAGGGCGCGAGTCAGTTTGAATCCGGGCTCAGACTGGGCATCGGTTTGATCCAAAAGCGCAAAAGCTTCTTTCAGATTGCCTTCAGCATCCAGATATTTCGAAAGACTGACGTGGACGATTGCCAGGTTATTGAGCAGCAGGCACATTTGCTGGCGCGGCAACTCCTCTTCTCGCCCATAGCGAACGGCGGTTTGAAAAGTCCTCTGGGCATCAGAGAAGCGACCGGCTTTATACAGAGAGATGCCGTCCTCAGCCAAAGCCATGGCCTTTGTGCTCTGCTGTCCAGACCGCATTCAAAAATCCCCAGACGCTTAATCTATTACTTTTCAGGCTTATTACTTATGTGGAGTTATGCCCGCTGGCAAATAAACCTCCCGGATTCGGAGAAACAATTTACCCGCTCAGCCGCCATTGGGTTTGCAGACAACGCGCCGCAATTAACAACATCACAACAAACGGCGTGTAATCTCGGGGAACTTCAAAACAGAGCCAGCCACAAACCCTCTGCCCCCTTGCTACAACATTCGTCTCTTTTTGAAGTCATTGAAAGAGAAACCTACGGACCGCTTTTAATCTCCGGGAAGAAGGACGAGGCTCACTGAGAAGTGAGCTTTCGTCTTTGATGATGCTGATTTTAGGAGCAACTGTAAAAAACAAAAATTGCTGTCAGCGTTCGAAGTCAAGAAATTCGCCAAGAACAAGATGGTCAAAAGTGACTGCCCGCAGTCAGTGTCCATGCCGATCAAGATCGTTCGCGAATTGCAAACAAACTACGCATTCAACAACATCATAACAAGAACCGATTGTTGGTCTGCCCCCCCGAAAAATAGACAACTAGAATTGTGTGATGCCTCCAGATGGGTTAGAGAAGCGAGAAAGAAGAAAACCGCCGGCGGTGACGCCGCGCTTCTTGAAGAGAATAAGCGGTTGAAGACGACTCAGATCGAGTCATGATCTCGGAAATTCAAGACGTACAGCAAGTGCACTGCAAATGGTGGCACCCGAAACAGACAGTGCGCCGCCCCTTACATGAGAGCCAAGTCCTCCCCATAAAGGACTTCCTTCCTGCAATAAACTTGCAACATCGCCGTTTTAATCTGAAAGAGTACCGTCAGCCCTGCGGGCCGGTCGTTTCTAATCTAAAAGGATGGCGTAATGAGTGTTCTCCCCGCCTCTGCCCCTGCGCAGAGTCTTCCTGCTGGATTTTCCTCTCAAAACGAAGTAGAAGCATTCCAACGCCTGTTCCGCGCAGCCTATGAGGGCGAGCGGTCGAGGCGAGAATACAAGCCCCCCAGTTCATGTGACGCAATGCTAGGCGGATTCAGCCTGGACACTAATTCAAGCGACGAATCCAAAGTCTACTTTGCCGTCCTCTAGGCAGTACTGGGGCAGCTTCTGCCGATTCATTAAACTGCCCAGCCCGGGTATGTAATCCAAAGCAGGGAAGAGCTGGCACTTCAATCCTCGGGATACTTCAATGGCAGGCGGCGACGAGATCAACCAAGGCAATAACCAGGACGCGGCTGAACGAAAAAAGCCCCCGAAAGAGTCTGCCGGTAATTCCGTCGAGACTTCAACGGTAGCGGCCGGCTCCAGCGACTTCGACAAGTCTATGCGCGAAGAGCGCGAGAAGACTGAGGCTGCGATACGGGCTGGGGTGGCAACCTCGCCGATCGAGCTCGAATATTTGGGTGTCCGCCCGGTCTACGGACCTGAGACGAATCTTCAGACGCGAGAAAGCATAGAAGTACAGGAAAAACCGCTATCCGTCCAAGATCAGAAACGGCTTCAGGACGGCAGGCGGCGCTTTTTCGAGCCTGGATTAGATGAAAGGTCGAGGCTTATCGCCCTGCGTGACAGTTTCGATGCCCTTGCTGCCGACAGAGGGGCGGCCAATTCCAAAGGCATAATCCGGGAGGGCCGAAACCTTCTTGGCTTGAGCAACTATTTGACGATTTCCGAGGCTTTGACCTCGGTCGATGGGGGTCGATCTCAGGATCCTCAACGCAAAGAACTTGCCGCCAAACAACTGACGGAATCCTTGAAGGAGATCAAACGGCTTAGCCAGGCGTCGCCTCCTGGAGAATCCGCTCTCAACCTTCAGAGTTTGCTGGGTGGCAGGGAAGGAATGGACAAACTTCTAGATGGTTTGTCTTCGAAAGATTCCAAAGAGCGCGATGAGGCAATGAAGACGCTCGCGAAAGCGGTGAGCGGAGGTGAGGGATGGAGCGCTGACAACGTTCTTACTCGAGCTTTCCACGAGAAAGGCCAGGCCAGATCGCCTGGAGATACTTCTCTACGGATAATCGGAATGCCGCGGCTTCTCGACGGCGGTTTGACATCATTGGACGCGGAAAATCTCATTGTGCTTGATCCCCGCCGTGCCGGATCGCGCCGCCCGGGTGATCTTTCGCCGCGTGGCTCACTTGATCAGGCACCACCTGATCCGTCATCAAATGAAGCGGATCAAGTAACACCACTGGCTTTCTTATTGGCTGCGCAATTGGAATCGCGAAGGTTGATGCAGACGAATGGAACCCTCGACGGCAGCGGTAACTTCCAATTCAATTTCGGCGACCGAGTCGGCAGACCTGAGACTCTTTCCCAGCGAATTGGTTCGGTGACTCCATTCATGCTGAACCCGCAGTTAATGCTGCCGGATCCACGTCTTATGAATCCACGGCTTGGACATGATCCTCTGAGTGCGTTGCTCCGAGGCAATGAGTTAAATCCTCTGCTCGGCGATCCCCTGCAGTTGCGTCTGGATGGAGGGCGCTCACTAGGAGGACCGGACTCACTGCGTTTTCCCTTTGGAGATCCTTTGCGCTCAGCCCGCCGCGCTGAAATGCAGGCTCCAGGATGGCTTCCTGCGGCCGAAGCTGTAAGAGATCTTTCCAGTGCCACCAACAGTGGTGACGCTTTGCTTGCCATCAAGAAGCTTGGAGGATTGGCACAAGTCGGCGATCAACATGCGCAGAGAGCACTGGCTGCAACACTGCTGGGACTAACAACCCCGCCTGCGGGAATGGAATTGGCTCGCCGAAGCATTGCCAGTAACGAACCTGTTTTCACTCCTGACTTGAGCAGGCTGGATCAAGGTACGCGAGATGCACTCAAGAAGTTTGCTTTGAGTGAACTCGGCGGAAACGGAATGATGTTTGTTTTGCCGGAAGGTCAGGGTTCAGGAAAACCTGTTTTGCTTGATATGCAAAACCTACCTATCGACACAAAGCGTTTGCAGCTCAGTACAGGCAACCTGCCGAAAGAAGCGCTTACCTGTTTGGCGCTTGCCATTGGCTCCGGCTTGCCTTCGACAGCGACTGAATCGGAGCGTGCCACCATGCAGGCAATGCTTGCCTGCCAAGCGAACACCGATACTGGTGCCTACGCAATCATGGATGCACTCGGTGCTCACGGTGCGCAACGCAATGATACGCTCGAGCAAATGCTCGTGTCCGGACTAAACGGCAGGCGCGGCGATTACTTTCTCGATAGCATCACTCAAGGCGCCAAGACAGGCAACGATGTTGCCCTGGGAATTCTTGCAAGGGCGCTTGGAACAGAAGGAATGGAGCCTCAAAAGGCTGAACGTTGCTTCGAAGCACTCAAGCAGGCTGCCCAAAACGGTCACGGCGAAAAGGTTGCAAAAATACTGCTCGAACAGCATGCCAAATACGGGGACAACGGCGGCGTTCTAAATTGTCTGGGTGCCATTGCTCAAGACGGACAGACTCCATGGCAACTAACATCCAAAATATTGGATGTCTTGCGCAAGGATGTCGCCTCCGGTGATCCGGAGACTCACCAGAGCGCTATCAAAGGATTCATGCGCCTATCGAAATTCTGGAGCTCGTCCGACTTGCGCCTGATTGCGGACAATGTCAGTGATACGACTGTTCAAGGACTGCGCGATGTCGTTAGCAGTGCTAATCCGGAAGCTGCAAGCCTGCTTTCAAAACGACTGGTCGAGAATTTAAATGCGGGAACTTACAGCGATGTTCATCACCAGGCGGCCGCTGTCACTGCCCTTGGTGTCTTGGCCGACTATGCACCGGCCAACTCCGCTGCGGTGATTAAGGAAGCTGTTACCACTCAGCGTTTCGCCGGTGATAAAGATGCAGACCGGCTGACGATGGCCGGCGTTCACTCACTCATGCGCATCGGCGGTTCTCGCGGTGCTGCCAGCGAATTCGCACTCGATGCTTTGCGCGAACCAGGTTTCCGAAATTCCGCCAATCTCAAACTCGAGCAGGAAAGTGTCAGAAGAGAACTTGCCGACTATGTGACTGGGCGAATCACGCGTGCAGAAATGTCTGCCGAGTCTAAAGCGGCCACGTTTGATAGTGGATTTCCTCAGTCATTGCACAGCCTTTTGCGCGAACGCGGCGTCAGACCAGCCGATGTAAATTCGCTTGTAGAAAGAGCCCGCAACAATTACGACGATACGACCATTCGCGCCGTGATGAACCGTGTGGAGCTTTACAATGCTCTGCCGCCGCAAATCAAAGAAAAGATTCTAGGCACCACAAGCAGTGGCAGCAGCGAAACCAGGCCACAGCCTGGCGTGGATGTGGGACCGCCTTCGCGAGCGGCACTTCTCACCATGCAGCGTAGAGGCGGTGCAGCAGAGACCAGTTCCGCCGACGGCACCAACGCCGGGCAGATGGACGTGCTAACCGTGTTTGGTCAAATGGCCAACGGCAAACTGGAAACTTCTCCCAACAGTTTCTTATTGGATCCGGTCGAAACCAAAGTAAAGGAAGTTCTTGATGACGCTGCTCGACGCCGAAGAGAATCGTCTGAAGCGTATCAGAGAAATGAAGGTGAGATACAAGACAGACTCAGAGATTTGACGACACACACGTCTAAAGGTGTTACAACGTGGCAGCACTTCAAAGGATGGTTCGGTGATAGCACGCTCTCCGACTTCATTGTAGTACAGGATCAGAAACTGCAATCGTATAACAACGAATTGGGCGACAGGTCGTCACTGACCTCAGCTATCCGCGATGTGAGTAACGAGCACGAACTGTATCAGGTTGCGCTCGATGCAATGGAGTACAGACGGCTTCGCAATGAGGGACATGAAGGCGAAGCCGATCGGCTGGCACTCTCGATGCTGAAGGACCACGGTCCGGCGCTGGCAACACTTGCACCTGCGATATGGAAAGACCTTGGATTTGCCCGCAACTCGTCAGGTGAGGTAATCGTCGGCAACGGTGATGGTGAGACCGTATGGCAGCGCCTCAACAGGCAAAAGGCGGGAGGCTCCTCTGATGCGCCTGTTTTAGCCATCGGCGAGCAAGGCGGGGTCGCCAAAGGCATCCGGGCTCTTACAGCCAAGCACGATGCGCAAGATCAAGATTTCGCGGCGCGACGTCAGCTTGCATTGATGTCTATTGATACGGACCCTAACATCAAGCCGTTCAAAGAAACTGCAATGGAATTGCAGAGGACACTTCCCGATCTCGATAAGCTGCTTCGCGCAGGACTCGAGGGTACGCGCGGTCCGAAATACGTCGAAGATTTGCGGTCGAAGGTCGGCAGCCTTCAAAGATCTATCGATGCCATGAATCTGAAGGACGAGAATGGCGTCAGCCCGCTCGATCGCACTAGACAAAGCGTGCAAGAGCTTCGCGCCAGCCTGCCCAAACTTGATGCAGAATCTCGCCGCGAAGTTATGGAGCGCATTGAAGCTCTGGAGAAAATGATCGAGGTTTTCGATCCCGAGTCGCAAACGGGCATGAATATCAAGCTTCTAATTGATAAAGTGAATTCTACCGACTTCAATGAATCCGGATTTATCACCTGGCTCAGAGGTGATGGCATCAAAACGATTGGAGCGGTTGGTGCGGCAGTCGTGGCCGCTGTTGCTGTGGGCAGCGCTCTGGCAACCTTCGGTGCGACTTCTCCGCTGGCAGCGGCAGCTGTAACCGT
>JADZFV010000097.1 GCA_020854255.1 Candidatus Melainabacteria bacterium | reverse complement strand
TCTGATGCCGGCTCTTGCGCACCGCAAATGGTGCGCGAGCAAAAAACAAGAAGACTCAAGGAGAGTACGACGTGGTTACCTTACTTCTTCTCGTCCTCGCCGTGGCGGGGTTCTCAGTGTTCAGTTTCGGAAACGTCGAGCGCACCATCGGCTCGTTGTTTCCCAAACTGACCGGCGGGCAGGTGGGCTGGACTGGACTGACCATCGGCTTCTTCGCCGCATGGGCCGGGTTCCATTTGATCGTCGCCCTGATCGCTGCCGGCACCGCCATCTATTTGAAGGCGCGCCGCTAGCAAGCCCGCAGTTGTTTGCGCGGTCGAACCAATTGAATAAACGGCCGCCGCGTGGTGCCACTTCCGGTACCACAAGGGTCCGAAAGGGGTTTGTAAAGCCGACCTCGTGTCGTCTCTCAAGTCCAATCCTTTCTTCAACCGTCGCCAAACGCCAAGTCAAAGGATACGGCTAAACGCGACAAACAGTTCGCAATGCGAACTCGTAAGGAGACAAGTCAATGGAAGCATTCCTGCCATCAATGCCAGCCATCATGGCGGCGTTGCCGATCATCTTGTCGCTCATCATCCTCGAAGGACTGCTGAGCGTCGACAACGCCCTGGTCTTGGCCGCGATGGTCAAGCATCTCCCGCCAAAACAGCAGGCTCTGGCTCTCAAGGCCGGTCTGCTCGGCGCTTACGTCCTGCGCGGCGTAGCGCTGCTTTTCGTCGGCTTCCTGATCGCCAACCCCTGGGTCCGGCTCTTGGGCGGCGGTTATCTCATCTATCTGATGTGCTCGCACCTCGGTGTGGGCGAAGGTGATGGGGACGACCCGCACCAGGCTAAGGCTGCCGGTTTCTGGGGCACAGTCGTTGCCGTCGAGTTCGCCGACCTGGCCTTCTCGATCGACAACGTCATCGCTGCCGTCGCGCTCTCGCCCCAGATGTGGGTGGTCGTCACCGGCGTCTTCATCGGCATCCTGGCGATGCGGTTCGTGGCCGGCGCTTTCATCAAGCTCTTGGACAAGTTCCCCATCCTGGCGAAGATCGCCTACGTGCTCGTCGGCTTCATCGGCGTGGTTCTTGTGGCGGAGTACTTCTTCCACTTCGAATTCCACGGCGTGCAGAAGTTCGGCGCCATCATGGGCATCATCGTGTTCGGTCTCATCTATGACAAGGTGACGTTCCTGCAGCGCCTGCTCGGACCGGTCTTCAACTGGCTCGGTCAGGTGATGGCCAATGTCGCCGAGCTGTGCGACTCGCTGATGAAGCCAGTGACGGCACTGTTCGGACTGGTCGTCGGCTTGTTCAAGAAGAACAAGGACGGCGCCTCGCACTAAGTCCTTCCGCAATCGGGCGGCGTTGTCGCAACAGGCGGCAGGCGTCGTCCGCTTCGCAAAACATAAGCTTCAACTAATTCCGGTTAAAAACCGGGAACGGAGACAACGTCATGAAGACCATCCAGCCAATGATCGACGGAGCCGGTTTCCTCCTGCTGATCATCATCCTGTTCCTGCTCTTTGGCGGCAGCCGCCGGCGTTAAGCAAGGAACGAAACTGCCGGCAAGGCAGTTCCCGTGAGTTCGCACGAGCCGGGCGGCGCCTTGAGAAATCAGGGCGTCGTCCGTGCTTGTTTCCTTTGCGCGCGGAGAACGAGGCACAGCCGAACCTCTGCATGCCGACGATCGAGCGAAGGGCACCGAGGAGGTGTCCGAAGCGAGATTAGGAAGCGCGCGGAGAACGAGGCACAGCCGAGTTCGGAGCGCTTATAAAAGAACGTCGCGCGCCTGAAATTTTTTTTCGCGTGTTGCAACGCGCGCGTTAAGGGCGTTTCCTCTCATCGGGCGACAAATTTTTTTGGCGCGCGATGTCATGGAAAGCTCATGATAGAAACCCACAGAGTTACGCGCCATCTTTAGTGCAGCCTCGGTTACGGACGATGCATGTCATCGCCGCTTTAGGCTGCAGCAAAGATCGCGTGTAGAAATTTGGTCAGACTGAATACGAGTCTCAATCTAACAGTCTGCCTGAATGACCACACACAAGCTGCACAACAAACTCGAAAGAGACAAACCATGCAAGTTCTGAAGAATCTTGCTTTCGGCCTGATGCACGGATTCATCTTCCTGATCAGCACCGGTGCCGTCATGCTGATGAGCCTCTTCTGGCTGACTAAACCGGTCGGCGAAGGATTGATCGCCGCGGGCGCCAATCCTTGGGTAGCCCTCATCACCGCTACGGCCTGCTTCATCGCGCCGGTCGTCCTTTTCGCCTGGAAGGTTCTCGACCCGTACGTCAGCTGGCTGGAGCCTGAGCTGCGCCGCCGCGAGCGTCTGACCTGCAAAGCCTGCAAGTCGGCACGCTCAACTCGCGCCGCCACCTAGTCGGCTGGCTGCCTGCGCAGCTGCTCAACTCGACTGAAGTCGTCTCATAAAGCGCCGCTTATTGCGACGTGTACTTTCACCTCGTCGACGCGGCGTCCGATGCGACGCCCGTGCAGTTCAAATCCTGCGGCAACACCTTTGGTGCCGATGCTCGAGCCAGAAATGGCTGCGGCATCGGTCCTCGGGACTGTCGCTCAAACGCGCTTTGAGCGCACTAACCCTGCGCTTCAAGCGCGCATGTAGGAGAGCATCTAAATGTTCCAAGCAGACAAACTGGATGCCGGACGTCACAACTACGTGGGCGCCGGCAAGCTCCTAATCGACGGAAGCTATGTCGAAGAGTCGCACACCGTGGAGCTGCCGACCGGCACGCTCGACATCAAGGTGTTCCACTCCGAGATGCCCCTCGATGAAATCTGCGGCTTTGCAGCCCGTCAGAATCCCAAGCGCGGATTCCTCTTCGTCTCCAAGGTTCTGGGCAAACACATCCCCGTGCGCCCGTCCATGGTTCGCGAAGTGCACACGCGCCTGGCCGCTCAGATTCCCGCCGACCTTCCCGGTCCGGTGGTCGTCATCGGCATGGCCGAAACCGCCATCTGCCTCGGCAATGGCGTCTTCGACGAGTACGCTCGCCTGACCGGACGCAAGGATGTGATGTTCACCCAGTCGACCCGCTACCGCCTCGACAGGCCGGTGGCAATCGAATTTTTGGAAGAGCATTCGCACGCCGCCGACCACATCATCTACGAGCCCGAGCACCCGGGCTTGAAGGAGATGTTCTTCAACGCTCGCTCGCTGGTGCTCATCGACGACGAAGCGTCGACCGGCAAGACCTTCGTCAACCTGGTCAAGAACATGATCTCGATCATGCCGCACGTCGAGCACGTGGTCACAGGCGTGATCACTGATTGGCGCGGACCCAAGCGCACAAAGGAGACTCTGGCGGCGATTCCGGTTCCGGCGTCGACCATCGCCATCCTGCACGGCGAGTATCAGTTCACGCCCTCGCCCACGCTCAAACTCGTCGAGATGCCGAAAGTGAC
>JADZFV010000096.1 GCA_020854255.1 Candidatus Melainabacteria bacterium | reverse complement strand
TCGCAGGTATAAACGCCGGCCACGTCTGTATATATGTCGCAACGCTCGGCAGACAAAGCGCCTGCAAGCGCCACAGCAGTAGTGTCAGAGCCGCCACGTCCCAAGGTGGTAATGTCATTGCCGTCTGTTATGCCCTGGAAGCCGGCCACTACGGCAATTTCGCCGCGCTTGAGGCTGGACTCGATTTTGTCGGGGCGAATCTCGCGAATTTTTGCTGTGCCGTGGCTGGTGCCTGTAATGATTCCCGCTTGTTGTCCAGTAAACGAGCGTGCCTGCCATCCCAGAGACTGAATGGCCATGGACATCAAAGCAATGGAAACCTGCTCGCCGGTGGACAAAAGCATGTCCATCTCGCGGGCATCGGGGCTGTCGGAAATCTCTTCTGCCAGGCTCACCAGCTGGTCTGTCGTTTGGCCCATGGCCGAAACCACAATCGCTACTTCATTGCCTTCAGAAGCGTTTTTTACCGCAATCTCTGCTGCTTTGCGGATTTTTGTGACGTCTGCAACAGACGTGCCACCAAATTTTTGTACCAGACGCCCCATCGACAATTACCGACTAGCTAAAAGCTAGAACCAGAGAGGATTTAAAGAAATTACTTCTTTACGCTACCGATCATATCCTGCTCAGGCAAAAGGAAGTGAAGTGGCAGGCAAAAAGTAATTTAACTGGCTGTAAGACGCTTGATATCTACCCAAGCTCCCAATTTTGTAGTGATGTTTTGCATATCTAATTAACGCCCGCCGCCGCCAACTTAGACGAGCAAACAGCTATATCGAATTCAAGATTTTCTACCCACAGCGAAAAACTTGCGTTTTTCGCTGTCTCAATCAAGCCGAAAAGCCGCACAGAGCTTGATCGTGAAAAATCCGACACCCTTGAAATCCAGAATAAACGTCGCAAACGCAGTGAGTTTGTGCGTACTCTGCAGCGAAATTCACAAGAATTTCGCTGTGCTGCACAAATTGTTTTTCAACCAGCAAGACTGTCATAACTGAAGCGTTGAACTGCTCAAAAGCCTGGCTAGTCCTTCTTCATCGGAATATGCACGCCGGCTTTCTTGGCGAACTCGGTGGCTTCTTGGTAGCCTGCGTCGGCATGGCGGATTACACCCATACCGGGATCGGTCGTGAGCACGCGCTTCAAGCGTTTATCCGCGTCGATTGTGCCGTCTGCAACAATCACCTGACCTGCATGAAGCGAATAGCCAATACCGACTCCACCGCCGTGATGCAGCGAAACCCAGCTGGCGCCGCCCACTGCGTTTAACATCGCATTGAGGTAAACCCAATCGGCTATGGCATCGGAGCCGTCTTTCATGGATTCGGTTTCACGGTTTGGCGAAGCAACAGAGCCGGCATCCAGGTGGTCGCGTCCAATTACAATCGGTGCTTTTACTTCGCCCGAGGCGACCAGCTTGTTGATAATAAGTCCCAGTTTGGCGCGATCTCCGTAGCCCAACCAGCAAATGCGAGCCGGCAATCCCTGGAAGGCAACCTTTTCGTTAGCCATCTTAATCCACTTACAGAGCGCCTTGTTGTCGGCGAAATTTTCCAAAATAGCCCTGTCGATTCTCTCAATATCTTTCGGATCACCAGACAGAGCCGCCCATCTGAATGGACCCTTTCCTTCGCAGAAAAGCGGGCGGATATAAGCGGGCACAAAACCCGGGAAATCAAAAGCTTTGACGACGCCCTTATCAAAGGCAACCTGCCTGATATTGTTGCCATAATCAAATGTGATGGCGCCGCGTTTTTGAAATTCGAGCATCGCTTCGACATGCTCGACAATCGATTGCGTAGACAATTCGACGTATTTTTTCGGATCGCTGGAACGCAGCTCCGCTGCCTTCTCCAGGGTATATCCCGCGGGCACATAGCCTGTGAGAGGATCGTGAGCAGAGGTTTGATCCGTGAGCGCATCCGGCAAAAATCCAAGTTTCAAAAGCTCGGGCAAGACTTCTGCCGCATTACCCAAAAGTCCGATCGATAGCGCTTTTCCTTTGTCTTTGGCCTCTTTGACAAGTTTGAGTGCGTGTTCTAAATCACCTGCTTTCACATCCAGGTACTTTGTTTCAATACGCCTGTCGATGCGGGTTTCATCCACTTCGACGCAAATGGCAATACCATCGTTCATCGTTACGGCCAGTGGTTGAGCACCACCCATGCCGCCCAGACCGGCAGTCAAAACGACCTTTCCTTTCAGTGTGCCGTCAAAATGTTTGCGTGCCAGCGCTGCAAATGTTTCGTACGTACCCTGCAAGATTCCTTGCGTGCCAATGTAGATCCAGGAGCCGGCCGTCATCTGACCGAACATGATCAGTCCTTTCTGCTCGAGATCGCGGAAATAATTCCAATTTGCCCAATTGCCGACCAGATTTGAATTGGCTATAAGCACCCGCGGTGCATCTTCGTGAGTGCGGAATTTTCCTACCGGTTTGCCTGATTGAACAAGCAAAGTTTCATCGCCTTCGAGATCTATCAATTCCTTCACAATTGCCTTGAAACAATCCCAATTGCGAGCCGCTTTTCCGGAGCCTCCATAAACGACCAGATCGTGAGGACGCTCAGCCACTTCCTGGTCGAGGTTGTTCAAAAGCATTCTCAGGGCAGCTTCTTGAACCCATCCTTTGGCATTCAGGGACGAGCCTCTGGGCGCCTGAACCTGGATAGGTCCTTCGCTTTGCAGAATAGCTTTGATGAGTTGGCTGCCGGAAACTTTGGATTCCTGAGCCGATTTAGCCGACGCAGTCGATGTCATGACAAGAGCACCTCGATTATGAAAAGATTACAGCGCCAGATCCGTGTTGTAGACTGACAAGTGGAGATCATAACTGATCTCTGTTTATACAAATACCGCTGGGAATTCAACGGCTGTAAGGAGCGGACAAAACAAATGGTCAAAGAACTGACGAAAGCAAAAGCTGAGAAGACTTTCGAGACTATCTCCGGGATTCCGCTCAAAACCGTCTACACCAAAGATGACCTGAGAGACTGGCAGTATGACGAGAAGCTGGCCGAGCCCGGTTGTTTTCCATATACTCGCGGCATTCACCACAATATGTATCGCGGCAAAGTCTGGACGATGCGCCAGTTTGCCGGCTTCGGCGGTCCGGAAGAAACGAACGCCCGCTTCAAATATTTGCTCTCGCAAGGTCAAACCGGTCTTTCCACCGCATTCGACCTTCCCACTCTCATGGGTTACGACTCGGACAATCCGAAATCACACGGCGAAGTCGGTGTCTGCGGAGTGGCGATCGACAGCCTGGAAGACATGGAAATTTTGTATCAAGATCTGCCACTGGATAAAGTGTCCACCTCCATGACCATCAACGGTCCTGCCGTGATTATTTTTGCGATGTTTCTCGCCAACGCGCAAAAGCGCGGATTCGATCTGAAGACACTGAACGGAACCTTGCAAAACGACATCTTCAAAGAATACATTGCGCAGAAGACATACCTCCTGCCCCCTCGTCCAGCTGTTCAGTTAATTAAGGACATGATGGTTTTCTGCACGAACGAAGTGCCGAAATGGAATCACATTTCAGTGTCCGGCTATCACATTCGCGAAGCCGGAGCCACCGCCGCACAGGAATTGGCATTCACATTAGCGGACGGATTTGCCTATGTGGACGCCGGCATCGAAGCAGGTTTGAAAGTAGATGATTTCGTTCCGCGCCTTTCATTCTTCTTCAACGCCCATATCGATTTCTTCGAAGAAATTGCCAAATATCGCGCCGCCAGAAGAATCTGGGCACGCCGCATGCGTGACAAATATGGCGCAAAAGACGAGCGTTCGCTCAAATTGCGTTTTCACACGCAAACCGCTGGTTGCAGCCTGACGGCCCCGCAACCGGAAAACAACATCGTCCGCACAGCCATCGAAGCACTGGCAGGTGTCCTGGGCGGCACGCAGTCTTTGCACACAAATTCAATGGACGAAGTGCTCGGACTGCCCACCGAAAAGGCTGCTCACATCGCTTTGCGCACGCAACAGATAATCGCTTTCGAAACCGGCGTAACCAATGTCGCCGACCCGCTGGCCGGCTCATATTACGTTGAATGGCTGACAGATGAGCTGGAGCGCCAAGCAGAGGAATATTTCCAAGAAATCGAAGCGCAGGGTGGTGTCATATCCGGTATCGAAAAAGGATATTTCATGAAAGAAATCGGAGACTCTGCATACAAATTCCAGCAAAAACTCGATACCAAAGACCGCATATTCGTCGGGCTGAACGGCTTTACTGAAGAAGCTCAAGGACAGCAGATCGAGATTCTCAAGATCGGTCCGCAATTCCAGGCTCGCCAGGTCGAACGACTGAAAAAACTCAAGGAAAGACGCGACCAGGCGAAGGTCACCGCATCGCTGGATAAATTAAAAGAAGTCTTGCGCGCGGGCGAAAACAGCTTTCCTCACATTTTGGATTCAGTGAAAACATATGCAACCATGGGCGAAATCTGCGACGCCATGCGCGAAGTCCACGGCGCCTACAGAGAAACTGCCGTTCTATAAGTTGCCGCCAACCAAAGAAACAAAAGAAGAAAGCAGTCTCAGGCTCGACCGCGAACTGCTTTAATTTCTTCGGTCAAAGACAACTTAACGACGTTTTTCTGCAAAGCATGCAGCGATCGGTTCGCGATCACGATAATGGTGGCAGCCAGTATCGCCGGCGCCCATCCTTCGATCATGATCAAATTCGGATAAAAGCTGGAAAACGCCTTGAGCAAAACCGCATTGAAGAAAATACCGGAAATCACAAAAGGAACAAAATATTTTTTGTCAGTCATCCAGTCGAGATTGGGAGAATTTCCACCCTCGAGAAATTCTTCAGAGTTTTTGAAAAGTTTGTATGTGACATAAGAGAGGCTGCACAAGAGAGCCAGTGACATGGTGACCAGAAAAAAGGCCATGGAAAGCAGGAGTGAAATGCATACACAGCGAAGCAAATCAGCCTTAACCATGATGCCCGGTATCTGGCAAATCATAAAGTAAAAAACCATTCCAAAGAGAAGATGCCGCATTATCCAGAGCGAAGCGGCCGCAATGCTGAAGTTGAGAAGTCTTTCTTTTGACAGCAAATTGGTGTCGGATTTGCCTTTGGTAATTTGGTTCACTGGGTCACCTGAAACTTTGCATCAATAACCAGCATAGCCTTTTCTGTTGACAACAGCAAAGTTCTTAAGGATCCGCACCCATTTCACCGCGCCTGTCAGCCTCGAGATCCAAACCCAAGGGTTTGAATAGGCGCCTGAAAAGGTTTCGGGCATTCCCATTCCCGCACTTTGGATTTACTCGGTCAGTTTAGCCAGGCCTTCCTGTGCAAGCTTTTTGAGTGCGACATCAAAAGAAAACTTAAGTATCGTCATGTACTCTTGACGAGCATCGCCAAAGCGCCTCAACCTCACAAGGGCAACGGCCTTCACATAACGAGCCTGAAAATTGCCGGGATACTGGACCAGTAAACGATCTATAAGGGCAAGCGCATGCGTCTCGCGAGCGCTATTCATTAAAAGCATTGCCTGTCTGAGCGGGTGATTGTCGGGGCAGCCTGCATAATCGCTCGACTTCGACGGTCCTAATTGCGTTTCGGCCTGTTCTGTTTGCGCCTTTTTCGCGCTTGCGCCTGATTCAAAGAAATGGTCCGGCAAGCGCTCCTTCACGTAATAGCGAGGCAGTACATGTGGATTCATAATGGTCTGAGGCGTTATGTACTGAGGCTGAGCGGTAAAAACGCCCTTAAAATGATTCATTTCGCCGATAGGAGGATTGGGCTCGGGGTTGATTAGCGTCTGTGGCGTAATGTATTGCGGTTGGGGCGTGAACAATCCTTTGAGCGGATTGGCTTCGCCGGGCCGGGGTGCTTCAGGCTGCGGATTCATCAAGGTTTGCGGTGTCACGTATTGAGGCTGCGGCGTAAACAGGTCTTTGAGAGGATTGCCATTGATCGGGAAAACGTCACGCAGGCTTTCTATCAGCTGTTTGTTGACTTTCGATTGGGCGGGATTTTGCGCGGCGCCCATTGCTTCCGAATTGCCGGAAATCTCGACTGCGCCGAAAGTTCTTTTAGGCGGGGCAGTGGCATCGGCGTTAGGAATGGGCGCCGGGCTTGACGCAGCCGGTTCGCTCTGTGGTGCTTCAGCCTGAGGCGGTCTTTCTGCCCCCGACTCCGGCTCAGTTGAGGAAGAAGCCTCAACTGGCGGCGTTTCTGCCTGCTGAGTCTGGCCGGGCGCATCCTCTTGAGGCAACATTTCCGGCGTCGGCGAATTCTCGGGGTCGCTTTCGGAGCTTTGCTCCGCCTGGGCTGTGGGCTCTGATTGCCCGTTGCGGCCCAAATCCTGGGCACCGGTCTGAAGGCTTGGGCAAGACAACAAATTCAATGCGAACATAAGGCTAAGAGCCTGAGCCCCTGTGGAATTGTTCTTATGCTGTCCGATTAATTTCGCCATTTGGACCCGCTCGCCTGCGTCTTCATTACCAGTATCGCAAAGTTGGCTCACCCCGTTGGAGGAGGTGCTTTATGGGTGGGTAAGATACAAATGAGATAGTCTAACTATTAGAAAGCAGCCGGTATCCGGTCTGGTCAGCAGGGGTGGAGTTTTTACCGTTTTTCGGCCCGGGGGGCTATCGTGACCCGTCGCTGCGTTTTATGCAATCGCCTTTTGCCGCAAGGAGCCACGCATTGCCCGTTTGATGGTTGTGCCTTCCACTATGAAGGCGATGCTCGCAGCGCCTCCACCAATGTAGACGTCATCCCCGAAACCAAACGTTGCGAGAATTGCGGACGGCAGTATCCGGACGAAGCTAATTTCTGCATGATCGACGGCTCTCGATTGCCTCAAAGCGCGGAGCCCAAAATGCGTCCCCGTGTTAATCCGGCCGAAGCTTCACGCCTGCTTGGAAAAACAGTGGGCGGTAAGTATACGATTCAATCGGTGATCGGTCAGGGCGGAATGGCGGTAGTCTATCAGGCATTCGACAATCTGATCGAACGTCCGGTCGTGATCAAGGTCATGCAAGCCTGGCTCTCCAACGATGAACGCGCCAACGAGCGCTTCAAACGCGAATGCCAATTGACCGCGCAATTGCATCACCCCAATATAATTCGCGTCTTCGACGGCGGATTGCTGAACAATCACGAGCCGTATCTGGTCATGGAATATGTTGCCGGAGAATCATTGCGCCGCGCCCTCGATCGCCATGGACCAGTGCCCTTGAAAACGGCTGCGGCCATCATTATTCAAATCTGCCGCGGACTTGGAGAAGCGCATGCCGCAGGCATTATTCACCGTGATTTAAAACCGGACAATATTCTTGTCGAAGCCGTAAAAGGCGCCACTCAGCAGATCAAAATTCTCGATTTCGGCATCGCATATTTAGTGGCCGGCGCGCACCGCCTCACGCAGACCGGCAAATTGATCGGTACTCCAGCGTACATCGCGCCGGAACAATTGAAAGACCGAAAAATTGATGCGCGTGCGGATCTTTACGCAGTGGGAGTAATTCTTTTCGAACTTTTGACTGGAAAACTTCCATTTGAGGGAGAAACAGCTGCGTCTATTTTGACGAAACAGTTGTTTGAACCACCGCCGCCCTTATCTTCTCAGCGCGCTGATATCACCACTGGATCACCGATTGAACTGGTAGTCTTAAAGGCGCTGGCCAAAGAGCCGGACGCGCGCTATCAAACAGCAAAAGAGTTTGAAGAGGCGATCGAAATGTCGCTCAAAGAACCTTCTCGAAAAAGAAAAACAATGTCTTGATTTTTCTTTGTTCTTAATTCGATGCGCCGACCGCTAGCAATCGTTTTTTGTCGACTTTGCCTGAAAGTGTCCTGGGCAGAGAATCTCCAGCCGCTCTAAAGTCCCACTCCATCGGTCTCAATTCGCGTTTGAGATTGTCTCTTGAATAGTCTTTGAACTGCGCGATCAATTCCTGCCGCGCTTGTTTTTTCTTATCGCCGCCTTCTTTGAGTAGCTCGCTCAAGTCTCTATCTCTGATCACTATAACTGCTTTTACCGTCTGCCCGAGGCTTTTGTGCGGAACGCCAATGACAGCTACTTCAGAGGCATTGGGGTGATTGAGCAGGACATCTTCCACTTCGGAAGGAAAAACTTTGTTGCCGGCAACGACGATCATTTCTTTCGCCCGTCCGGATATGAAAATCTGATCCCCTTGCAAATGTCCGAGATCGCCTGTGTAATAGCGACCATTGCGCACCGCCTTGGCGGTCGCCTCCGGATTATCTACATAGCCGAGCATCAAGTTCGAGCCGGAAATGGCAATCTCGCCGGTCTCGCCTTCGCCCAGCACCTGATCGTTTTCACCAATGATTTCCACCTTTACGGATGGAATCGGCTTGCCGACTGCGTCGTGCGGACCCGTCAAATTGAGCGCGATGATTTTCGACTCAGTCGAACCATAGCCGTTGTTTAACTTCTTGCCGTATTTTTTCAGGAAATCCTCCGCCAGTGATACCGGCAATGGTGCACCGCCAGAGAGCATTATGTGCGCCGAATTCATTTTCATCTGGCCGTCCGGAATATTGAGCATACCGGCATAGACTGTGGGCACGCCCACCAGCATGTGGGGATCGTATTTGTTGATACAGGCAAAAAATCCATTCGGCGTCAAATCGCAAAAGACAACGGATGCGCGAAAGAGAAAACAGATCAAAGTCACTTCCAATCCAAAGATATGACTGAGCGGCAACGGCAACAATCCGCGTTTGTCTCTCTGCATCGATGCCATCTCGCCCAATTCTTCAAGATTGATCATCAGTGAATGTAGATCGTGCACCGCACCTTTAGGGGTACCGGTTGTGCCGGAAGTCAAAATAATGAAAGCAGGTTCTTCGAGATCCGCTTGCCTGTTGCCCGGTCCCGGAAGAGCTGATTTATTCTTGGCTGCCTCAGGAATTGCCGCAATATCTAAAAGAGCGATGTTTTCGTTTTCCAAATCTTTGTTGACGACCATAAATTCCGGCGCATGCCTGAGCGAGCCGCACAACATTTTGATTTTCAGCCTTCCGGCGACATTCTGAACTTCCAGAGGCGTGACGCGAGCGTCGACGGGAATCGCCACGGCACCGATTCTCCAGAGCGCCAATATGCTGGCAAACAAGCGTGCGGAATTGGGCGCCGACATCATTACGCGGTCGCCGGCTACCACACCCCTGTCAAGAAATACCTCGTGGGCCGCGTCGATCAAAGACTGCATCTGTTGAAAATTGTAGGTTGTGTGTATCGAACCGCTGACGCCGGCAATTTCGCCATCCGTCTCGACAATAGCGGGCAGCTCGGCACAGTCCGGCTGCTCAATAACCGGGTAAAGCAATCGATTGAGAATACTCTTTGGATCTATCATCTTGTCTTACGCCTTTTGTCAGGTTTAGAACGGTTGTCCAGCCCAGGAGCCACCCGACCACACCACTCAACTGAGATCTTTGATTTTACGCTCTTGAACCGCCAAACGATATGAAAGCCAACACTTCACTAAACTGTTCGCCTTTCAAGCACCCCGGCATTAAGGGCGGGGTTTGACTTGCAGGTGCATGCAACTCTATAAGCGCGTACAATTTAGAGGACAGAAAAAAAATGAATATTGACCGCCTGATCAGGCGACCTCTCTGGCCAGCTGCTTCTATCGGCTGAGCCTGTCCAGCTTAACGGGACCGGACTTCCTCCACAGAAACACGGATGCAAAGTGGCACACATAGTAACCGGCGGCGCCGATCTCAAATACGACAGCCTCTCCGTCATTCCTCTTGGCGGGCAAAGCGAGTTGGGGCAAGTGCTGTGGGTGGTAACCTACGGCGGCGAAATACTGATTGTCGATGCCGGTGTCGCATATCCCCCTGAGGGTTTGCCCGGCGTTGATTTGCTTTTGCCCAACACAAACTTTCTAGAAGCCAATGCCGATAAGATTCTGGCATTACTCCTCACAAATGGACACGAAGAGCACTCAGGCGGCGTTTCTTATCTGCTCAATCACTTGAAAGTGCCGAGAATCATGGCGCCGCAATTCGCAGCGGCCATGCTCACGCAGTCACTGATTGAGAAAGAAGAAAACGAAAAAACCGGGCAGCGTTTTCCGGAAGTGGACACGATCGAATGGCGTTATCCGTACCAGATCGGTAATTTCGAAGTGGAATGGATAAAAGTCAACGATGCAATTGCAGATGCAGCGGCACTGCGCATCGGTACGCCTGAAGGCGACATCATTTATACGTCCAGTTTCAAACTCGATCAAACGCCGGTAGACAAGCGCCTTCTTGATGTAGGCCGACTGGCTCAAGTAGGCGATCAGGGCGTTCTACTTTTAATAAGTGATTCTGCCGGTGTGGAAAATCACGGCTACACTCCTTCGGAAAGATCGGTTCTGGCCGGGCTCAGCAAGCACATCGCCAGTGCACCCTCGCGCGTCATAGTTGTCATCCCCGG
>JADZFV010000095.1 GCA_020854255.1 Candidatus Melainabacteria bacterium | reverse complement strand
CCCATCGCCAGACATCCGCTCGACCAGCGGCTTCCGTGGATGAGAATGTCACAGCCGGGTTTTTTTCTGTGCTCTGCAATTGCGTGAGCTTTATCTTCTTCATTTGGGTAATTTACATCGAGAGCCATGTGAGCAATTACATTGGGATGAAAGTTTGCAATGCGGTAAAAACCTTCCGGCACCTGCATGTCGCCTTCCTTCAGCTTGGGGCCGGAGGCACCGCTTGAGCCGATGATCGGGTAGCAGAACATCTGTTGTTGTTTTCCGTGCTCATCTTTTGCGAATACCAGTAGCACTTTCTCTTGTTTCAAACCAATCCAGGTCATTTCTTTGGGTGGGTAAGAAACACCACGGGCGCTGAAGATCGGCTTGAGTTTTGCGCGCACGGCTGCGCCGTATAGGTTGAGCACTTCGTCCACAGACTTAAACACACGTCTGGCGTGCGGTTTTGCCCTTGCTGCCGGGGCGGCTTTCACCTCAGCGGCAGCAGCCTGCAAACAGTTCGCAGTTGAAAGAGCTGCGGCAAAAAAAGTGAGCGTCGCAAAACATGCGCTGGAAAGAAGAAGCGCATGTGCGGTATCGGCAAGACGAGACATTGATGAAGCCAATCGGGCAGCGGTAAAACCTTCGCTAAAGGATAGCAGATAACCGGATTGCCGAGCACTGTCTTCCTGACGGTATTGCCTGTTAGCCGTGAATTGTTGTAGTCTGCCTGGCTCGGCGCCTGAGTATATAATAGCTTTTCGTAAAATCAAACGCCCAGCCTGAGAAATTTCCGTTCTTGCCAAACCCAGGTCTTTTATGTCACTCACCCTGTTTCCTCACGTCGCCGAACCTAAACTGAGTTCCCTTCAAGCGCGCATGGAGTCCATCAGCAAGCTCTCAATTGATTTTGTTGTTCTTCTGTCCGGCTCCACCATTATTGCAACGCTCGGACTCTTTCAGAACAGTCCAGCTGTGATTATCGGTGCCATGATCATCGCGCCGCTTATGCGTCCCCTGCTTGGACTATCCCTTGCCACTTTGACTGGCGATACCCGCCTTTTGCTTCGAGCCGGCTTGACCCTGGTAGCTGGTACTGCCGTCGGCGCGACGATAGCTACCGTCATGTCATTGTGCGTTCGTTCTCTGGAACTTAGTCCAGAAATACTGGGACGAACGCACCCTACTCTGCTCGATCTGGGTGTGGCATTGTTTGCCGGTGCAGTAGGGGCTTACTGCCAGGCAAATGAAAAATTGGCTGACACTTTAGCCGGGGTTGCAATTTCTGTGGCGCTTGTTCCGCCGCTGAGCGTTGTAGGCATTGGTTTGGCGTTCAATGCGACAGCGGTTTGGTCCGGGGCGGCATTGCTCTACGCCACAAACCTGATCGGTATTACCGTTGCCGGAGCCATTGCGTTTCTTGTCATGGGCTATACACCGCCCCGGCTGGCAAGGAGAGGATTGGCAATCTCTGCGGTCGTGACCGTGCTACTGATTGTGCCTCTTGCCTTGAGCATGCGCGAGCTGGTTTTGGAAAATCAGATAAGCAGCAGCGTCAGGCAAATTTTGAAGGAAAAGACTTTTACTTTCAAAGGAGTGCAGTTGCACAACCTTGAGGTGAAACGATTTAGAACACCGATGAAAGTTGTAGCTACCGTCCTGGGAGCCGGCCGGCCAATCACGGCTCATCAGGTAAAGCTTGTCCAAGACTTTCTCGCAAAGGAGATAGGCACCCCGGTCGAATTCAGCCTGCGCATTATTCCGTCGGTGGAGCTGACAGCGGTTGAAGTTGGCAGTGAGGCAGAGCCTAATACAAATCAGGCACCGGTTGAAGGCGCTGCCATGCCGGTGCCAGTCCAGTCGCAATCAACTCAACACGAACAGCCTTCTGTTAAGCGATCCGGAGAAGATGCCGCACCGGCACCGGAAAAAGATCCTGTCCAATCGGCGCCGCAGCTTGAACCTCCAGGATTGAAGCCGGAGGACAAAATAGAGGGATGACCCATTTCCGTAAATGCCCCTTCATTATTGCCTTTCCGATAATATGGCTTGTGTTGCGCTCTTTGCCAGTTGGCTCTAGAGGGTGTTTTTCTCTGGTGGCATGCTTCTGTTTGTAAAATTGACATTCACCCGGGCTTCTGATCGCCTAGATTGCCAATGATTGTGACTCCACATATGGTGCGCCGCTTGCTTGGAAAAGCTCAGTCTCCTTTTGCTCTTAATTAACCTTAATATCAGCCTGGGCTGACAAACGGGCGGAACACTTGCCTGATCTTTCATCGCCGGTTTTGAAACGTATTTGAAACGCTAGATGCATGGACAAAAGGAAACGTGTTTGAAACTTCAGCAATTTATGCTGCTAAGTAACCGGAGTCAGCAAAAGGATTTTGTTTAATTTTTGACTCCGGCAGGCCCTTTCATTTGAGGTGTGGGGTGAGAATTCTCTCGTATCGTGGTCCCAGCGCTCCAGGTGGTGTATCCAACGCTCTGGCGCAAATATTTCAAGTGTACGAGCATTCAGGGGAATGGTGGTTTTTCCGCGACAACGAATTGCATTGTAAGCAGGGACAATGGAAAGAAACTTCCTATCCGGTCGATGCTGTTATCACAGAAAAACATTATCGTTACAGCAATAACTTTCTGTGGCCTGTCCTGCATGACTTGCCACAATTTGCTCGGTATTGCGAGCAAGAACATCGTTGTTATCGTGCTTTCAATTCTGCCGTTGTGTTTCGCATGCGGCGGGCGCAAAAACAAAACCTGGATAATTGTTTTGTCAACGACTATCAATTTGCGCTTGTGCCGCAATTTTTGAAGAATTCGGTCGAGACTTCTGTTTTCTGGCATATTCCCTGGCCAATGAACATTGTCCCGGCGCACGTCAGTGCCATGACTGAGCTGGCGGTGGGACTATTGCATTCCAGAGTGGTAGGGTTTCACACTAAGGAGTACCAGGAAAATTTTTTCCGCTTCGTATTAGCTCATCTTCCGCAGTACGAAGTAAATGCTAAGGACCAGTCAATCAGACTTGCGGGTCGAAGTTCCTCCAGTGTGCATCATACTCAATTTGTCGTTGCTCCCTTAGGCATAGATACGGGTTATTGGAATGCTATGTCTCGTGTCGGCAGCTTGAGCCCGCCGCAGCTGTTGCATGATGGATTGCCATATATTCTCAGTATCGACCGAGCCGACTACACTAAAGGAATTCGAGAAAGAATCGCCGCAATTGATTGTTTCTTCACTAAATATCCACAGTGGCTCGGAAAAGTATCATTCATTCAGGTTGGCACCCGGTCCAGGCAAGGCTTGCCGGAGTTCGACCGTTATTGGCAAGATTGTCTTCTGCGTGCCAATACACTTAATGCAAGCAGATCTATCGATACGTGGCGTCCACTTGTCTGGATTGACACTCCCATGCCTGCGGTAGAACTTGCGACTATTTACAGAAGGGCTGCAGTTATGTTGGTTAGCCCGCTTCGTGACGGTCTTAACCTTACTGCCAAAGAATATGTCGCATGCCAGCAGTCCAATCCTGGAGCATTGGCGTTATCGCCGGGAGCTGGAGTTTGGAAGGAGTTGGGACAAGATACTGTGCCGCTTGAACCTCAAGACCCAATCGGCTTTGCCGACTCAATCCTGGAGTCTTTGCAATTAAGCGGCAGTGAAAAGCTCAGGCGCTCAAGGTCCATGAAAAATTCACTTTTGGATAACACGCTTTCGTCCTGGTGGCAGTCTTTTCGACAAGTCACCCGGCAAAACGGGATTCAGGAGACATCGGCAAAGGTTTGCAGCTGATGAATATCCTGATTCGAGTCGACAGTACTGACAGCATGAACCGGATTCAAACAGCGCTGAACGGAATCAGCTTCGATTTTTATTTTGTTCGAGATGACAGGCACATGTTATCGGTTGTCGGGCTGGGGTTGGTTGACGCCGTGGTGCTTGACACCCCTGCTTGCCGAAAGCCTGGTCGAGAGCTGTTAAAATTGCTTCGAGCAAATGTCAAGAGGGCTGGTTTGCCTGTAATCTGTTGCGACACAAGGGAACTGCAAACAGGGGAAAATCCCTCGCGCCTGGCTCGCGAATCGGCGTTTCTGTCCAGTGGCGCAACCAGTTATATTGACTGCAGCAAGTTTGACCAGGGAGGGTTTAAAATCGAGATGGAAAGACTGCTTTCCAGAGTTGAGGTTGCCTGAATGGTGGTGGTCTGAGCACATGGCTTATATTCTCTTGGCTGAAGATGACCCATTCCTTGCAGATGGTCTGTCCAGGACCCTTTGCTACAGCGGGCACAAAATCGATCAGGCTCGAACCGGCGTCGAAACTGAAGCGGCTGCTTGCTCTAACGCTTACGATTTACTCGTTTTGGATATCGGTTTGCCGCAAAGAGATGGATTGACTGTGCTGGCGAACCTGCGCAGTCTCGGACAATCTCTGCCTGTGCTGATTTTGACGGCGCGTGATACTCCAGAAGACAGAATTCGCGGACTCGATCTGGGTGCCAATGACTATTTGTGCAAGCCCTTCAACGTGGGCGAATTAGAAGCCCGGATCAGAGCATTGTTACGAAAGGACAAGTGGGCCAATCAAACCGAAATTCGCGCGGGTTCGCTTGTTTTCGACACTGTCGCAAACAAATTTTCGATTCTTGAAACAACACTTGATCTATCAGCAAGAGAATACTTGGTACTGGAGCTGCTTTTCCAGAGGAAAGGGCGCGTAGTATTCAAAAATGACATAATCGAGCATTTGTCTTCTTTTGAACGCGAAATGACAGGTAATGCCATCGACATTGTAATTCACCGAGTGAGAAAAAAAATTGAAGAATCTGGTTGCGTGATTCGTACAGTAAAGGGGCTGGGATTCATAATCGAGTAAAAGATGAAGCGATCAATCAAGCGACAATTGTTACTTTGGCTTCTGGTGCCTCTTTTAAGCCTATCTATTATCAGCACTCTTGCTGCATACTTCCTTGGTGTCGGACTGGCTAGAAACATTTACGATAAACAGCTTCTGAACTCAGCTGATTCGGTTGCTGCGCGTATCAAGATCAAAGGAGATTTGTTGGCTGTGGATTTACCGCCGGCAGCAAGATCTATTTTGAGACACAATAATCAGGACGATTTTTATTTCCAGGTGATTTCTCCTGAAGGTAAGGTGATTTCGGGAGATAAAGCTTTACCGCCGCCCACTGACTTCAACTTTGAAACAGAGACCAGTTTTAGAACGGTCAAGCTTAACAATCGAGAAGTGCGGATAGTTTGCCAGCCGGTGACAACGCCTGATTTTGTTTTTGATCACGTACTGATTCAAGCTGGTGAAACGCGAAACACAAGATCTGAGCTGGCCGGACAGATAACGATGAGTATTTTGCTGGCACAATTGCTTCTGATCGTTTCTGGGGGCATCGCCATCTGGATCGGCATTGGGCGGGGTTTGCTTCCACTGGCTAAGGTCGAACATGCTGTTGAGGCACGATCACCGGGTGATCTTCGCCCATTTGAGGTTGACGAACCGGTGGAAATTGATTCCCTTGTCAAGGCGCTCAATCGGCTTCTTAAGCAGCTGGATGCAGACATTGAATTGCAGCGAAGATTTACATCCAATGCCGCGCACCAGCTTCGTACACCGCTGGCGGTGCTCAGTACATATTGTGATCTGGCTCGTAAGCTGGTCAAGGAGCCAGAAGCATTGCATGTACTGCGAGACCTGGACGCCGGAATCAATCGAATGAGCAAACTCGTTAGCGGATTGCTGGTGCTGGCGCGCACTGAGCAATACGCAGCTACAGATAAAAGGGGTGAAGTAGTGGATTTGAATTATGCAGCCTCTATAGTTACAGCCTCAAAAGTACCTGCGGCGATTGCGGAAAATGTGGAATTGGAATTCTTTTCTGCATCCAGAACTGCTCTCGTTTATGGCGATCAATGCGGGATTGAGGAACTGCTTTCAAACTTGATCGACAATGGCATTTCATACACGCAGTCGGGCGGTTATGTAGTCGTGAAAGTAGAAGTGCGTGGCGGGAAAACTTTACTAGTCGTCGAAGATGACGGCCCCGGAATTCCCGTAGAGGAAAGAGGGAAGGTCTTTGAGCGGTTCTATCGAATCCCCGGTACCGAGCAGCCAGGAACTGGATTGGGGCTGGCGATAGTAAAGGAGATAGCTGCCAGCCATAGAGCAACGGTAGACATTACCAAAGGCGCAAATGGTAAAGGAACCGCGGTTACGGTGTACTTCCCCGAACCAGTCCCGCATAGTCTTGTGAAGCAAACTGTCAACGAAGGTTCCGCCGAAAAACAAACAAATTGGAAACCTCTGTCGGATAAGCTGGTGCGATTTACATAATGCCACTAGCTCAGAACGCGTCACAGATCCAAATGAGAATGAGCCTGGCGGCATGCAAACTTGCGGACGCACGGCGCAAAGACAAAGGAGAGCTGCTTAGGATGCGAAATAATTGAGATGAAACGCAAGACAAAAGCAGCAATAGAAGAGCACGCGGACTACATTGTTGATTCAAGACCGCTCTGCCAGGGAATGCCTTTCGTACTGACCGATTCCGCTCACCCACGACTGGTGCTCAAAAACGGCAGCCATTTTCTGGTATTAGACCGGGAAGCTAGCGTGCCAGCTTGCAACACTCTGGGATTTGGCTATTATCGCAACGACACGCGGTATTTGAGTAACTGGGACGTCACTCTCGATGATGTAGCGCTGTCGTTGTTGTCTTTTGATGTGGAGAAAGGCTATGCCGGCAGCTTTCTCTACACAAACCCGCAAACACCGGGGCTTTCTCAGCAGAAGCTAATGGTGAGACGCCAGATAGTTCTGTCCGATGTTGTCTGCGAACAACTCATTGTAGAAAATTTCAGCTCGGAAGATATAGCGGTCGATCTCTCCATCAAATTTCAATCCGATTTTGCAGATATGTTTGAAGTGCGCGGACTGAATCGGCCGGAGAGAGGACTGCGTATGATTCCCCTAAGTGGCTCTGATGGACGCCACCTCTTCCTTGCCTACAAAGGATTGGATGGATGTTTGCTCGAAACGATCATTGAGTTCCGCGGTAAAACGCCAGATTCACTTATAGATGGTGAGGCGCGGTATCATTTGAATTTGCCCGTTAGAACTCCCTGGGAACTGGAGATATTCGTCTTTACAAGAAGCGGTGGCGGTCCGAATTTCTCTGCGGATGAAAAGTCTAATTTCAGGGACATCCTCTCAAGTGTGGATGAACATTACGCAGGCTGGCGATCTCGAGGAGCGCAAATTTCGACTCAGCACGAGATCGTCAACTTTGCTGTCGAGCGTGGATTGCGGGATATCTACATCCTCCGCCAACCGACGCCGAAAGGACCAGGGCTCGGGGCCGGAGTTCCATGGTATTGCGCAGTGTTTGGTCGTGACAGTGCTATCACAGCGTGGCAGATGCTGCCTTTTAATCCGGACATTTCACGCGAATGTATTGAGATTCTGGCTGCATATCAAGGAACTCGTACGAATCAGTTCAGAGCGGAAAGACCGGGCAAGATAATGCACGAACTGCGCCTGGGGGAACTGGCTCGCCTGAACACCATACCGCATACTCCTTACTACGGAACTGTTGATGCCACTGCCTTGTGGTCGATGTTGTTGGCCAGATATTTACAATGGACTGATGACGTAGAATTTGCATCGCGACTCTGGCCCAATGTAATACTGGCGCTCCGCTGGCTGGATAGCGCCAGCAAGGAAGGATACATTTCTTACAAACGCGAAAGTCCACAAGGGCTGGAAAATCAGGGATGGAAAGATTCCGGAGATTCTGTGTGTCATTCAGGCGGTGCTCTGGCGAAGCCGCCAATCGCTCTGTGCGAAGCGCAAGGCTATCTCTATGCGGCACGATTAGCTATCGCGTGCATAAGCCGCAGGCTGGGGCACTCATCGTTAGCAAACAGACTGGATAAGCAGGCATCAGATCTGAAAACAAAGTTCACCAGGGATTTCTGGATGGATGCGGAGGATTTTCTCGCACTCGCTCTGGATGGTGAAGGGCGGCAAGTGAAGGCGGTAACCTCAAACGCGGGACACTGCATCTGGTCTGGGATTGTGGATGGAGATAGAGCAGACAAAGTAGCAGATCGCTTGCTTGCCCAGGACATAGACTCCGGCTGGGGGCTGCGCACACTTTCAACACGGGAGTCCTTCTACAACCCTATGAGTTATCATAATGGCTCCGTGTGGCCGCACGACAATGCCATCATTATGGAAGGCTTGAGAAGAATCGGCCGTATCCGCGATGCCCACAAACTGATGAGCTCAATGGTGTCGGTAGCTCAACACCAGCAAGATTTCAGAATGCCGGAGCTTTTTTGCGGCTTCGAGCGTACTCATTGGAACAAACCGATCGACTATCCCGTTTCCTGCGCGCCTCAGGCGTGGGCAGCCGGAAGCATTTTTCAAATGCTCACAGCGTGCGCCAATTTCCAACCGGATGCTGAAAACAGAATTTTGCGAATTGTCGATCCGTGCCTGCCAGACTGGGTCGAGCAACTCAGAATTAATAGTCTTAAGGTAGGAAAAGCAGAGTTGGATATCGTATTTAACGTGGCCAATGGTTATACGTTCTGCCAGGTCGTAAAAAAGACCGGCAATTTACGAGTCATTGTCGAAACATAGAGTCAAAGGAGCACGAGGTTACTGGACAATGCGAATCGCACAATTAGCGCCTCTTGCAGAGAGCGTTCCTCCCTCGGGATACGGTGGCACCGAACAAGTTGTCAGCCTGCTAACTGAAGAGCTCGTCAGACGCGGGCATGAAGTGACTTTGTTTGCCACTTCCGACTCCCGGACCTCCGCTGAGCTCATTGCCTGCGCCCCAGAGGGGCTGCGCTCAGCCCGCGGCGTCTCGCAAACTCGGTGGCCAGCCTATGACCTGAGATTGCTTATGAAACTCGACAGCATGAAAGACAGGTTCGACGTCGTTCATAATCATATGGGTTACATCTCGTTTCCGTTTTTGCGGAATTTCAAGTCTCCAAATGTCACGACCAATCACAATCTGGTGAGTGATTACTGTGCTGAAATATATTTGACTTGCCGCCAACTTCCGCTCGTCGCCATCAGTGATGCATACAGGAGACTTAACTATCCTGAGCAACTCAACTATGTTGCCACCATTCATAATGGCGTCGATCTCGACGCATTTAGTTTTGCAGACTCCAGCCGTCAGCGGTCTTTGTTGTTCTTGGGGCGCATCTGCGCCGCCAAAGGCACAGTTGAAGCGATCGGGATAGCCAGAAGGCTTGACATGCCGATTGTTGTTGCCGGCAAAGTAGACAAAAATGATCAGCAATACTTTGACGAACTTGTCCGCCCACTTCTCTCAGAGCCGGGGGTCGAATTTGCAGGTGAAGTGTCAGCGCAGGAGAAAATAAAGCTTTACTCTGAAGCTGTGGCAACACTGTGCCCAATCTCATTCGATGAACCATTCGGCCTGGTACTTGCCGAGTCTCTTGCCTGCGGAACGCCAGTAATGGCCCTCAGACGTGGTGCTGTTCCGGAAGTTGTTTCCGATGGCGAAACTGGTATCGTGGGCGACACTGTAGAAGAGCTCATAAATCGTTTTGATCAAATTGAACGTATTAGCAGGCGCGACTGCAGACGCCGGGCACAGCAGCATTTCAGCAAGGAAAAAATGGCGGAGCAGTACGAGAAACTCTACTTGCAGCTCACTTCAGGAAAAGTAGCGATTCAAGGCGCCGCGAAATCCTGATCTCTTCAAAATTAAATATGACTTAGCGAACCACACGGGGGACCCAATGAAATGATCAGGCACAAGTCGCATGACGGTTTTGCAAAAGTTACCTTTGGTGACTTGGTACCTGTCCTGTCCAATCGCACCTGCTTTCTAATACTTGATCGCGATGGCACCCTGGTTGAGATCAACAGCAATCCGCTCGAAGCCGTGCTGAACTCATCCGTCAAAAGCCTTCTGGAGAATACCGCAGCTCTTTTAGACGGACGTGTAGCGATAGTAAGCGCTCGCGGACTGAATTGTTTGCTCAAGGAATTCGATTCCCGCTCCTTTATTCTGGCAGGTAACTATGGACTGGAAATTAGCTTTCCCACCGGCCGTCAATTTGTGCATCCGGAAGCGACAAAAGCGCGTTTCGATATTTCCGCACTAATGGAGGAACTTTCTCCAATCCTTCAAAGGTACCCTCTTTTGCGTTTGGACAATCACGCATATTCGTTATGTCTGCACTTTCGCCATCAGCCAGAGGACCAGCAGGAAGCTCTCCATTGTCTTATCAAAAATCTGGAAAAAAAATATTTCCTTTTGTCTTTTCGGCGCCTCCCCACCAGCTATGAGATAATTCCTCCTGTGCATTGGAACAAGGCGAGCGCGCTGGACAAGATAGCGGCCGAACTGTCACTTGAATCCGATGATCTCTTTTATGTGGTGTTTGGCGATTCGGATGCGGACGAACCTATGTTTCTCTGGGTAAATCACCGCCAAGGCATGAGCTTCAACGTCGGCCGACGCGAGGAAACGCAAGCAAGCTGCCATGTCAATACTCCAGATGACGTTATCGAATTTATCTCGAATCTCGCGCGGCTGCTTACGTCAGAAAAGACTGCGGAAATCAACCAGACCGGTTGATCTGGTCTCACAATCGTGTCCATGAAATCCGAGCCCGCCAATAGCCTGGTCAACCAACTCATCGAAGCGATTGCGCAGAAAAGCGAAGGACGATCACATCAATTCAGACAATGTAGGGCGCATTGCGTATGGAATGACAATGTTTTTCAATAAAAAATAGAAAGCTCCGGTGCTCTTATAGTGGAGAGCCAACCGGATGCTTTCACTTACTTGTATGCCCGGGGTGTTCGAGCCCAAACATTAAACGGCGTCAAAAATCAGAT
>JADZFV010000094.1 GCA_020854255.1 Candidatus Melainabacteria bacterium | reverse complement strand
GTGATTTTTTTGCGCAGGTGAAACATGATCGTGCGCACGGTCTCTTCGGCGCTTTCACTGTCGGATGGCCAGACTGCATTCAATAGTGCTCTTGAGCTGAAAAATTTATTGGGATGCCGAATGAAATACTCTAGCAGCGCAAACTCTTTGGGAGTGAGGCTGATTCGTTTATCGCCAATCATTACATAGTGACTGTCCAACTCGACTGTCAGATACCCGGCAGTAATCGTATTGGTCAAAAGTCCTTTAGGGCGGCGCATGAGACTGCGAATGCGAGCAGAGAGCTCGCGCACCTGAAATGGCTTCTGTAAATAATCGTCGGCGCCAGCGTCTAAGCCTGTCTCGATGTTTTCCACCTTTGTCTCGGCCGTCAAAAACAGAATCGGCATGTCGCTTCCGTCTGCACGCAAGCGTTTGCAAACTGCCAGACCGTCGATGCCGGGCAGGTGCCAGTCCAGGATTAATAAGTCATACGAGAATCCGCCCAGAAGTTGCAAGCCGTCCTCGCCGCTCTCGGCATGATCTACGGTATGCCTTTCGGTGGAAAGCCAATCAATGACTCCTTGTGCCAGCTTTTTATCGTCTTCGATAATGAGAATTTTGGCCATCAAGATTATTCGCCAGCACCCGCAAGCTTATTAATATTACCAGTGGGCCCGGGAGGTAAGGCGTTTGCCGAAATCTCGCTTGCCGCCGATGAAAGCTTAAGTACCTTCAGCCCGGTGTTGCGGCGACTTGATTCTTGCTTCCTGTTCGGCTGCTTCCGGCTCGCGTCCCGTTTCTCTCAAGAGTTTTGCGTAGTCCTTGACCAATTGCATGAGCACAGTGCTGTTGCGCCGCGGCTGCTCGTCGTAAATCTCAAGAGCCTCCTTGTAATTGGCTTCCGCCTCCGGGTACTGTTTTTTCAGGTATAAAACTTTGCCCAGATGGTGCAGGCTTGTGGCCAGAGGTCCGGCATAGCCCAAACCCCTGGCCTGACCGAGGGCGGTTTTGAAGTATGACTCCGCCTGGTCCAAATTGCCCGATTCCATTGCCTTTTGCCCGGATTCATGAGTTTGCGCCCACTGCTCGCGGGCGGACAAATTGCTCTGCGCAAAAGAAGGCACTGTAAGTGTCCACACTAACAGGCAAAGGGTTGTAAGAATCAAGGTCTTCTTGCCGCGCAAGGCTCCTCTTTTGAAATAGCAATTCATTCGCCTAACATCATTGTTATCCACAAAGAGCCGCCAGTCCAGTCTTGAATCGATTGAGCGCATGGGTTAATCCTGTAAACGGTCATTTCTGCCAAAATAAAGTCGAATCGCCGAGTAATACTCCCGAGCCCGGTAAAACCATGAATAAGACGGCTGAGTCAATAGATCAGAAAAGCCTTGATTTCCTCGATACAGTAGACCATATAGCCTTTGCAGTCGACGATGTTGAAAAGGCGGTAGGCTGGTATCGTACAAATTTTAAATGTGAGATTGCGTACCAGGACAAGACCTGGGCATTTCTTCGCTTTGAAAACATAAAACTGGCCCTTGTCGTACCAAACCAGCACCCTCCTCACATTGCCTTTGTACGTGAGAATGCAGACCAGTTTGGCAACCTGAAAGTTCACAGAGACGGCACCCGGTCTGTTTACATCGAAGATTCGGCTGGTAATTCGGTCGAAATTGTTGCCAAGGATTCTGTTAAGGACTGACTGGTCTGTTTTTTAAGGTTTTTAAGGCTCGATCAGTTGTCACCTGAACAGGCAGCGCAAATAGATTACTAACACGATAAGAACAATCAAGTGGAACAATCGAGCTTTTGCTATTATTGCCAGAGCTTACAATCAGACTTAGTCACCCGCCGGATCAAAGAGCAAAGGACCAACGTGACAGAGGGCGTCAAAAAACCACAGAAAAAGCGGTGTCCAAAATGTCACCGAGAATTTCCGGCGCAGTCAGTCATTTGCGAAGCCGATTCGACCTTGCTCATGCTGGTTCAAGAAGACACTCTGCTGAACGCCTTATTGGGCGAGAAATATCGAGTTCTCAATGAAGTCGGTCGAGGCGGCATGAGTGTTGTCTACAAAGGCGTACACGAAGCTGTTGATCGCGAAGTGGCAATCAAAATCTTGCAGTCGCAATTGGTCAGCGATCCGACTTCAGTAAAACGCTTCCAGCAGGAAGCGCAGGCAGCCAGCTTGCTCAGGCACGAAAACATTATCAAGATGTACGATTTCGGAATTCATGACGGCCGCCCTTATCTCGTCATGGACTTTCTTACAGGCGACAGTCTGTCCGATATCATTCGCAGGGACAATCAAGTCGATTGCCAGAGAGCAATCAGAATTTTCATTCAGGCCACCGACGCACTGGCGCACGCGCATCGGCACGGGGTAATTCACCGCGATTTGAAATCGAGCAACATAATGCTTGTCGACGAGCCCGGCAAACCGGATATGGCCAAAGTCGTGGACTTCGGCATAGCCAAATTGCTTCCCAATTCCGGGCGCCAATCGCAAAATTTGACGCAAACAGGCGAGATTTTCGGCAGCCCGATATACATGAGTCCGGAACAGTGCATGGGACACATTCTTGATGCACGGTCAGACATTTACTCGATGGGCACCATGGTGTACGAGTCGCTTACCGGCTATCCGGCATTGATGGGAAAAACCATAGTCGAGACGATGGAAATGCAGGTGCGCGAAACACCCAAGCCATTTGCCGAAATTCGTCCCGATCTTCAACTTCCCAAAGAAATGGAAGCGATTGTCTTGAGAGCTCTGGAAAAGAAACCAGATAATCGCTATCAATCGATGGAAGAATTCCGTGACGCACTTGTGCACGTGGGCAAGATTCTGGCTAACAGAAAACCACCCGGCCCGCGCTCCACGGTTACCAATATTTCCCCTCCGGAAAAGGGCGGACAAGACCTTTCAAAAGCGCGCATTGCAGCCGGCGTCGAATCGATGAAACTGAAAGAACCTGTTGCCACAGCAAGCGGCAAGTCCGCTCAGTCGCAAACGGGCACGCAAATCAAGGACAAGTCCGGCACCCATGCCGCAGTGCCGAAGCCGGAGGCGCCCGCAAGGGCGTTTTACGAGAGCCCGAAAATGATCATCATTCTAATTGTTGTGCTTATTCTCGTCACTGCAGGTGGATTCGTTGCCATGCAAATGACCGGCGCTCGTTATTAGATCAGCGCACTGGGCGACGCGCCTGCGAAATCCGCACCAGAACTTACTCTCCTCGGGGCAGTTCGTTCACACTCTTTACAATTTTCAGTCACAAACTTACAGTTTTTGCGCCAAAGCGCATAATGGGAGTAACGATAAAAAAAGCAAGAAATTTCGTTCGCGAAGCGCTCCAAAAACGGCTTCGTCAGAAGATCAGGTGCAGTAGTGTGGGCAAACGTACAAGGCGCGGGTTTGCCATGCATTTACTTTTGGTGGTTATTACAACAAAGAAATTGAAACTTCTTGGACATGCAAATCAGCATGCGGGAGGTAACCGATGTTATTAAACTCCGTCAACTACGCCCTGAAAGAGGCTTTCTATAATCTGGAAAAGCTTTTCTCCGGCAAGAAATCATTCATAGATTCATCCTTAGAACATCAGTGGCAATGTCAGAGGCTGCATGCCATCCATCGCATAAACGACGAAGCGTCCCTGGCTTCCGGAGAATTTCTCAGCCGCGCCAGACGAGGAGAAAATCTAAAGCTGGGCAAGAAAAATTTCGAAATTGTCAAAGAGTATGTAAGACAGAAAGAAGTTTCGCTCTCAGAGGAAATTCTCTCTCTCGACTACTCGACGGTTGTAGCCAGCAAAGCGCTGACAAAATCAATTATGGATGATCAAGTACCGTTATTCGGTCTGAAGGCAAGCTTGCACGCTACAGCAGACCATGCGTCTTTTGATGCGTGGAAAAATATTCATCATTTGTCTGCGCCCATTGGCAAAGACAAATACGCAGACAATCTGCCAGGTCTTCAAATTGACCATGCCTTAAGGCAAACAATGGCGCCCTCATCCTGGCAATCGCTTTCGGTGCAAACCGCTGTGCGCCTGATCGATCACCCTAACACACCGGCGCAAGTGCTGGCTGAACTGGCCAAACACGCCTCTGCGGAAGTGAGAGCGCAGGTAGCCGACAATCCCAACACGTCTTGGGAAACCATCATGCTGCTTGTCAAAGACGAAAGCATAGATGTGCGTCTGTCTCTGGCCCAATGTTATCACCTGGGCACAGCGGTTTTGGAAGTGCTCATGGAAGACGATAACCCCTATGTTTGCAATCGCGCCGAGACGACCTTGCAACGCTTGAAAGCAAGCACGAGTCCGTCAGTGATTCGCGCTTCATTCGGCTCGACTGCAGTCGAAAGCGACTCGGAATTGACCCTGCTTCGTGCTCGCGCTTGATAAAATCCGCGCTTGGCGAACTTTTAAAGGCGGTCACTTATTGCCGATATCGACTATCTGATCTATATTCGTAATAAGGGTTTTTGTGAATGTTCATCCAGGCAGGTTAGCATTAGAGGCGCCGAGCGCGCCCCTATTTTAATCCTGCGTCTTGCAGGAGCATTCGCGGATGATCACCCCATCAAGACCAATTGACACGCTGACAGAACTCGTCCCCGTGCCGTGGACCGAGCCACCCTGTCTTAATCCAGTGACAGACGACACAACAGCAAGGATCAGTCAGGTCTTTGTTCTGCTTGCCTACTGGTGTTCATTCATCACCATGGCGATTGGAGGGCTTGCCTTGACGGGCTGGTTTTTGAACCAACCCTGTCTGCAAAATCCTATCTCGGGCAGTTCATCTGTATCCAACTCGGGCTCTCTGGCGTTGTTTTTTCTGGGAGCCTCGCTTCTGTATTCGTTAAAATTTACAGACAACAAAGCACAAACTGCAGCCCAAATTACCGCTATGGTCCCGATCCTGATTGGAGCAGCCGCGCTCGGTTCTTATTGCGGTCTTTTTTCTGTCGATCTGGATCAGGTGCTCTTCCAGTCTTTTGTCAATCCACCTGCCGGAACCACTTCGGGCATAATTGCTCCCAACAGTGCTCTCTGCATACTCGGCTCCGGCTTGTCGCTTTTGTCTATGGGCGCGGCGCCAATTGGCAAAGTGCGGGTGTTCCAGCATCTGGCATTCATTCCTCTTCTTTTTTCCATTTCGGCGCTGATTGGCTATACATATAAATTGCCGTTCTTCTCGGCACCGGACAGCTTCAATTACATGATTCTGCCGACAGCCATTGCCTTCCTGGTTCTCAGCCTGG
>JADZFV010000093.1 GCA_020854255.1 Candidatus Melainabacteria bacterium | reverse complement strand
GCCGCCTCAATTACGGACTGGGCACTCAGGCAGTCACGCAGGGCTGGACGGGCTTTCCCATTCAATTCAAGCCGATCATGGACCGTACTGTGAACGTGCAGACAATGGCACATCTGAGCGAAGATCCAGGTCCATACTTATGGCTCCTGCAAGATAAATTACCGCGCCTTTTGAAATGCGGTTGGAACGATTTCAAAAGCTGGCTGGGGCTGTTCTCGCCAGCGGCGCAAGACGTTCTGCATCAATTTATCATCGCCTTTGCAATTGCCGGAATTATCCTCAGCCTGGAAGGAGTACGCGAAAAAACGAATCAATGGCGCGGCCGCGTCACTGGCATCATTTTTATGCTGCTCGTGCTCTTGATGCATCTGCCATATATTTTCTTCATTACAGTCGGGCGATACAACCTGACTGCCATGCCGTTTTTGATGGTCTTTGGTGCCTGGGGATTGCGCCGGCTCAGGCACCTGGGCAATTGGGGAAGCGAAAAAACGGATGTTTTGGAATTAGCTTATCCCTCGCTATATTTGTTTTTCGTCATCTTTGTGCTGGCCGATCCAGCGGCCATTATGGTCAACGCTTTCGGTGAACGTGGCGCCGCCGAGATCGGCATAATGACCACAATCGGCATCAAGTCGGTACTGTTCTTTTTTCTAGTCGGGATGACTTATGCGCTTGTCAACAAGACTCAATCAGGCTTCTACTCGCGCTCTTTGACGAACTTGATCTTGACCGGCATCACCATCCTGTCCTTTTCCTCTGTATGCCTGCCTGTGCGGGCACACGGCAGATGGTACGAAAGACCCAATGTTCTGGACAAGCCCGGAGACGGCATAACTTTCGAACTGGTTGCACCGCCTTCAGTGGCAAAGGCGGCTCGAGCCGGCAACGCCTACCTGATGGTAGATGCGGAAAGTCTGGACGGTATCACCAATGGACTGTCAATTTCTATCGACGGTAAAACATTGAACGGACCTTATTTACCGGGACTTTCCCTGCTCGACGATCAAAATCATTTCGAAAGGCGCGGCAATCAATTGACTCGCGTCGCCGAGTGTCTATTCGAAAGTTTTTCCGCGGTCGTCTGTAAAGCCAACAATGATGTTCGCCAGTGGTTCCTCATTGCTATTCCACCTGAAACAAGCCCCTCGCTTTTGGCCGGCTCGGGAGCCACGCAGGTGGCAAAACAATCGATGCGTATTACGATCAAGCGAACTGCCCCCGGGCAGACACGGCTTTTCAAAGCCCTGACACGAGACGACAAAGAGCTTACTGTTCCGGAATGGCTGTATTACTCATGGGACAAAGCCTTCTACGGAGTCGAGCGGCGCGGCGGTATTTGCGACCCGCGCACAGATCGAAAAATCGAGGCGCGAAAAGACGAGGCCGGATATTACGTGCGATTGCTTTTGCCTTCGCCACCCGACTCTTCAACAAAACCCTTTAAAAAATTGTCTTTCCAGGAAGTACACGAAATTAACGTCGAGCCAAAACAGTCGCTCACCAATCAGTCTTTCCAATCCATCACCATGAGTCCGGTTCCCGACTACTCTTTGAGCGATGAATGGCTTTTGAGAATTTCCGGGCGTTACAAAACAGCAGGCTCACTGAGGCCCGGGGTCGAAGTGATTGCCAAGTCTCTGGAAAATGGTCAGGAATATTTCTACAACGCGCCCTGGGCGCCCAAAATTCTTCAACAGTCCAAGCAATGGCGCAATTTCGATGTTGCTTGCCCGTTAAAGCCGCAGGCATTTCCTGGCCGGTTGGAGCAGATTGAAGTGAAGCTGCATGTGTTGAGCCCTGTGCTCAAAGACCTGACCCGTCCGGTCGAATCTGAGGAGCTGAATCAATCGAGCTGCCGGTTCGAAGATGTGAAAGTTGAAATAGTCAGCCTGCCGGCCAATCCTCTGGGCGAAAAGCATTCAGTCTATTAGTGTCATCTTTAGTGGAGGTGGTTGGACAAAATTCAGCCAATTCACGGGCCCGTCAGATATAATCCGCATCTTGAGACCTGGATGAGAGAAAGGCGCTTTCCACCTTCATGAGACTGGACAAATGGCTGAAAGTATCCAGATTGATTAAACGCCGCACTGTGGCTCAGATGGCGTGCGATCAAGGGCGGGTATATGTCAATGAGCGCCCGGCAAAGTCTAGCTCAATCCTGAAAGAAGGTGACCTCGTCCACCTGGAATTGGGCTCGCGAGCAGTCACTGTCAAAGTTTTATCTGTCCCGGCAGGCGCCGTCGCCGCGCAGGATGCTTCCTCTTTATACGAGATGGTGGAGGAGCTCAGACGCCAGGCTGAAGTCCTGGAGTGGCTGGAATGACCCGGGAGTCTGACAAATTTGAAAAATATGAAAAATATCTGGCCGTAGAGCTGGACGAAGTAAGCCGCAAGACAGTGCAAGGGCTGGCACTCTACGAAGAAGTTCGCGGCGACCATGTCACCCTGGCATATGCCCATAACGGTGAGCCATTTTCGCCTGACTGGATACCCGGCGCCAGATCGCTCGGAGATTCGATTGAGTTTGAAACGCGCGGCTTTTCTGTGACAGAAGACATACAGGTCCTGGTCGTATCAATTGACGGTACGAGCAAACGCCCTTTTGATGGGGGCACGCTCCATGTCACGGTCAGCAAACGCAAAGGGGTGCCTTCCACACACGCCAACGAAGCGATCTTGAATGTCACCCTGGTGCCTTTCACCCGACAACTCAAAGGCTCTATTGCCTGGCTCGAACGCCGCAAACAAAACCAGCAGCTTTAAGCAAGCGACTTTCTGCCGTTTACAACTTGATAACAACTCGAGGCAATCATCGCCTTATATTTAAAACATCCTCAAACGAACGCCTGAAGCGGCTCAGCTTCACGGCATAAGAGGAAAGACTTTATATCGGAGGGGCGAGAGGGGGGGAACCCTCTCTCGTTGTTTCTGGGCCTCTTTTTGGTATGCCTTTATTGAGGGAACAAAGTAATGGGAATAATCACTCTCACGGGTGCCCCAAATTTAGCTTCAAAAGACTAAGCTAAAGATATATGCTCGATTCAACCAGTAGCACCCAACCTGCCAGAAACAGCGTCAGCGCGCTTGGACGCGGCATCTTTGACGCGGCTGTAACAGCTGGCTGGCTGAAGAAACTGAAGGCAAAATCACTCTTTTCAGCGGGCAAAGAAGAGCACATCCAGACTATTGCCCAGGTGTTTCTCGATGCCATCTTTTCAAATGATTTACGCATGCCTCGCGACTGCGCCGTCGTACTTTGCGAGCTTTTGGAAAGCATATTGTTCGAGAGCGAACCTTGCTTGAGAGCCATTTCCACCTTATACAGCGAAGTTTGCAAACAACTTTGCGGCACAGACGCTCTCAATGAAGATACTGAACTCTTGCTGGACCGCGCTACCAATTTGATGGCTTTGACCTGCATGCGCATCAAAGGCAATCCGCCCTCGCAAGATTTAGAATACGCGGCTCGTGACGCTCTCAATCGTATTCAATGGCTTCTGCAAAAAAGCCTTGGCACCACCGACAGTGACAGCCGCGCTCCGCAGCCATACGGCGACCTGTCATTGCTCGATACAAACGGAGTCATTCTGGAGGCTGTCGGCGATTCGCTGCTCAAGGAAATCCTGGACGACGGATTGAATTTACTCGAAACTTCAGCCGCAATTTTCGAAGCAAACGGCGATTGCGCGCTAAACATCAAAGCGTCAAAGTGGTGTCGCTTTATGGATGAAAAGTCACGGCAACTGGCTCCCGGAGACAATCGAGAAGCGATAGCATCCGGACAATGGCATTGCAATCATTCTTGCCGACAAACATCGATGGCGGCCATAGCAGGCGGGATGCCTGTCGATCAGCCATGCAGCGGGGGCATTCGCATTTTTGCGGTGCCGATTAAAGCAGGCAGCGATATTGTCGGCTCGATCAACATTGGATATGGAGATCCGCCTAAGGAGGAAGCCATCCTTGAAGAACTGGCGCAAAAGTACGCCGTGAGCAAAGACGAACTAGCCCTGCAAGCGCAAAAGTATCATTGCCGCCCCCCTTTCATTATCGAACAATCAAAAAAAAGATTGCTTTCGGCTGCGTATTTGATAGGCGAGATAGTCGAGCGCAGGCGCAGCCGATTAGAGATTCAAAAACTGAACATCATGCTCAAAGAACGCATCAACGAATTGGAGCCGGCAGAAAGAGAAAGGTTGAAACTTGCCGACAT
>JADZFV010000092.1 GCA_020854255.1 Candidatus Melainabacteria bacterium | reverse complement strand
TTCCTGCAAGCGTGGCTAATGAATCTCACTCGAAGACACTGAGGTAGGGGCGAGACCATGCCTCGCGCGGTTTCAAATTTGCAAAAGAACCACAGTCTTGCCAATACTACAAATCTGTACTACAATTTTGTAGTACAGAGGGATTTGAGATGTGCGAATCATTGGATATAACTGGGACAGTCTCAACCGTCACGGGGTGACGGCAGAGCTGATTGACGAAGTCTTTGCTGGTTCAATGGTTAGCTACTTTTCCATAGAGGATGCGGACGATACTTGCGAAATGCTCGTGGGCTTCACGCTAAATGAGAGACTCTTAGAAGTCGGCATTCGCTATCGGTCTGCTGACTCTATCTATGTATTTCACGCACAATCGGTTTCACCGCAATACCGGAGAATGTTTGAAGAGGATTGGAAGCTTGGCTAAATTGAATGCAAAACAACTGAAAAAGGCGCATCAAGAGCTGAAAGACGATGCTCGGCAACGCGTGGCAGATCGTGGAGTGCTTCAATTCCGTGCAGGTCCCGAAACGATCTTAGCCGTTATGGATGCGGCTGAAAAAAACAATGTGCCGGTTGGTTCGCTTCTGCGGCAATGGGTTCAAGAAAAACTTGCGCTAGAAAATGCCTACAAGAGAGCACCCGACTTGCTTGAAAGAATCAGTGTTTTAGAAGAAGCCGTTGATTACCTACAGAAGAAAGTGAAGTAAATCGCGATCTGAAACTAAACCGCTGCCAGAGTCATTGGATTGACGGTGTGTGGCGTCTTCGTATGCACAAACTGTTCGAAGTCTTTGGAAACTTTTGCCGGTGCAAGGCCTTCGACCATTTGCAAGAAGTAGTGATGAACGCGGAGATCGTCGGTTAATTCCGGATGGAAAGATGACACCAGAAGATTATTCTGCCGTGCCATGACGATGCACGAATCATAAAGCGCGCTTTCGCCTGGTAGACTGCCTGCCGTTTTTCCCAAACGTCCGATGTTGGCATCGACACGCGCCATCACTTCGACGTTCTCGCTTGCTGAAAGAATCACTGGTCCACGTATAAAGATGGCATTGAGCGGCTCTTCACCAAGTACTGGAATGTTCAAGGTGGTTTCAAAACTGAATCTCTGCGGACCAAAAGCGTTTCGTCTCACCTTTATATCCATGGCGGCCAGTCGCCCTTGCGCTGAGCCTTCTATCTCCTTTGCCAGGAAGATAGAGCCCATACAGGTTCCGTAGACAGGCTTGCCGGCATCGATGAATTCGCGAATGCGGTCGAAGATTGCATCAGCGTTATCCGCTGTCAGTTTGGCGATGGTGGTCGATTCTCCACCGGGGATGATCAATCCATCGACACTGTCCATCTGGCGCGCATAGCGAATTTGAATGGCACGGCGTCCGAGCGCTTCAATCGATCGGCAGTGCTCGGCGACATCGCCTTGCAGTGAGAGAACTCCGATTGCTGATGCCATGGTGGGTATCCTCTAAGCAGGAAAGAAAACTCGGGAGCGCCGCCAGCCTGGCGACACTGGCATAATTTTGGTAGCGATCAAAGCCGGCAAGCTGCCGGCGCTCCCAAGAGTATTACCAGCCGCGGGTGGCCAGTGTTTCGGTTGCAGCCAGGCTGGCTGCGGTGCGGCCGACCATTGGTTCGCCCAAATTGCGGCTGACTTCTGCGAGCACTTCGGGATCTTGATAGAAGGTGGTGGCCTTCACGATCGCCAGTGCGCGTTTTTCGGGATTGCCGGACTTGAAGATGCCCGAGCCCACAAATACGCCTTCCACGCCTATTTGCATCATCAGTGCTGCATCGGCAGGTGTAGCGATGCCGCCTGCTGCGAAGTTGACGACAGGCAATTTGCCTTCTTCGGCAACTTTGACGACCAGTTCAAATGGTGCGCCGATTTGCTTGGCGTAGGTCATCAGCTCTTCTCTCGGCATGATTGAAAGCGCGCGGATTTCGCCGAGAATCTTGCGTGCGTGGCGCACAGCCTCGACAACGTCGCCGGTTCCGGCTTCGCCCTTGGTGCGGATCATGGCTGCGCCTTCGCCGATGCGTCTCAATGCTTCGCCGAGATTTCTGGCGCCGCACACAAAAGGAATCTCGAATTTGGATTTGTCGATGTGGTATTCCTCATCGGCTGGAGTCAAAACTTCGCTTTCGTCGATGCAGTCTACGCCCAACGATTGCAGAATTTGCGCTTCCACGAAGTGTCCGATGCGGGCTTTCGCCATGACGGGAATGCTCACGGACTCGATGATTTTGGCGACCAATTCAGGATCGCTCATGCGCGATACACCGCCTTCTGCGCGGATGTCGGCTGGGACGCGTTCCAAAGCCATTACTGCCACAGCACCTGCAGCTTCGGCAATCTTCGCTTGCTCAGCATTGACGACGTCCATAATGACGCCACCTTTGAGCATCTGCGGCAACGCCTTCTTCACCTTGTCACTACCGGTAAGAATATTGCCGCCTTTTTTCTCTTTTGTTTCGACTGCCATTTTTTTCCTCCTGCCAATGGGCTGGCGCTTGTATCTTGAATTGGCATCGCTGGCGATATCACGAGATAACGCATTAGACGCCTAGATTAATACTCTTTCGTTGCCTCTCTTACTCCAGGTGCTCTCTTTGGAGCGCACCCGCGAAACGTCGGCGAAGAACGCGGTAAGCGCCTTGCTGAGACGTTTTACACCTTCTCTAATCGTGTCTTCATCAGTCTGGATGAAGCACAAGCGCAAATATTCAGGTTGATCTGCGCCGACGAAGAACAGTTCTCCAGGAGAGAAAGTCACCCCTTCCCTCTCTGCATAATTCAAAAACTCACGAGCGGAAAGCCGCGCCGGCAGCTTAGCCCAGACAAACAGTCCACCATATGGAACCGTCCAGGTCATGCGCTGCGGTCCTCTGTGCCGCCCCTCTGAATTGAAAGTAATGGGCGCAATCTGTTTTTCCAAAGCATCCACAAGTGTCTCAAGACGCTGTTTATAAGCGGCTCGCACATGCTCCAGATGTTCCTTGTACAGACCTTCATGCAAATAACGAGCAAGTACGACCTGCGCCATCGAGTTGGTGGTCAGATCGCTGGAGCGCTTGGCCGCTCTCAATCTGTTCATCACTTCCTGCGGTGCGACAATCCAGCCCAGGCGCAGACCTGGACAGAGAGCCTTAGAAAAGGTCCCTTGATGTATGACGATATCCTGAGCACCCGGCTCTGCTCGAAGTGGCTTGCGGAACTCGCCGTCATAGACGAGTTCTCCCACGAAGTTGTCTTC
>JADZFV010000091.1 GCA_020854255.1 Candidatus Melainabacteria bacterium | reverse complement strand
TTGGGCGGTAAGAGACTCGAACTCCTAACCCCCTCGGTGTAAACGAGGTGCTCCACCATTGAGCTAACCGCCCTTGGTTGGGTAGTTTAGCATGGCGACTTTATCAAGAGACGCGCCGGGTAGTAGGTTGTTTCAGCGGATGAAGAAAAACCACCTATCTTTACCGAAGACGTCGGTTCTGCTTTGCATTTCACTCATTTTGCCAGATCCAGGGTTTTTCCCGTTTACAACCTCTGCCGCCAATCTCTATTACGGGGATTCGAATTTTGCCGGTCGTTAAAAACAAAGAGTCATTCAATCTGTCGGTTGATCTTTACTTTCATGCGGGGTAGGAAGACATGCCAATGAGAAGTGATTGCAGACAGATTGCGCTTGCTTGTTGCTGATTATGCGATAGCCGATCTCTGTGTTTGTCGAATCAACCCTGTCAATCCCTGCATAGCCGCGTTGCAGCATGGGTTGTTAGCGCTCTTTTCGTCTGTGTGCTTGTACGGGATAGCGTTGCTTGTTTATGGCAGCTTTTCAAAGCGAGTCGTCAGCGTCGGCTCGTTCTCACCATTCATCAACAAGACAATCCAAACTGCTTCTTCGCTGACTTGCGCACTCCTGGTGGCTTTTTCGCTGTGCATGTTGGCTCCGGTTTACACCGACCACAATTTAATGAGAGGGTGGAGGAAATTCGTACAATTTCAGTTTCAGGTGATCGAATGCGTTGAGGGGCCTGCTATTGCAGAGCGCTTCTGGAACAATTGCGCAAGTCATCTCACCTTCGCAGCTGCCTGCTTCGGGCGGGAGCATGACTATGAGCGCGCGTTGGATTATTACAGCCAGTACAAGAAACTGGGCGACAAAACAAACATTTTTCATTATCTTGTGGATGATGTCCTTGGGCGCGTTTGTGATCTGAATGACTTTCAAAGGCAGATGCTGCGTCCTGCTTTTCACTCCGAAATGTGGAGTAAGCCTGGCGGCGAATGTTACGCACCGGAATTGGTATCAACCTCAGTCTCTCCAAAGCAAAGTTATATCATTCCGCCTGAGCGGCGTTTACTGTATCAGTTGCGATTCTCCCAGACTCCGATTGTCACGGGCGACAAATGATGCTTTCAATGAGCAAGTGTCATACAAGGAAGCGAAGCATGTTGAGCAGCTCTTTTATTGGGCCACTGTGCGTTTGAAGTCCTGATCCGTCCGTCTCGATTTCCTATAAATAGATGTGTTTGCAGCCGATTGGCGTTGCCAAGCGGCGGTTTAATGCGGCTCCGGATAAAAACTCTTGGTTTCCGGGCACATAAGTAGGGCGGGACCTTACGTCCGGATTCTAAAAACCCATCGTCATCGTGCTCGACGCGCGGGGATATGGTATCGGCGCACGTACATCCAAGGGGGGGCTTCTGGCTCGCCAGAAGCAAAGGTAAACATTATGAGCAACGAGAATTTTGATTACGACGATTTCGAACTGAGCGCGAACGGCGAATCGAGCTCTGGAGGCACCGCCACTATGACAGCCGATCCTGACCAAGATCTTGAGATGGAAACAAATTCCGATGAAGTCGGTACTGCGCTTTCCATGCTCATTAGAGAATCAACCGAAGCGGCTCAGCAAGCACAAGCACAAGCGCAAGCGCAAGCTGAAGAAGTAAGCGTCAGCACGTACGAAGAAGCCGTTGACGGCAACTATGATGAGCCCGAATTCGATACGTTGGGCACTGAGCCAATGAATTATGGTTCTTCTGTGGTTGAAAAAACGGAACAGGATAGCGAGCCTGCTCCCGGATATCCGCCTGCAGAGGGCATGTACAAATCTAACAACATTGCAGCGCTGATGGCAAATGAAGTTGTAGCTCAAGCTAATGCCGTTGCCCAAGCGTCCTCAGCACCGGCGCTCATTACTCCTGCTCCGGCGCCTGTTTCGACCCCGGCTTCCACACCCATCATCACACCCGCTCCCTCTCCCGTTCTTGCACAATCACCCGCAGCCATTTCTGCTTTTGCTGCACCCACTCCAGCTCCCGCTTCTCCCGCTGCGCACGTACCAGCTCCCGCTTCCGCGCCAGCGCCCGCGCCCGCGCCAGCTCCAGCTCCCGCTCCCGCTCCCGCTTCTCCCGCTGCGCACGTACCAGCTCCCGCTGCGCACGTACCAGCTCCCGCTTCCGCGCCAGCGCCAGCTCCAGCTCCAGCTCCAGCGCCAGCGCCAGCTCCAGCGCCAGCTCCAGCGCCAGCTCCCGCTCCAACACCCGTTGCCGCAGCTTCTGCACCCATGATCACCCCAGCTACAACCCCAACACCGGCCAGGAAAATGCAAACACTAGAACATATGCAAGCTACAGCCCAAGCTAATCACCTCTTCAAAGCCAGCGAATTTATTCGCAACTGGGTATTAGCTAACCCCGATGATGACCAGGTTTTGCTCGCCGGCTTCAACTGGGTTCAGAAGCATGAAGGTTCGGAGCACATTGGTTCTGCAATCAAAGGACTGTTAGAAGTTGGATACAACCAGCCAATTTTCACCCTCATAACCGTTCGTTGGTTGACTGATTACTCCGACCACAATCTCGCTCCTCAAATCGTACAGTTGTTGAGCCTTTAAGCTCAAATCTAACTGAACTTAAGCGACGACGTTCCCTTACCTTGACGTCGTCGCTTTTGCATGGCAAGATTTTAGTAGTGAAAACGGTTTTCATTTGCCAGTAGGCGGCGAAAGCTGTAATTTATTGTCAGGCTTGGATTTTCGGTGTTTTTCGCCTGGATTTCCGAAGCGGCATTTAGAAGTTTAACCGTTAACGGTTGAACTTCCAGAATCGAAATTGCCCGAGACTGCAAAGAGAGGTGAAGTATGTCTTTTCGATATTTAAAAGTCGTCTCTTTTTTGTCGATTGCATATCTTCTTGTCCTTGTTTGTCTATCTTCGGTCTGCCCTGTACTTGCTTCGCAGGTTTTCAAAATCGGCACTTCGGAAGTTGTCAAATATGCAGATGCGCTGGCCGTCGAGTGCCCGCAGCCGGAAATCCCCTCCAGCCTGCACGAAGAATGCTATAAATCCTGTTGTCTGGCGCGTTTTTGCATTACTTGCGAGGGAAAGCATGAGGTTACATTGCTCGCATCGTCGGGATCTGACGAGGTTGACGAAATAGCGCTCAAAACTTTGCGCCGCTGGAAGTTTAAGCCTGCTATGCTAAATGGCAAGCCAGTTCAGTCGGTGAGAAAAATCAAAGTCGAGTTCGAGGTTGAATGAGCGTTCAAGGTTCGCACGGACACAGCCACAGTAAAAGTCCGCAAAGTCTTAGGCTGACGAAGGGAGCGAAGAAAGTTCTCGAGGTGCTCGAACGTACCGACGAACTGAGCAGCGCTCAAGATATTCACAGCGCTTTGCGCAGTGAGGAAGATAGCCCTCCTGGCCTTACTACCGTGTACCGATCGCTGGAGTCGCTTGTACAGCTTGGTCTGGTGCAAGCAGTCGACTTCGGCGACGGAGAGCGGCGCTACGAGATGGTAAAGCCGGGTGAGCACCATCATCACCTTGTTTGCGAAGTTTGCCGCACCAGTGTGCACCTCGATCAGTGTCTGGTTCAGCAATTGGAAGAGTCCATTCAAGCTAAATACAAATTTGAAGTTCGCGGTCATATCCTGGAAATATTCGGACTTTGCGAACAGTGCCAGCAAGCGATGACACCCGCTGGCAAGAAGTAAGACCTGGAAACGAAAGATTCTAGACGCTCGTAAATGAATGCCTGTCGGCATTTTCTGTTTTCTTATGTCTGTCTAATTAAAAATGAAAACGATTTCCATTTACAAAACGAGGCTGGTAGCGTTCAATGTAGATGGGCGCAAGAGCCGACAGAAATAGACTCGTATTTCTGTTCTTGTGTCATATCCGACGTATGTTGTTTCGCGGCTGATACAGCAAGCATTCGAATCCCGGCAACTTTATAAGGATGCAGACCGATGACTGCATTTCTCGTTGGCGCGCGCGCACTTGTAATTATGGGCGCGTTTGCAACTATAAATTCACAAGCCTTGGCGCAGACTTCTGCGGGGATTCCTGCGTCCGTGCTTCCTGATTCGACGTCAGCAAAACCTGCTGCCACTGTCACTGCGACCGCCTCTTCAACTGGTTTGTCGAGTGGCTCTCCGGCAGTCTCGCCTGTGAATCCCGCTGTTTTGCCAGGCGCTACCGGCTCAGGCGCAACAGCTGCATCGGCTGCAAATGGCAGCAACGCTGTGGAGCCGCCTGCAAAAGGCAAAGCCACTGTATATGGTGTGGTAAAAGATGACGCTCTGCGCAAGCCTCTGGCCAATGCGAGGGTGGTGCTTCAGCATAAAGATGCAGAGCATAAGCGCTTTCATGTTGATACGGGCAAAGACGGATCATTCTCATTCAAAGACATTGACCCGGGCAACTGGAGCATCACATTCTCACACAACGACATGTTGTCTCAAACAGAAGAGCTCGTCGTTGCTGCCGATCAATCAAAAGCAGTCAACATTGTCCTTGAAGACATAGAGCCGGTCGACGTCATGCGAGTCACCGGCAAGCGAACTCTCATTCATCCGGAAAAGATCGGGAGCTCTACAACGATTCCACGAAGAGTTCTGGAAGAGTATCGCTCCGGCAACGATTTGCGCCAGCTTGTCGAAAGTACACCGGGCGTAATCACAGACACTTATGGAAACATCATCACACGCGGCGAGCACAATGCTATCAACTATGAGCTGGATGGTGTCGTGCTTCCGGAAGCAGCCGGTGTCCTGCAGCAGTCGCAGCCGGCGACGCCGCGTTCGCTTCAGTCCATGCAGGTGGATATCGGAGGCTATGAGGCGCATGACGGTGGCGGACCGCTTGGTGCGGTCGTGCGCATGAAGTCGCGAAATATTGAAGCGAAGCCAAAGGTTCTTGTAGGCGGGCAGATCGGCGGACCGATGGCCGGCAACATTTACTACGACACCACCGGTGCTTTCAGCGCCAATCCGCAAAGCAAATTGCATCGACTGCGCTGGGAATCTTCCGGGCAATTCATAGGCTCGTCCTATCGGCTGGTTCCCTATACAAAGAAATATTCATACAATCAGGGCATGGACATCAACACGCTTTCCAAGCTTGAGTACAAGCCCAACGAGCGCGATACTTTTCGTCTGACCGCTGGCCTCAATCAAAGCTTCATGCGTGTTCCTTTGCCGCAGCTTTCTGCGTCAGTGGGAGTTAAGCAGAAACAGACCGACATGCAGAACTTCATTATTGCTGCTTTCAGGCGCACGGGCGGTAGGTTCTATGATGAAGCAAATATTGCTCTGACTAATGCCTTTTACCGGGAGACATTCGCCAGTCGCGGAACTGTCTTCGATCCATTGCCGGTGGTTAATGGCGAAGAACCGCAAATCAACAGTGTTCAACCTACTGCAAAGCGCTTCAATTATGTGTTTTCAGCGCAGGGAAATTTAAAGAAGCAAGTAAAGACCCACCATCTCGAAACCGGTTTTTATTCCGAGATTCGGCCGGTTTCAACGGCTTATGGGGCGATTTATCGAAACTCAAATCTTGTCGCCAGTGCAGACTCCCAGGGGGCGTTGCCTTACGGCGCCATAATCAATCCGTTTACATTTGAGGTGGGCGGTCCCAACATCACAGGTGGTATCACAAAGTACAAAGGTTTTCGATATCTTCAAAGTGGCTGGTTTCAAGATTCGTGGAAGCCGAAGGAGGGTTTTCTCAAGAGGCTGACTGTAAATGCTGGCGTCCGAGCTGATGTTTATTCCGGCGTATTCGGCAACACCATGAAAGTTGCCCAGACCATGCTCACTGTTCCGGGCGTGGAACCGTTCGACCTCAATCCGTTCAAACGCCAGACTGTAACCGATGCTCAGGCGAGCGGTCGCTTCGGCGCCTCATTTGTGATCACACCAAATGCGGTGCTGCGCGGATCGTTTTCCAATATCTTCACCCCTCCGCCTGTAGATGTTTTTGTCACTGCACCGCTGATTGCCGACGGGCAAACAAACGGGATCTATAACGGCACCATAAGACCGTTGCGCGCCACCCGAGGCAATCTCGTCGATGTCAGCCTTGAAAATCAATTCGGACCTCGCCTGGTTACACGCACCAACCTGTACTACAAGAAGTTGAACAATTTCGGCGACTCCGGTGTCATTCAAAACACGCCTCTGTACAATCGCCTGCAACTTTCCGCACAAGAGTCCTACGGTGTGGAAACGCGGCTGGAGCTGAAACCTGCACGGGATGGCTATGGGTTTAACGGCTTTGTTTCTAACACCGTTCAAGTGGCTTATCTCAGGGGTACAGGCGGCGTGACCGGTGGCATATATGAAGCTATTGAAGGCCCGCGCGAAAAATATCCGGATCACGACAGGCGCTACTCTTTGACTGCCGCTTACGGATACAGGTCCAGGCGCGGGTGGTGGGTGCTGGCCGATGTTCAGACCTTGTCCGGACTTCCCAATCGGCTTGCTGAGGAGATTTTCGGACCTCAACCAAAACGCACGCCTCGTATCACGCTTCTGGGGCTGAGCTCCGGTTACAACACGCCGAAAAAACTCCGGGTAAATCGACTCATACCGTCCAGCTTTGATGTTCGAATCGATAACATCCTTAACGAACGAAAACCCACAAATCTGGGCAGTCCGTTTCAGGGAACCCGTTTCCTGTTACCGTTTCGTCTCCTTTGTGGAGCCTCCTGGCAGGTCTGAAATCCTGATGATATGATAGAAATACAAATGAATATCGTTTTCAATCTGGCAGAATTCAGTCATGTCAGGTTGTTTCGAGAAACTTGATGAAAGGAAACCCAGAAATAACAGAACCGGTACAGCGCGAAAAGACGGGTCTAGAGCCCAAAGAGCTGGTTGTGGATGTGCACTCCAGTGGAGACAGCTGCGCTGGAGATTTGCATGAAAACAAGACGGATGCCTCGCACGCAGGTGTAAATCCGCTGCATGTGGACTCATCGGCCGGCGCTACAGCCTCTTTGTCCGGATGCTGCGGAAGCAAAAACGAAGATCATGCGGGGCACAATCACTCAGCTCACGATCATTGCCCGGCATTCAAAGGTTCGTCCTGCTGCGATAAGAAGAGCGGTCACAGGCACAAACACGGCCATTCACACGGCGAGCGCCAAGCGCCTCCAGGCAACACCAGTGTCTTTTCAACCGTTGTCGGCGACGAGATTGTCGTGAGCGCGCAAGAAAGCATCGCCCATCAGGAGCATCATAAGAAAGTTCAGACAACCGTTTTGCTCGACAATCTTGGTATTGCGGCCTCGACTCTCTGCCTGATTCACTGCATGGCCATGCCGTTTCTCATAGCTCTTTTACCTTTTCTCGGTCTGCAGTTTCTCGAGGGCGAACTGGCACATCGTGTCATAGCGCTGTTTGTTTTTGCTTTTGCGATCTTCGCTATCGGCCCCGGCTACATGCAACACCGCAAGAAGCAAGTTCTTTATGCCACTATTTTCGGATTGAGTTTGGTCGCTGGTGCACTTCTTGTTGCTGGTCCGTTATTCGGCGAAAAGTACGAGCTTCCGTTTATCACAACAGGCAACCTTATATTGGTTATTACCCACCTTAGAAATCGCAAATTGTGCCAATGTGTTCACTAGAATTTCGACTTTGCAATAATGAAGCTCGCCTCCTGTCGTTTCCGTACATAAGCGTTCCGGCATTGATTCGCATCTGCTTGATTCGATATTTTTCTTGACGCGTTGCAAGCTGTCTTGAATCGCCTCTAGCAGGAGACGTTTATTGACGTGCCGTTTGGCGGGCCGGTTACTCAGTGTCCTTCTTCAGGGCCAGCTTTTTCTTCGTGCTCTGCAATCTATTGATTCCATGGCGGTCGGTCATGATCAAAAGTTTGTCACCGACGGAAAGAACTTTGGATGGCGGTGGGTTCCAGTCTAACTCACCGCCAGTTTTTTCATGCAGCAGTACCGTGACTTCGTTCTTATAGCGAACGTCGTCGATGGTTTCGCCAACCAGTGGACTATTCGCTTCGATAGTGAGCTGATAAGCATTGATGGTCGTGCCGCCGAACTCAAATGAATCAATAATGTTTTCGCTGATTGCTGCTTGTGCAAACAATCTTCCCGAGCGTGCGGACGAACTGTAAACGCCGTGAATTCCCAAGCTTTTTTGCACTTTCTTTGCCAGCTTTTGATCGAACATGCGGATGATTATTTTGATGTTGGGATTGTATTCGCGTGCTGTTAAAGCTGTCTCGAGATTGACCATATCGTCATTGGTGACACAAATGACAGCTTTAGCCTTTGTCATGTTTGCATTTTCCAGAAGTCTGGTGTCTCTCGCGTCGCCAAAAAGCACAGGGATGTCGCTGCCGGCAACTTCATGCGCAAATCTGGAATCTTTATTGGCCTCAATAACAACCATTTTCTCGTCGAATTGTTTAAGGTGCTGAACCACGCGCACACCTACATTGCCCAGGCCGCAGACAATGACATGGTTTTCGAAATTTGCCGCGAGCATTTTTTGCCACTCCGTTGAGTATCGTTTTCTCTGAATCAGGATATTGCCTAAGTGCACAACACCTTCTGCAATCACCAGAAGCCCGAGCAAGGGCAGAAAGAAGAACAGGGGCGCGATTCGCCAGTCATCCTGATAGTTGAGAGGCGTCTCGAAGAACATCATCAGCCATGTGCAGTAAGCCGACTGAATCCAGGACATGCTGTGTTGATGTGGCAGGTCCTCTTTTGGATAGTAAAGAAACAGCAGAGTGTTGGATATAGCAAACGTAATCACCAGCAGATAGAAAAATCCATGAAACTCTTTCCACAAAACTCTAAGGAAAAGGACGAAGCGATCTGCTTTCTTTTTCAGCTCGGAGATTGGAACGGTCGATGACACTTAATTTCGGGAACTTCTGGAGTGTGTTTGCGTCTGTTTTCTAACGAGTAAAGAGTATAGCTGACCAAATTTCAAAATAAGCCCGTTTTAATCGTCTCTCGGAATCCTGGAACAGGTTTGAAACTTTACACATGTAAAGTGCCTGCCATGTTATTATTTTGCAGCTGTCAACTGGTGCAATACATGCGAGTCACCCCCAGTTCTTTGCAAAAACGCAATTGTGTCGCTCTGGCGATTGCGCTTTCGGCTTGTGCACCACAGATGGTGCAAGCCGCTGATGCTGAAGCTGTGTCTGCCGTTGAGACGCCTGTCCAGGCGCCTGCTGTTCAAACAGATACTGTGGTTCATGTGAGAAATTTTGAGCGCGTATCGGCGAACCTCATGCGTGGCGGCGCTCCATCGGCGCGGGCTATGAAAGAATTGAAAGCTGCCGGTGTCAAAACCATCGTCAACCTGAGAGGCGGCGGCGCCGCGTCCAAGAAAGAAGAGCGCGCCGCTATGGCGATAGGTCTTGACTATTACAACATTCCGATGGGCTATGCAGACCCCAATCTCACCAAGGTGTCGAGTGTTCTCGATATCATCCGCGACCCGGCCAGGCAACCCGTATATATTCACTGCCTGCAGGGCGCCGACCGCACCGGCATGATCGTCGGCATCCACAGAGTACTTTCTGATGGCTGGCAATTCGACAGGGCCTATACAGAAATGCGCGGACACCACTTCAAGCCGTTTTTGATCCCGATGAGAAAAACGGTGCAGGCGTTTGCCAGCGGTAAGTACACATATGTAGAGCGGCAAGGCATCAGCATCGCCGGCGTAAGTGCCAAACCGAATTCCACCAAGTTGGCTACAGAAAAGTCGCTCTAAGTCAGGATTTCGCATTAGAGCGTTGCTTCGGATTGCAATTCCTTTGACCGGGCAATGCCATGCACCGCCCCTCTTACAACAGGGAGATGGGTGGCGTTGCGCCTACATGCGCGCAGCGGTTGCAAATGCCTAGCCCCTGCGAGCATGCCGGACTACGGCGTGCCGTTGCCGCCCTTGGCTTTGACGTCGTTCCAGAGGGCTTGCTCGTCGTAAGTGTCAGCGTTGGAGACTTCTGTTGGTCCAAATTCGCGAATTACTGAATTGCGCCTGTTTTGCTCGAGCGACATCATGCCGGGGTCGAGGTCGTAGAGTCTGTAAAGTGGATCGAGAGAGGTGTGCATCTGCGCCAATATGCTCTCCACTTCAGTGCCTATCAGCTGAAAAGCAGCTTTTGCCTGCGGGGTGCTTGCATGCGTATCTATATCGTCTGCCAGGCGCACTAAACGGTCGGTTTCCTTGACCAACTTCGTAAGCAGCTGCAGAACAGAAATATCTGTTGTGCGGTTATCTTCGATCATCGGCACTTCCTCTTCTCTTATTAAATCACCTGCGAAGCAGGGGCGACAGCACTTAATTGAAAGTCCTAAGTTCTTGTTTGTATATTTGACCGGTGCATTCAATTCTGCGATCATAGCCGCCGGTGAGGCGGATTTCGCGACGGACAGACGTGACAGGCGGCTTTTTCGCGCCAGACTCTATTTGAGATTGCCCAGACTTCGCTTATGAATAACGCCCACGATACCGCGGTAGAAAGCCCTCTCCTTGAGATCCAGGGGCTGAAGACCGTCTTCCCTACTGAAAATGGGCTGGCGGTGGCGGTTGATGATCTGGGTTTTTCCCTGCCGAAAGGTTCTGTGCTTGGCATCGTTGGCGAATCAGGCTGTGGAAAATCCATAACTTCTCTTTCCATCCTCAGATTGGTCCCGCCGCCAGGCCGCATAACTGCCGGAAAAATTTTTTTTGAAGGGCGCGACCTCTTGACCCTGTCGGAAGCGCAGATGCGCTCGGTGAGAGGAAATCAGATAGCCCTCATTCCGCAAGATCCGATGACATCGCTCAATCCTGTCTATACGATTGGCGATCAGATTATGGAAGCGATCGAACTTCATCAAAAAGTCGGCAAAAAAGAAGCGCGCCAGAGAGCCATTGAGGTTCTCGATCAAGTGCGCATTCCACAAGCGGCTCAGCGAATTGACGATTATCCCCACCACTTTTCCGGCGGCATGCGCCAGCGCGTCATGATCGCCATGGCTCTGTCCTGTAATCCGAAACTTCTGATTGCCGACGAACCAACGACGGCGCTCGATGTGACTGTTCAGGCTCAGATTCTCGAGCTTCTGCGTACTATTCAGCACGAACACGGCATGTCTATTCTTTTGATCACCCATGACCTCGGCGTGGTGGCAGAAATGTGCGATCACGTGGCGGTCATGTATGCCGGCTCGGTAGTGGAAATGGCGGAAGTAAACGAGCTTTTCAAAAATCCACTTCACCCGTACACGATCGGTTTGATGAATTCATTGCCGCGTCCGGGCAACAAACGCCTGACACCGATTCAGGGCCAGCCGCCCAGCCTGATAGATTTGCCTAAGGGCTGTCGCTTCGCCGACCGCTGCCTGCTTGTCGAGCCGAAGAGCCGCCAGGCGGTTCCGTCATTGGAAGAAAAGGCGCCCGGACACAAGGTCCGCTGCGCCGTTGTTACAGGACCCACGACCGATGTTCGATTAATTCCACAAGAGGTGCATTGAAATGGTAAGCGAGAGCGCAACCAAGGCAAAGACGAAGAAATCATTCATGGCACCAGAGAGCAAGAAAGTTATGCCCGCCAAAGACATATTCAGAATTCCGACAACCGCGCAGATTCGCAGGCTCGAATCCGACTGGATCGCCAAATGCGATCCCAACTGGGGCCAGGTGCTAATGGAAGTGGCGGGGCGCGGCGCAGCCGAGGCAGCATTTGAGGTCTGGGAAGAGCGCAATGAAAGTCAGAGCGGTTCGCAAAAAGGTTCGGTGGCAATTTTTTGCGGGCGCGGCAATAACGGTGGTGATGGTTTTGTCGTAGCGCGTTACCTGCATCTCTGGGGCGTGCCGGTTCATGTCTGGGTTGTAGGAAACACCAAAGGGCGCGGCGCTCAGGCCGATCAGGCAATGACCACGGTGGAGAGCAGTACCAATCGCGACATACTGAAAAAACTCGGCGTTGAGGTTCGCTCCTTCTCTTCTGATCTTTCATCGAATTTCTTCGACACGGCAGACGGCAAACAACTCTCCTCGAGCGTCACTGTCATCGTCGATGCGCTTTTGGGAACAGGCATTGATCGAGATGTCGATGCAGTTTTTATGCACGCCATTGAAATGATCAATGGAAGTGATGCCACAGTCATTGCTGTCGACCTTCCTTCCGGTATTCATTCGGACACCGGTCAAGTGATGGGAGCTGCTGTTAAGGCCCATGCCACAATCACCTTCGGAAACGTCAAACCGGGGTTGATCAATTTCCCGGGCTCGGACTTTGCCGGAGAACTGCGTGTCATTGATATTGGGTTGCCGGAAGCAGCCCATGAAAAGCCGTTCGTTCATCTCACGTCCGTAGAGCTGGTAAGAGATCTTCTGCCCGAGCGTCCCGCCAATTCCCACAAAGGATCATTCGGCTACCTGCTCACGATTGCCGGAAGCCTCGGCATGTCCGGCGCTACCATGCTGGCTACGGAAAGCTCTCTAAAGGTCGGCACCGGCCTCTGTATTCTGGCGACGCCATCGTCCCTGGTGCCTCACCTTCCACCTAAGGAAGTAATTTATCGGCCAATTGCGGAAACGGATAAAACTACAATCGCGCCCAAAGCCCTCTGGGAACTGGAAAAGGATCTCGACAAAGCAACAGCAGTTGTGCTTGGACCGGGGCTTTCTACCAATGAAGAAACGGTTTCATTCGTGCAAAAATTCATGTCCAAAGTCATGGATCGCTCAACTGAAGTTCCATGCCTTATTGATGCCGACGGTCTCAATTGTATTTCCGAGAACACCAAAGTTTTCCCCGAAGATGCAAGACATATCGTCATCACCCCGCACCCCAAGGAATTGGCGCGTTTGCTTGACGAATCGACTTCAGACATTCAAAAAGATCGAATCGGATCGGCTACTAAAGCAGCAGTTGAATTCGGCTGCATCGTAGTCTTGAAAGGCGCACACACAGTCATTGCCGATCCGGATGGAAACGTATACATAAACCCAACCGGCAATCCGGGCATGTCAACAGCCGGTGTGGGCGATGTCCTGTCCGGTATCATCGGCGGATTACTGGCGCAGGGAGTGGAGCCGTTTGACGCTGCAGTTGCGGGAGTCTACCTGCACGGTCGCGCCGGAGACATCGCTTCCCACGCGTTAGGCGAAGCATCCGTGACGGCTGGCAACCTGGTCGAAAGCATTCCGGATGCAATCTTGAGCATCTATGACGAACTGGCAAGCGAGCTGGAAGCAATGTTCGAGCCGATGTGACGGTGTGAAATTGCAGGGGCGATGGCAGGCATTGCCCGGGTGACGCATGGCGTCGCCACTACGAGCAACTCTGACGAAACTTATATCCCACACCGTGGACATTCTCAATGTGAGACGGCTCTCCTGCGTTGTCGATTTTTCTGCGCAGTCTCAAAACCGATGTTCTAACGGTTTCCCCTGACGCTCCTGCTTCCGATTTCCAGACGAGATTGATCAGACTTTAAGTTGTGTGGACCATTGCTGGTTTACCCATGAGCACTTCAAGAAGCGAGAACTCCTGCGGAAAAAGTTTGATCTGCTCGCCGTTTTTCCACACTTCGTGCTTGAGGTCAGCGAGTTCCAGATCTCCGCCCTGCAAAACTTCACTGACCATCTGTGCTGGTCTGCGCATCAGTGCGCGTAATCTGGCGGACAGTTCTCTTATCTGGAAGGGCTTGGTCAAGTCAAAAAGTCGATTGGCTCGGTAGCTGGTTTTGCCGAAGTGCATGAAATCGAAATTGAGTGGGAGGAAGACGAAAGATTGAGCATGGCGGATGAAGATCGCCTGGTTCAGGCGGTGGTCAATTTGCTCTCAAATGTTTATTCTAAATAAGAGCAATATCTAAATAAGTGCAGTTTCTAAGTAGGTGATGTTGCCTCTGGTGGCATCGAGTTTTACCCGCACGCCGATTGGTGCAGCAAGAGAGCGAGCCGACTGACCGAGCGGCATACCGAAGCAGCATGGTCTGTTTTGTTGTTTCATGCGATCGCCGAAAAGATCTTCCAGCGAATACATGTTGAAACACTCTTTAGTGCGGCAACTTTCGAAATCGCCCATCGCCACTCCGGAGACTTCACTTAAAACGCCTGCCAGATAGAGATTGGTGAACCAGCGATCGAGGACGCCGTGATCTTCATTTATATCTTCCAGAAAAAGCACGGTGTTTTTAAATGATGGTTGATAGGACGTGCCCATAAGTGAACCCAGTGCGGTCAAATTGCCGCCCAAAAGAGCGCCTTCAGCTACGCCTTCAACGGCAGCGTATGAATAGCTAATCTGCCATTTATCGTCAGGAATACGGGCTTTCGTTTCGGATGAGCCATCGGTGGATGCATCGATTCCCCAGTAATTTGACTGCACCGATGGTAGCGGATTTTTGGATGTAACTGCCTGCTTAAGCGAATCAAAAGACTCGCGGCTGGAGATGCGGTCCATATTGGGCGCGTGAAATGAGACGATGCCGGTGCGGGCGTAGGCGGCAAAAAGGAGATGACAAATGTCGTCCGAGCCGGCTATAACTTTAGGACTTTGTTTCAGTTGGTCCCAATCAATTTTGTCGACCAGGTGCAATGCTCCATAGCCGCCGGTAACACAAAAGATTCCGGCAATCGAGTCGTCTGACAGTGCGTCGTTGAAGTCGGACAGTCTTTCTTCGTCGCATCCGGCCATTGTGCCGAAAATCTTGAGAGCATTTTTTCCGACCACGGGTTTGAAGCCCATTTCTTCCACGATTGCTCTGGCTCGATTTACAGAGGCGGGATTATGGGGACGACCGGCCGGACACAAGAGGGCGACTCGGTCTCCTGGTTTGAGAGCCTTCGGTTTCAAAATATTTTCGCCTTCAGGTTTTACGGCAATGGTGGCGTTCTTACTTTGAGACTGGTGCTTTGTTTGTTGTTTCGCCTGGGCCATCTTATCCATTCCCTTTGAAAAAATTGTTGCCGAAATCAGCATCTTCGCTCCGTTGCCAATCAGCTCTCGCCTGGTCATGTGATCTGTCGCGGGCATTATGCAGACTCGCTCATCATAGAGTTGCGCTCTCTTCGATTTTGAATCTGGCGACATTGTCTGTGGCTTCGATAGATGCCATTACCCCTATTGGAATGGTGCATTTTTCTTTGCTGTGGCCGAAACGCAGACCGTAAATCACAGGTATGCCCAGACCGGACAAACGCTGCTCGAGAATGCGATCGAGACTGAAATTGAGCGGGAAATAGTTTCTGCCGCTTCCACCGGGCCCACAATTCGTGCATTCGCCGATAATTATGCCTGCGGCGCTTTCAAGCTTACCGGCCAGATGCAGCTGGTAAAGCATGCGGTCGATTTCATGCGGCTCGGCATCGAGATCTTCCAGGAAAAGGATTTTTCCTGCCGTTTCAATTTCGTAAGGAGTGCCCATCAACTGGCGGATAAGCGTCATGCAACCGCCGGTCAAACGACCGCGGGCCTTGCCTTTGGCAATAACGTATCGAGTCGGCGGCCCTTCTGGATTCCACAGTTCTTTTTCTTCTTTGTCAGTGACAAATCCGATCGGTTTGTTGTTCATCACTGCTTTCAAATAGTTGTGATATGTGTACGAGCCCTCAAAAAAGCCTCCCATCATTGGGCCGTGGAAGGTCACGAGACCTGTTTTTTGGTGAATGGCGATGAGCAAAGATGTGATGTCCGAATAGCCGACGATGATTTTTGGGTTTTTGGCAATCAAGTCATAATCGATGCCGGTCAAGAGTCTGGCGGCGCCGTTGCCGCCGCGCATGGGCATGACAGCCTTCACCTCTGGGTCCGCCCACATGGCATTGAAGTCGGCAAGACGACTGTCGTCACTGCCGGCAAAATCGCTGTAGCTGTCGAAAACATGCTTGCCGACTTTGTATTTCAGACCGATTTTTTTAAGCCATTGATAGGTGTATTCAATTTCGGTTTCGTTTTCAAGCTGGCTTGCCGGCGCCACAATGCCTATGGTGTCGCCTTTAGAGAGGTGCTTTGCTTTGACAATCTTTTGTTCGGCAGGCGCCTTGCCCTTTTCAGGGGCTCTGTCAGCCTGTCCGTTTTCTTTATCACGCTCTGAATTGTCATTTTTATCTGTGGACTTCGCTTGCGCTTCGGTTTTTCCTTTGATCCCGACCATCAGTGCGGTGACTATGCCGGCGAGCATGTCTCGTCTGGGCAGACTTCTGCTGTTTGAAACAGCGCTTTCTGAGACAGAGATTGGCGGGTTTTGGGAAAGCTCCATATCGACTCACCTGGCTTGTTTGACTGACCGCAATACTGCGAGATTTTAGCATTGTCTAAGTATTCTCAATCGTTCTCAAGCCGCCCGCCTGACCGCGTTTTCCATTCTTGTGGCGGCGATCGGGCAGACGGATTCTGCCCCATCCGCTATAGTTATCTCTTCTGATATTAAGTATCAAATTTAAGTAACTCAGGCAGAAACCCTGACCTCATAGCTGTATCCTCGTCCCTGTCTGAATTGTCACCATATGACCTCAACAATGCTAAAAACCGATAGTCTTCCTCAACACCTTGCAAAGTATCTGACTTTGCTGACTGCCGATCAGAAGAAATGGCTTGCCAAGGCCGTTGCTTTTGCCGACGCGATCTCGCTTGAGGAGACCAAGCGCTCGGATGCGGAGAATACCTTCAGGCGCGATTTGTTCGAATTGGCATGCAAGGAAGGGCTGGGTGCGCTGCCCTTTCCCACCACTTATGGCGGCTCTGGCGGCGACTACTTGAGTTTTGTGCTCGTCAATGAAGAGTTTGCCAGGCGCTGCGTGCCGATCATGAGTTCTCTGGGAGTGCACGTATTGTGCCAGGAGCCTGTCTACAGGCACGGCACCGAAGAACAGAAGAAGAAGTACCTGAAACCATCTTCCACTGGGCAATTCCTGGCCGCTTTCGGATTGACCGAGCCAAACGCCGGCTCCGACACGGCGGCCATCGCTACGACCGCCAGACCGCAGGGCGATGTATATATTCTCAACGGCACTAAGACCTTCATTACAAGCGGTGCTTCAGCTGACTATTTCATAGTGATGGCCCGCCTTCTCAATGAAGACGGCAGCAAGGAAGGCTCGTCCGGCATTACTTCATTCATTGTCGACAAAGATTTCCCGGGTTTTCAAATTGGTCAGAAATTTGAGATGCTTGGTATGCGCGGATATTCAACTTGCGAAATTGTATTTAGCGATTGCCGTGTTCCTAAGGACAATATCCTCGGAGCCCCAGGCGATGGGCGTAAGGTGGCCCTGGGAAGCCTGGCTAAAGGGCGAGTCACAATTGCCGCTCAAGCGACCGGCTGGGCTCAGGGCGCTCTCGACGCCGCCCTCAAGGTGGTTGCCGCCGGTAAGGAAAGCAAAGAATGCGGGCAGCTCGATTATCTGATCGGCAGTTTAGTCTTGATGGTCGAGTCGGCGCGCGTTCTTACATACCAGGCGGCGCGCAGCATAGACAGCGGCGAATCAGATGTGACGCTTGCGGCCATGGCCAAAATTCAAGCCACCGATGCGGCCATGAAAGTATCTACAGAAGCCATTTCTCTGGCACAAGAAAGGGGTCTGGACCCCGATCTTCTCATAGAGCGAATCTTCCGGGATGCCAAAGCCGGGCAAATTTACGAGGGTACAAATCAAATTCAGCGCATGCTGATTGCCAGAAGTTTGTTGAAGTAGAGGGCAAATCTCAGAGTCGTAGAAGTAAGAGCGCATGGAAAGAACCCCCAATTCACAAGCCACAGATATGCGAAGCAGCGAAGCTGCCGCGGCTTATACCGCGGCATGCAGCGGACCGATTTCTGCCGATTTGATTCCCACTCGATATAAAGTGATTGCAGTCCTGGTCGTCATTGCCCTGGCAATACCAGTCTTTCTGCAACCGAATCTGGTATCAGCTGCCAAAGTGATGATGTTTTATTTCATGCTGGCAGTTGGATTAATCTCCTTATCTATTTGCATTTTTCAGGGTTGGATTTTGGAAAAGCTGATATTGGCCGAAGACATTGCCGATATGGTTCAGGATGAGGCGACGGTTCAATTGGCGATGGTCAATCACAAACTGGCCGATTTGAATTATCGATTTGTGGAAAAACGTGAATCATCGACAAGTGAAATTCTGCCTGACTTTCTGAAGAATCTCACACCTTTTGCCATGCTCTTTCTCAATAAAGAAAAAAGCATGGTGCGCTGGGCGATGCTGGGAGTGAAATTTGCCAAAAGTGCAATGGAGTTATATAAAGCGCGCGAAAATGACAGGCGCGATCACGCAGCGCGTGAGAGTAGATGAAGTCACATACAGCGGGTTACGCACAAATGTCACAGGGCGTTCAGTCCGAGCCAGTTTTTGATTTCGATGCTTATGTGAGCGCCAGGCGAGCTCTTATCGAGGAACGCTTAGATAGATATCTGACTGCAGACAAGGGTGGTGTGCTCTGGGATTCGATGCGCTATTCGGTTTTGTCGGGCGGCAAGCGCCTGCGCGCCATCTTGTGCTTGGCGGTGGCTGAAGCGATGGCCGGCAGCCGCAGCCGATACGAAAGTGGACCGCAGGGCAGCCTCCAAGCCAGCCATGAAAGTCAAAAGCTCGATGTTGCCGACATTATTGAAATTGCCCTGCCTTGCGCATGCGCAATTGAAATGGTTCATGCGATGAGCTTGATACATGATGACCTGCCTTCTCTTGACAATGATGACTTGAGAAGAGGTAAGCCCACCAACCACAAGGTTTTCGGCGAGGCTGTGGCGCTTTTGGCAGGTGATGCGCTGTTAATGCTGGCCAATCAGATCCTTATAGAAGAAACTCCGCGCAGCGTCGATTCGGATACTTTGCTTTCGGTTGTCTCCGAATTGGCACGGGCGACTGGGCCTGAAGGCATGGTGGGCGGGCAAGTAGCCGACATGATCCATACGGGCGTTATGGGAAGAGATGGCGTCTGTGACAGTAAAGATATGTTGCAAAGAGAAGGTGTCGCAACAGAAATTGGGGAAACCATTGATGTCCGGCCGGTTCTCACTGCCAATGTTATGGAAGATATACATAGAGCCAAAACGGGTGCCCTGATTAGGTTTTCCGTCTGGTCCGGTGCCCGCCTTGTAGGCGCTCCGCTGGACAAGCTTGATAATTTGGCGTTGTACGGTGAGGTTCTCGGTCTTGCTTTTCAAATAGCTGACGACTTGCTGGACGTCACCGGTGACGTTGCCACACTCGGCAAAACGCCTGGGAAGGATGAAGCCGCTTCTAAAGCCACTTTCGTTCGCTTCTTTGGAGTGGACGGTGCGCGCGAGAGGTTGAAACAATTAGAACTAACTGGATTGCAGCTTGTTGAAGAATGCTGTGATGACAATCTGGGAGCGCCGGCTCTCAAAGCGCTTCTCCAGTATGCTATTCACAGGTCTAATTAAGGGAGTCTTGCATCAGTCTATGGATTTTTCTCTCCCTCTTTCCTGGTTAGCAACTCTCTTTGCTCAGACTTCTGGCGGTACTCAGGTCGCCCTGCAGGCTGCGCCCATGCACGACCAGCGCGGTTGGCAGGTAATTCTGGTCACCGTGCTGTGCAGTTGCATTGCGCAACTGGCAAAGATTGTCACCAAGCTCTTGCGCACCGGACATCTGGATTTGCGCTTGCTGGCCAAAACCGGTGGAATGCCGTCCAGTCACAGCTGCTGCACTGTAGGCATGGCGGTATCGGTGGGGCTTATCGAAGGCTTCAATTCGGTTTCATTTGCGATAGCTCTCGCCTTTGCCTTCATCGTTATGTACGACGCAGCCGGCGTAAGACGCACTGTAGGACTGCAGGCTAAGGTCCTCAATCAGATTATGACGGAGCTGTTTTCAGAGCATCCGAAGCTCTCTTCCGAGCGCATTAAGGAATTTCTAGGACATACGCCAGTCGAGGTATTCGTCGGTGCGGCCCTGGGAACGGTCATTGCTTTAGTATTCAATAGCTGGGCCCTGAGCGCTTTTCCGCGTGTTTGAGTAGACCTGGATTGCCGCTAAAACGCCGCCTATTATTAAAAACATGTGATACATGACTACTGCTCTATTCCGGTAAAGTTGCTCTATAATCAAGGTCTTGGAAAGGGTTGCCAGGAAAACTCTTAGAAATCCTCAAACGAGGAAACCACTAAGAGGAGGGAGCTGGAGGTTATTTCCTCTAGATTGTCATGCGCTCTATTTGAGCCGTGGTCCTGGAGAAATTTTCAAGAAATCCGTTGAACGCGTTTTCTTAATATGCGCGGTAATCGACGGAGTGCGTTGGGAGGTAGCAAAAGCTACCGTTTGAGAGGCAGCCGAGCTGCCATTCTAAGAGTAAAAGCAAGCTAGAACTTGCGATACCAGTCGGGTTCCGATTTTCTCAGAAAAGGAGGAAAGGCAGAACAATTAGTGCGAAGCATAGTGCTCTCGTTATTGCTGCTGCCGAAAAGTCAATGAACACAACGGTGCAAACAAACACTTCTGTGAAGACAACGTCCCCTCGCCGTTCCCGTTTCCCAGGTAAGGAATCAGGGTCGGTTTCATTCAACTTGACAGCTCTTGGCCGTCAACTGTTGAAGGAACAAGCGGCGTCTGCAGGCGTGTCAAACGGCGATTACGTCGAAATGCTCATTCGTGAGCGCGCTGGCATGAACCCTCTCAGACTGCCTGCTTCCGCTAAGCAGACTGGTCCTAAGGGCGGCGCCAAGTCCTTCTTCTTCGGAAAGAACAGAGGGACAACAACTGCAGTATGTGTCACCCCTATGGCACACAGATTGCTTGACGAACAAGTAGCTGCTTCTCGCATGAGCCGCGGCGACTATATCGAGTATCTGCTGCGTGAAAAAGCAGGCTTGTTGGATGAAAGCATCAAAGCCGCTGTAGCCGCTGCGCAAGCACAAGCAGCTCAAGCTCCTGCAGCCCCGATTGCACAACCGCAAACCTCTTTTGCCCCCCCGGTACAAGAGCCCGCAGCTGTAGAATCAACTCCATACGTTCAACCGTTCCAAACACCGGTTACGAACGACTGGGGATTCAACAGCTAAACTTGCAATCCATACAGTACGTTCCTCCTTTCGTTTCTTGGAAGGTCTCTGCTTCGACGCAGGGACCTTTCTTATTGGCAAGAAATGATAAAAGATCGGGCTATTTCAGGGTTTGGCATTATCTGAAACGCCCCCAAACTGAAATCTTCCACGCAACTGGCCAGTAAAGGGGATGCTATTTCAATTGGTTTGAGAGTCCAGAATGATTTGACCCAGCGATTGGCTGCCTGTTTGCTCTTCGATAAACGAGCGAGAACCTGCAACTGCGCTAATTGCATCCGGCTGCCCGGGTGCATTAACTCCG
>JADZFV010000090.1 GCA_020854255.1 Candidatus Melainabacteria bacterium | reverse complement strand
TGTCATCAATGCGCCCAGAACAACCACGGCCGTGGCGTGTTGATCGTCATGCAAAACCGGGATATTGAGCCGCTTTTGCAATTGTTCTTCGACAGCGAAACAATCCGGCGCGGCGATATCTTCCAGGTGAATCGCTGCAAAAGTAGGAGCGATTTCGGCAACCGTGTTGACGATTACATCGATGTCCGTCGAGTTCAATAAAATAGGAACGGCGCTAATTCCAACCAGTTGCTGGTAGAGGACAGACTTTCCTTCCATGACCGGCATGCCGGCAACGGCACCGATATTACCCAGCCCAAGAATGGCCGTGCCGTTTGTAACTACAGCGACTGTGTTGGCAATTGATGTGTAGACTTTACTGGCCTGAGGTTCTTTCTCTATCAATTTGCAGATTTGGGCGACACCGGGAGTGTAGATCATCCGCATCTCAGCCACACTGTCCAGTTTTACACGACTGCGCATTTCGATTTTGCCGCCTTCATGCGCGTGTTGAACCGGGTCGATCACCGCATCGACTTGCACACCTTCCAGCACTTTCAGTCCTTCAAGAATGCAACTCAAGTGCGTTTCATCATCGAGCGCCACACTGAATTCGCGAATGATGAAATCATGCCCCTGCGAAACAATCGTGATTTCACCGATATTTGCATCTAGCTCACCCAGCAAAGTGGCGATTCTGCCGAGATTACCCGGCTTGTCCATAACGCGCAATCGAATGATGCGCAAGATTTTTGCATTTGCTCGGACTGAAGTGGACGCAACCATGACAAGCCTCCCAGCGCGTCTTGCCACCAGATAATCCAGTTAAACCTGATTGCAAGTGAGCACAGTCTAACCGACAACGGCACGCATACCGGCTGTCTCCAAGCCATATTTCACGTTTTATAACGTTAGACGAGCGGAAAGCATAGTGGCGATTGCGGCGTCTGCTTCCACATCTGCAACAAGATCTGTGCGATCTTTTCCAACTTCTCTTTGCCCAAAGAATTCGACTTCAGAGACTGATATTACAAAACGATCACTTTTCGATCTGATTTGGATGTAAGACTCGTTAATATCTATTGAGGTAATTGCGAGACTTTGCTTTTTTGATGAATTCCTGGATCGACAAACTGATCAATAGCGCGCTTAAGGGGCGCTATTTGACGCTTGCCGCCACCGTCCTCGTGGTCATTGCCGGTGTAGTGGCAGTCAGGATGCTGCCACTGGAAGCGTATCCGGAATTGACCAATCCGCAAGTGCGGGTGATCACGCTCTATCCCGGCAAAGGCGCCGAAGAAATCGAGCGCATTGTTTCTGTCCCTCTCGAGAAAGAGCTCAATGGTATACCCGGTCAGACGTCTTTGCGATCGTTGTCGCTTTACGGGCTATCGGTGGTCACCACTACTTTCGTCGAATCCACACCTACTGCGCTTGCCCGGCAGCAAGTCTTAGAACGCCTTGCACAAGCCGACATTCCGGCCGACGTGCATCCGCATCTGGAGCCGGAAGTCGGCTCCTTGCGAGAAATCTTCCGTTATTGCCTGCACAGTCCCTACTACTCGGCGATGGGACTGCGGTCGCTACAGCAATGGGAGATGGAAAAACTTTTCCGGCAGATCCCCGGTGTAATCGGCGTCATCAGTCAGGGTGGTCCGACAAAAGCTTACGAGGTGGACGTCAATCAGTATCAACTTAAATCCTATGGCATCACACTGCAACAAGTTTTCGATTCCCTGACCAAAGCCAACGCCACCTCCGGCGGTGGCTTCATCGAAAAAAGCGGTACTGCTCTGATTGTGCGCGAATTGGGACTTCTCGAAGACGTCGGCGACATCGAATCGGTTGTTGTAAGTACCGATAAAAAAGGCACTCCGATCCGAATTAAAGATATTGCAAAGGTGAAAATAGGGTCCCTGGTCAGACGTGGACAAGTTGGAAAAGCACATGAAGATGACGTCGTAGAAGGCATTCTATTGTTGCGGCGGGGTGAAAACCCGTCTCAAGTGCTCGAGCGGGTCTACGACCGTCTTCCGGAAATCATCAAACGATTGCCGCCCGGCGTCAATATGGAAGTGCTCTACGACCGGATGGACCTGATTAACAGAACAATCAAAACGATTCGCACCAATATTGAATTCGGAATCGGATTGGTACTTGTCTTGCTTTGCCTCTTCCTTCTCGACATACCGGCCGCCATCATTACGGCGATTCCAATTCCACTGGCCATGCTGGTTGCCTTTATTTGCTTGAACTTATTCGGCGTACCGGCAAATTTGCTCAGTCTGGGCGCCATCGACTTCGGCATCCTCGTAGACAGCTCAGTTGTAATGGTGGAAAACATCATTCGCCGCCTGGCCGAAGAAGGACGCGAGCTTTCGGTCAACCACCGACTCATGCTTTTGAACGAATCGGCCCGGGAAGTAGGCGCGCCGATCCTTTTCGGTATTGCAGTTATTGTTGCCACTTTCTTGCCAATCTTCACGTTTCAAGGCGTCGAAGGCAAACTGTTTCGACCGCTTGCCACAACCATGGTCTGCGCACTGCTCGGTGCTGCGCTTGTGGCACTCACTCTTGTGCCTGTGCTTTGTTCGCTGATCCTCACGAAGAAACCGATAACCGAGCACCGCAGCCCTCTCATAACCTTTGCCGAATGGATTTATCGTCCGACACTGAAATGGGCGTTAAAGGTAAAGGGACTGCTCGTCTTCTTCGCCACACTGGCATTTCTGGCATCAGCAGTTCTTTTCGCCAATTTGGGCAGCGAATTCCTTCCCCACCTGGAGGAAGGCAATATCTGGCTGAGAGCCACTGTCAAGCCTGGCTCCGTCACACTGGACGAGTCGGTAAAAGTGGCAAGAAAGATTCGAGAGCGATTGCTCCAGTATCCAGAAGTAACGCAAGTGCTCTCACAGGCAGGCGGACCAGATGATGGAAGCGACCCGGCCAAATTCGGCGACCAGGAATATTATGTCGGGTTGAAACCGATGAAAGATTGGCGCCCTGAGTTCCTAGAGACCAAGGACAAGCTCATAGCCAGTATGAAAAAGGAACTCGAAGAGATTCCCGGGGTTGGCTATTACTTCACGCAATATATTCAGACAACCGTTGATGAAGCGCTTTCAGGCGTGCAGGGATCGCTGGTGGCAAAGATCTCCGGACCTGATCTTTACGTGCTGGATGGTCTCGGGCACAAAGTCGGAAGTGTGATGGATAAAACACCGGGCATCGTCGATGTAATCGTCGACCCGCTTGTCGGGCAACCGCAATTCGCAATTGAAATAGATAGAGACGCCGCCGCCCGCTATCAATTGAATGTTGACGACTTGAAGCGCCTTGTGGAAATCGCCATCGCCGGCACGTCGGCGACCAAAGTCATTGAAGGAGAGAGAAAATACGATCTGATAGTCAGGCTGGCTGCGGAGGATCGTTCTACAGAAGAATCGCTTGGTGAGATATTCGTCGATACTCCGCAAGGGAAAAAGGTGCCTCTATCGCAATTCGCCAGTTTAAAGGAGATTAGCGGAGCCACGCAAATTTGGCGCGAACAGGGATCGAGATTGGCAACGATCAGAGCCAATGTACGCGGGCGCGACCTGGCCACAGCAGTCGAAGATGCGCAGGCACGAGTCAATAGTGAAGTGACTTTCCCTGCCGGTTACCAGGTCAGCTGGAGCGGAGAATTCCAGCGACAAAAAGAAGCGTCGCACCAGCTTGCCATCGTCGTGCCGGTAACGCTCGTCGTGATCATAACCATTCTGTACCTGTCCTGCGGGACATTCAGAGGCGCTATGGTCATGTTCTCGGTTGTGCCACTGGCGGCAATTGGTGCCATTCTGGCCATGTACATGACCGGTACTTATTTCTCCATATCCGCCGGCGTCGGCTTTATTGCTTTATTTGGTCTGGCTGTAAAAAACGGGATTCTTTTGGTTTCCTTCGTCAATGAACTGAGGCAGGAGGGGCTGCCTATCGAGGAAGCCGTATATAAAGGCGCTCTCATCCGCATGCGACCAGTCTTAATGACGGCAGTCATAGCGGCAGCAGGGCTGTTGCCGGCGGCTTTATCCAATGAAATCGGATCGCAGACACAAAAACCATTCGCTATAGTGATAATTGGCGGTCTGGTATCTTGTACTCTACTTACTTTGTATGTTTTGCCCGTCTTGTATATAAAATTCCAGCCCAGAGCCACAAGACCAGGTCAGATCGGCAAGCCTATACAAATCGAACCGCCCAGGGAAGAAGGGCAGCCGGCAGGGGAGAAATGAAAACGCCCGGGAAAGTGGAAGCAATGCGATTTTCGAAGCAGGCGGCCATAGCGTCACCGGCTCTGGCTTTAAGCGCTCTAATCCTGCCCTTCATGTTTTCCGGATGCACCCATGATGCGCACAGCGCTATTGTCCAACAGATGAAACTGCCTCATAAAGGCGACGTCGATATGGACGATTCCAAACCGTCGACCGGGTTCATCACCATCAGTGCGGATCAAATGAATGAAATTCGACCAACGATGGCGCTTGTCCAGCAACAAAAGATCGTCAAAGAAGTTTTACTGACCGGACAGGTCGAGCCGGATTCTAATATGACGACGCCGGTTATTTCGCTGGTGCCCGGACGAGTCGAAAAGAGCTTCGTACAATTGGGAGACGTCGTAAAACAGGGACAAAAATTGGCATTTGTCAGAAGTGATGACATCGCGCAGATTGAAGCCGATTTGCTCAAAGGAGTGCTGGATTTTGAAGCAGACGTACAGCAAGCGCGCTTTCAACTGGCTCTCTGCGAAAAAATATTCGGCCGCCACAAGCAGCTTTTCAGCGAAGGCATAAGTGCCAGAGCAGACCTCGACTCAGCCGAGAGCGATTATCAAAAAGCACAGGTAGCACTTGAGACGCTGAAGGAAAAGCGCAACGCCCTCATCACCATAGCGCGCGAAAGGTTGAGATTGTACGGTGTCGAAAAAGACGAACTGGACAGGGTTCTGGCTACCAAGACAATCGACGATGACTTTTACATTGACGCGCCCAGAGACGGAATCATTACCGAAAGAAATGCCGATATCGGCCAGCTCATTGACAACTCGCACAATATCTTCGTGGTCACCGACCTGTCGCAGGTGTGGCTGACGGCGCAGGCATTTGAGAAAGACATCCGCTGCATAAAGAAAGGACAAAAAGTCTCGGTTACTGTCAACAGCTATCCTGACAAGGTATTTCAGGGAAAAGTGGATTATACTGGCGTCATGCTCGATACGGACACGCGCACAATGCCCGTGCGCGCCACAGTGCAAAATCCGCAGATTATTCTCAAGCCGGAGATGTTTGCCAATATGCACGTCCAAATTGGCGAAACAGAAGCGCTCTCGATTCCATTTGAATCAGTGCGCAAAACCGGAGAGGCGACGGTAGCGTATGTGGTGCAAGGGAAAAATCGTTTCGAAGAAAGAAAGATAGAGGTAGGCAGGCGTTTGGGTAACAGCGTGGAAATTTTGAAAGGACTGCGCCCCGGCGAAACAGTGGTTGCACACGGCAGCTTGCAGCTACAGGGAC
>JADZFV010000089.1 GCA_020854255.1 Candidatus Melainabacteria bacterium | reverse complement strand
GCGCCTTCAGCGGCAGCTTGCACGGCTCTGCCAGCCGCAGAGCCGAAGATATCGTCACCACTTCGCTCAAGTTCAAAGCCGCGACCGCCTGGCTGAAAGACTACTTGCGCCAGTTCGAGTCAATTCCGGGATTCGGAACCGATTTATATGAGCAAGGGGATCCGCGCGCCAAACATCTGATCGCATGCGCTCAAGCTGTTTCCAGCAAAAATAATCATTTGAAGCGGCTTTTGGAAATCGTCGATTGTGTTCGCTTCCAGTTGGGGTTGGAGCCAAATCTCGACGTCGGACTGGCGGCAATTTCATACGCGCTTGCCCTGCCGGCAGGTGCCGGCTCGACAATATTTGCGGTAAGCCGCTCCTCTGGCTGGATAGCACACGCGATCGAACAACGCATGTACGGCGGCGTAATTCGACCGCGCGCACGATACATCGGCAAAAGTTAAAATCTCTCAGGTGATAATTCCACCTTTAGATGATGTCGTTGATGCCGGTCCAAATGCCTTTAATAGGCTCGACTACCTTGTTTGAGATCTTTAGCGTAAACTACCCAGCCACCTTTCATATCGCATGCGGCAGGAGCGCGGATTCGGTTGGCATGGAATCCAAGCCAGGTAAGGCGTAATAAGCGTGTGGTATAAACAAGACTCCAAGAAACGAATTGACCGGACCCCGAAAGCAGAAAGGTGACTTGCTTCTGGGGTCCGGTCACTGCAAGCGGTGGCAATTGAGCGATCGAAGCGACTGAGTGCGGGAATTGCAAGGTATACTTTCACTTTGTACGACGGTTTTTTAGATATAGCTCTGGAGTGGTGCTACAAGAAGAATTGCGGATTTGGTCCGGAAGACTTTTGTTATTCATCGAATGTCAAACCCTGGTGGCGTTGCAGTAGAAATCCTAAGCTTGTGTTCGAGTAAGAAATAGGAGAAAGAGTCCGAAGAGAGGCGAGAGGACACCTAAAAATGTCAGCACCGGCTCCAATTACAATGCCTGGTGGATCTGCAAAGAGAAGCACAAGTGGCAGTCACCCGTTTACTCGAGGGTTCGGCAGAATAGCGAATGTCGCACTTGCTCATATGAAAAGAGGAGGAAAAGTTGATCGAATGGCGGCGGATAGCGACACCCCTATATGTCCAAATGGCGACACGGCAAAGCTGCTTTGATTTTTCTAATCTATCTTGCAGATATCTTTCAGGATGCACAGTTTCTGGGCGGTAAGCTAATTCCTAACATCGAAAAATCGCCGAATTTGCACCAATTTGATTTGACAGCCGCAATCGCTTGTGGGAGACTTCCGGAAGACTGAAGCGGAGAGTTTGCGCAAGCTCTCGCGGCATCATTTTTTTTGAATCCTCAGGCGTCCCAGACGTAATGTAATTACGTCACCGGTATCTCTAATGCAAACAAAGCAGCGTGGAAGAGGCGCCTCTGGATGGTTTTACACATCGAGCGTTTTAGACTGTCATTGCAAGGCTTGATCTGGCTTTTGCTGTGTTTTTTCATAGCTCAGCCGGCGTACGCACAGGTCGTGACGTGGACGAAGACGGACATAAACACTGGATCCGTGGGCTCTTACACCTACGGGGCTGCGTCTCCCCCGACATATACGATATCCGGCAGTGGAACAGGCGTGGGATTCGTAGATGACTCACTTTGTTTCGTAGGAACCCCAGCCTATGGGGCTTTGGCACTCCAGGCGAAAGTGGTAAGCCAGACGAATACCGGCAGTGGAGCTCTAGCCGGGCTGTGCATTCGAGACAGCGTCCAGTCGAATTATGCCTACAGCTACGTGCTCGCTGTGACTCCAGGCTCAGGAATTGTATTTTACCGCAGATACCAGGGCGGTGGCAACTCCACGATAGCCACGGCCGCCGGGACGGCCCCGATATTTCTGCGCCTCGCTCGCAACGGCGATCCGACCAATGGTTACAGCGTGCTTGCAGAATCGAGTGTCGACGGTGTGAATTGGACGACTGTGGGGGCAGCCGCTGAAGCCAACACTAATCCGATGCCGAATAAATTTTTTGCCGGCATGGTGGTCAGCTCGACAGTGAACGGGGCGACGCAAAGTTCAGTCGTGTTCGACCACCTCAGCTACATGACGAGCGTGCCCCAATTATCAAGTAATATGCTCTTATGGCTCCGCCCGGACGCGGGAGTAGCCACTACAGGTGGTGCGGTAGATACCTGGAGCGATCAGAGCGGCAACGCAAATCATGCCACCAACACCGGTGCAGCGCGCCCAACGATGTCGACAGGGACGGCAAATTCCGGAATTCTCAATAGTATCACATTCAATGGCAGTTCTCAGTACCTTTCGCTGCCAGCGGATTTCGCCAATCTGAGTTCGGGAATATCGGTGTTCGCGATGGTGAAGCCATCGGCGTCGGTGGCTACAGGGACGCCCTTTGTCTGCGGCGAAAGCACAAATAATGATGCCGCAATTCTCAAAATAACCGGCGCAGGAACTAATGCGGCGCTTTTTGCATTCAATGGCTCCACGAGTTCAAACGTGACCACCAGCAGCAATCCGATTTCAACAAGTGCATTCCAGCTTGTTGAAGGGATCTATACGCCCGGCTCCAGCCCGAGCACGGGTGTCGGCAAGGTCTATGTCGGTGGCACGCTGCAGGCAACTGCCACGAACATGGTTCAAAACCTGAACAATACATCTCGCACATTGAACAGAATCGGCACCGGCACAGGATCGACTGAGTGGTTTGGCGGCGACATCTGCGAGATACTTGTGTACTCTAACCCAGTGTCAGACAGCCTCAGGAAATCAATCG
>JADZFV010000088.1 GCA_020854255.1 Candidatus Melainabacteria bacterium | reverse complement strand
TTGTGATTGGGAGGAAGTTTTGGGGCGGATTGAGAAAAAAAGAAGAAACGTAGATACGATGTTCTTCTATCAAGAACTTTATGGGGATAACACCCCAAGTTTTGTTACAGTGCTGCTTTTACAGTCATAAACATAAAAAGAGATTCTGAGATCTCGATAAGGAGCCGCTTAACACTTCTCGCATCCAGCTCCTAGATCTCGCGCATACCTTCCTTGTCGACCATCTGATCAAGCAGTCTGGGCGCCAGCGGTTGGGCTTCCGCCCAAACTCTCAGCTCTTGCAATACCTCATCTTTATGGCGCTGGTTAACAATGACCAGCATCGCGGAACCGCCTCCAGATAAGACACAACCAATAATCGGAAAACTGGAAAGCACTTTTCTCAGCGTCGCCAACTCAGGAACCAGCTGTTCGCGATACGGCTCGTGCAGACGATCTATTAAGACCGATCTCATCAAAGACTCATCGTTTTTCGCCACCGCTGCCACGATCAAGGCGGTGCGCTGCAGGTTGGCGACGGCATCTTCGAATTTCACCATCTTGGGCAAAACTTTGCGTGAATCGTTCGTCTTAAGCGTATAACGAGGCATCACAACGAGAATTTTCCACTTATCCGGCCAGTCTAATTGTTCGCTGACGATCGTGTCGTCATCCAGGCCCTTGCCGCAGACAATCATGTTTCCCATCAGACTGGCCGCGACATTTTCAGGATAACCTTCCATGCGCATACCGACGGTAAGAATGTCTTTCCTGGTCGGCACCAGACCGCGCAAGAAATAGGACGCCCACACGGCTCCGGCAATGGCCGCCCCCGACACCCCCAAACCGCAGCCCAGGGGGATATCGGACGTCACTGTTATATGAACGCGATTGAGCAGGTCGTGATCGGACTGCCACAGACCCTGCAGCATCTTGTAAATCAAGTTGCCCTGATTATTGTTGTTGCTCACCGTGGCAATCGCACCGTGCAGTGAAACAATCGGCTGGCTGACATCGGGCCGGTCATATACGACAAAACGCACTGTCGAATAGATATTCAAAGCCAGAGCAAGCGCATCGAATCCAGGCCCAAGATTGCTCGTGCTGGCAGGAATTTTCAGCGTCAGGCTGTTTACTATTGCGGCTTCTTGCTCGCCGGGAGTTACTGACATGCGGGTTACTTTGAGAATCCAACCAGCAAATTATCGCAGCTTTATTTCTCGCTCGCGCCGGTGAGACTCAATGAAATTAACGGCCCTCTACCTACCTGCGCTAGCTCAGGCTGGAGAGCACCCCTTGACTATATTTATTCCAGACCGGTGCGAACTTCGACAGGTTTGATCGAGAACAAAGCCAAAACATCAGCAAAATTTCCAGTGAAAACGCACGATTAAACTCCATATAACTAAGGCATCTGTTTTTCTTCTCGCTTCACAACACACTCCTTTTCCCCAGCACTTCCAGTTACCACCAAGAGTTCGGCTGCTCAAAACGCAATATGCGCCTGCGGAGGCCGTCTGCCCTCTCACTGGATGTGGAATTTCGCCTCTGGCGCATCTGTGCCGCGAAAAGGTCTATCAACCAAGCGCCGCTTCGCATTGTCCCTTTCGCTGCATCAATCGAGACCTCTCGATTGAGACTGCCAGACGGACATTCCTTGCGCGCTCACCCGGAACCAAAGTGGCCTACTTCAAGAAAGGCTTCAGGCGTGCCAGCTATGGCATCGCCTCAACACTCACATCTCCGGTTTCGCGACCGCCCAAAGGCATCACAGTTGCGAAATCAACCGGCACCACTGACGGTGCCCAACAACGGCCAAAGGCCACCAAAAGGTAATCGTATGGATATCAAGAAAGTGTTCGTCTACGGGTTCTTCGGAGCGATCGGCGCGGTCATCCTCTCGCTGCTCTCCGCTGTGGGCGGATTTGCCGGCGCCGGCACCAGCCTTCTCGTCATCTCACTGGGTGTCAACGTCCTGGCTGCTTCGCTGATCGGCGGCGTCACTGCTGCCGCGGCCTTCCACACGCTAATCAAGGGCGTCGACTCCTTCCTCGTGAAGACAGCCGAAGAGAAGGAAAAGAAAGCGGGAACGCCAGTCAAAGCGCCTTGCCTGGCACAGAATCGCCGCTACCTCTGGGGTTCGGTGTCCTACTTCATCTCCACGGTCATCGGCGTCAACCTAATCACCGCGCTGATTTCCAACCCGACCTGGAGCGTCATCGCCACCATCATCGGCTCGGGTCTGCTCGGGCTGGCCGGTCTGGCGGTTGTGGTGAAGTTGAAGCTCTGGGAGCCTGACTTCAAGCAGAAGGACGAACAGCGCTGAGGCGCCGGCTGGCAAGCATTGGCAGCCGTGATGGAAAACAGCTTCGCCAGCCACTTCCTTCCCCACTGCCGAAGCGGTCGAATCTGTCAAAGGTGCCAACCCTTGATAGTTTCGACCGTCTTCCTTTTTTGTATTTATTCATTTGCAGACACTGCCAGTAAAGAAGTGGGCAACGGCAAGGTCATGCGCCGCAAAGACAGATGCGTGGCAAGTCTTTGCTTTGCACAACCTTACCGTTGCCATTGGAACAACATCCGCCACTGACCATTTACCGTTTTTGCCGTTTGTACTACGAATCATAGTAGCACCAAACTGACCCCGATGCTCTCGTGCGGAAAGCAAACCAAAGAGTTTTCAGCCTATCTAAACGTTCGCTGGTGCGGGTGCAGGGTTGCCTGCGCCGGCGCGCTTGGTGAATATTTCGAGCAAGATTTCGGCGGCCTTGTCGCACTCTTCCAGAGTGTTGAATCGACCGGCTGTGATTCTTGCCGAACCGATTACTTGCTCGTGTTTCAATCCCATGCAGGCAAGTACGTGCGATGGGTCCTTCCCCACCTGCTTACAGGCGCTCACTGAAGATATGCATACGCCCTTAAGGTCCGCTTCCACGACCAGCTGTTCGCCCACTGTGCCTTCCACTATCAGGCTGACATGACCGGGCAGGCGAGACTCCATGCAGGTGCCTGAGAGTTTCACGGCTGGGCTTGCCGTCAGTTTTTCAATCAAGAGTTTTTGAATCGCTCTCAAATGAGCCGTATTATGCTGCAATTCGTTGTGTGCCAACTCTGCAGCGGCACCAATGGCGACGATGTTAGAAAGGCTCTCGGTGCCAGGAGAGATGCCATGTTCTTGTCCTCCGCCAAAAAGTATCGGCGCGATATCCATGCCTTTGCGGACGTACAGAAGACCTATGCCTTTCGGCGCATAAAACTTGTGACCAGAGAGAGACAGCGACGACACAGGCGTTCTTGCCATGTCGATTTTGAGCTTGCCGGGCACCTGAATGGCATCCGAGTGGAAATAGATGTTGCGCTCAGCCGCTATTTTTGCGATCTCTTCGACCGGCTGCACCGTGCCGACTTCGTTATTGGCCCACATCAAAGAGATGATGCTGGTTTCGCCGCTAATTATGCTTTTGAGTTCTTCGAGATCAACCACGCCCTCGTCACTGACATGCAAGTGACTGACCTTCCAGCCCCTGGACATCAGGTGTTTGGCCGGTCCAAGACTGGAAGTGTGCTCGATGCAGGTGGTAATCAGATGGCGGCCCATGCCGTTTGCTTCCACAAACTGAGCGCGTCCCAGAAGCGCCATATTGTTGCTGAAAGTGCCGCAGGGCGTGAAATAAACTTCGTCAGGCGTTGCGCCAATCAGTTGAGCCGCTTGCTCTCTGGCTTTGCTCATGGCGGTGCGAGCCTGATATCCAAGCCGGTGAAGAGAGGACGGATTGCCCCACTTGTCGCAAAGATACGGTCGCATCGCCTCGCAAACTTCGTCGCGAACCTTGGTCGTGGCGCTGTTGTCCAGATAAATGAAAGAGGCCATTTTGGTTCCTATCGCTTCGCCAGAAAAGGGGAGATTACTGTCGGCTTGTGACATGCCCTTTTGCAACGACGGCAAAATCAAGCCGGGTTTCTAGCAACTAAAACTGGTGGATAGTAACACAAAGCCATAGCCCCACAAAGGCAAAGGGGTTTAGCTTAATGGGCTTAAACTAAATGAGCAAAAAAGAAGAAAATCAAAACAAACGCGCAAAGAGCGGGTGAGATCAGGGTTTTCCCCTGCCTCGAAGGTTCTACGAAACGCACACGGAAGCCCGAACAACTCAGACCGCCGCGGCACTTTTCACTCGTTTTGCCATGTAAATGTCCGGCTTGCCAAAACCATTGGCATCCGGCAACACACCTACGATTTCGAAGCCCATGCGCTGGTAAAACTTGAATGGGTGTCCGCCACGATCTTCAATGTTTTTTGCTTTGCTCAGAACATCCGGATAAAGATCGCATTCTCCCAGGTTCGTCCGGCCGTCTTCATCGTCGGTGCCAAGCCAGATCGTATGAGCTCCGTGACGAACCATATGTTCCTCAAAATCTTCTATCAGAGCCTTGCCGATGCCCCGTCCTTGAGTGTTTTTCTTGACCACCAGAGGGTCTATTTCCCAAACATTGCCGTTGTACATGCGAATACCGCCGATCCAGCCCAGCACTTTTCCTTCATCGTCTACCGCAATCCGGCTCAGTTGGTGATCGTCAAACGACTCTGCCACCTTCTGCAGTGCATCTTTCATGTCGTCATAGTCAGGACAATGCCCGTGAAAACTGACATTGAGGATTTCCGCCACCTGGAAAATTCGTTCCCTATCGGTTTTTTCTAGATCAATAATGCGCATACGCGCCTCCGCATAAGGTTCGTTTTGCCAACAACCGATAATTGTAATTCACTTTGCCAGATTAGTCGTACAGGCAAGACGACCCCACCCAGCGCGATGGCGGATGCCCCGGGACGCGAGGTATGTATTCACTGGCAGACATTGCCAGTAAAGAAGCGGGCAAAGGCAAGGTCATGCGCCGCAAAGACAGATGCGTGGCGAGTCTTTGCTTTGCACAACCTTACCGTTGCCATTGAAACAACGTCCACCACTGACCATTTACGACGCGAGCAGTATTTTACCAGTAGCCATAATAGAGAAGGCATTTGCAGCTTTCAATTGGCGTCAGAGTTGCCAATGTCCGAATTTCTGATAAGTGAGTCAGATAAGCAGCAATAAAGTATTTTCAAGAGCTTATACCGGTTGAACAAATAGATGGTTTGTGTAAGCATCATTTTGAGCATATATACATTACGTTTTGATTTCATCGCCCGGCTGAGTCGACAAGATGACCGAACAGCAGAAGAAAAAGCTGACCCTGATCGACAAGATGATGAAGACCATCCCGGCTCCGCCGACTGGTCCTCCGCCGAGCGGTCCTCCGGAAGATGTGACGAGCACTTTCGACGGCAATTTGTCCGAAAAGCCCATCTCCTATCTTCTCAGGGCAGCAGAGCATTACGAAGTTACAGGCAAGCTCTTTATCGGCTCTGTCGCTTGCAACGTCTGCATTCAATTCGGACTGGGACGAGCGGTTCATGCCATATCCCCGCTATCGACTGGTACTGAAGCGATAATGGATCTCTTCATCTGGAGAGACGGGGTAATTCGCTTCGAGCCTGGCGGGCAGCCTGAGTCAGTTACGGTTCAAGAAAGCATTAGCGACATCCTGATCCGTGGCGAAGCTTTCATCGAGAATAATGCATTTCTGGAAAACAACCTGATCAACGAATTATCATTTTTGCTGAGACCACCGGAAAGGCTGGCCGATGGAGAACTTGAGAGGCGCCTGCGCACAGCCCGAGTGCGAGATCCGCAACTGCATGCCGAGTTTTATTCAAACATCTACGGCACGCGCAACATCAAAGACACGGCGGAAAAAATGGGTTTGTCGCACAGCCAGTGGGTAAACATCTCTGCTGGTTTGCTGAAGCTGGGTCTTCTCTTGGCTCCCGATGGACGCAATCTCAAAACGCCGGATCCACCACCTCCGATGATGCAACCTCCGATGCCCGCTTTCACGCCACCCCAGATTATCCTGCCGGAACTGGCTCCTGGAGCTACATCTCTGAGCCTGAATATTCCTGAGGCAAACAACCTCCTCAAACCCGAATTGCCGGAAATTTTCAAACCTGTACTGACCAGAGAAATCTCTTTCCCTGTGCCGTCTGTTAATGAATGGCAACTGGAAACCGCACGGCCAAAACCCGTCGAGCACGCCACTCAAAAGTACTCCGACGCAGTCAAAGTGGGCGTTCCTGAGGAAATGCTCACTCTCGATCCCATGCTGCGTAACGGAATTTGGTTGCTATTGAATAAAGCAGATACCGGCATACTCAGTTTTGAAGCTCTGCAATTTTTCCTGGAGCGTGAGTTTGCCAGGGCATACAGATTCAAAACATCTTTGGCACTGGCACTTTTTTGTGTGACCGTAACGCCAGATCCTGATGGCAATATGCCCAGAGAAGTCTGCAGATTGTTGACCGAGGCGGTCTCCAATATCAAACGCGATGTGGATATGTTCGGACACTTTGGCGATCGCGCTTTTGGATTGCTGTTGCCGGGCATTGAGGGGCATCAAGCCTGTGTTCTGGCTGATCGAATCAATCGCGATCTGCTTAAACTCAAACCCGATCTTGTGCAGTACGAACCTTGCCTGCACTTCGGAATCGCCTCCGCCCCGCAGGACGCTACCGACATGGAGGGACTTGCCAAAGCCGCTCAACTGGCCATGTTTATCGCAGCATTGCACAACGAGCTTAAGGTTGAAGCAAATCAGGTCAGCAACAAAGAGACGCAGCAACAGCTGAGCCAGGGTAATGCAAACATGGGTGAAACCATGCAGCTAAAAAGACCGACATCAGAGCAGCTGCAAATGATAGCGCCTCCATCACAGTCGGAAGGGTCACCACATTCCCCTCAAGGCTTCACTGGTTCACCGGCTCAGGCTTCGCAGCTGTCTTCACCATCCTTGCTGCAGCAAGCAATGCAGCAATCAGGGCAATTTTCCAAGCCGCACCAGGTGGAGCAATCAGGGCAATTTCCCAAGCCGCACCAGGTGGAGCAATCAGGGCAATTTCCCAAGCCGCAATTCGTGCAACAACAACCTCCGCCGCAGCCGCCTGCTCAAACACCTCCATCACCGGCATTTCCTCCGCAATCGATTCAACCTGCGCAGCAGCCCCCGGCATTCCCTCCGCAATCGATTCAACCTGCGCAGCAGCCCCCGGCATTCCCGCCACAACAACCTCCGCACCCCGCACCGCAAACGCCGCCAACTGCACCACAATCGCCACAACGCTTGCAGCCGCCGCTGCCGGTTCAGCCGCCCCAAAATCCTTTCATGCCGCAGCAGGCGCCACCGCAACCTCCTCAGCAATCCGGCCAACAGCCTGTGCAGGCGCCGCCGCAGCAACCTGAGCAAAACCCCGCACCGCAACCCCCACAAGCACAGCCGCAACAACAACAACAACAACAACAACAGAATCCATTCCTTCCTCAGCAACCGCCTCCACAGCCTCCACAACCACCGGAACAAAAGCCGCCTCAACAACCTCCATACTCGCCGCCGCAGTGGTGAGGTC
>JADZFV010000087.1 GCA_020854255.1 Candidatus Melainabacteria bacterium | reverse complement strand
GGCGGCTGTACCGGCTGCGAGGGTTGATTCGCCTGTGCGGGCACTTTTGATGGTGTTCCCGGATCCGGCAGTACAGGAATATGGCTCACATCCGGCATCGCTCGCTTGATTACAGGTTGCGCTCCCGTATCCGGTTTTACTGGAATTGCTGATGTCGGCATAGTTTGAGCCGGCTGCGGCTTGACTACTGGCTTTGCACCCGGATCTGGCTTTACCGGAATCGCCTCAGGTTTTACAGGAGTCGTGTCTTGCTTTACTCCGGGAATCGTCAGAGGCGGAGGTGGGGGCGGTGGGGCGGCTGAAGACACCGGAGCGCCAAGTTGAGAAGAGACAGCCTGCCCAGAAGCTCGACCCGGAGCCGCAAGTTGAAATCCACCTTCGGCAAGAAAGAAGCTGGGAAGCAGAGATTCTCCATTAAAGGATGACGGACTCGAAACATACAACAATTCTCGCGCTCTGGTCACCGCCAGGTAGAACAGGCGGCGTTCTTCTTCCAGATCAGCCACATCGGAAGGAAAAAGTCCGTCGGACATGCCGACAATAAAGACAATTGGATACTCCAGACCCTTCGTCTCGTTGACGTTCAAGATCCTTACTGGTCCTTCGTTGCCTTCGCCCTGATCTTGCTGCCTGGCGCTAAATGCTTTGACAAATTCAGAAACGCTTTTGTATTGACGTGCTTCTTCCTCTAACTGGGCAAGTTTTCGCAGCGGCTCGTAATTTACACCGGCCGGCACTTTGATGGACTTATAATACTCATTCAGTCTTTGTGTACGTTTTAGCAACGAAATCGTTTCTGCCGGTGGAAGCTTCTCGGCGTGCATCGTGCGAATGATGCGAACGAGCTGTGCAAGGTCGATACACGAGGGATCGGACACAGCTTCCGAATAAATTTCCACCGCCTTCAAGTAAGAGAGATTGTTGGCCTCTCCAAAACTGGCAATGGTTGCCGACAATTTCGGATCAACTTCCTTCACACGCAATTGGCAAATGCGCTCAAACGATTCGCGCGCTTTTGGTCCATCCGGGTCCATGACCAGACGCAAGAAAGCCATTACATCACCGACTTCATCCGGTATCATGCCGGCATCGTGCCGTGTTGCAATGCAGCGAATAGCGCGACGAGTAAGAGCTTCTTCAATCAGAATTGCATAGTTGTTCTGTCGATAAAGAACGACGATTTCGCCTGACAGCCTGCCGCTGTCTATGAGAATCTGCATCTCATCGGCGACCCATTCGGACTCCGCCATCTCATCTGCTAGAATTTGCGGGCCAATCACGGCCTCAGTCGGAGCCGGTCCCCAGCCTGTAGTAAAGTCCTTCTGCATGCGCCTGTGTTCGAGCGCTCGCACAATGTGCCGGGCATTTTCCACAATAGCCGGGTGACAGCGCCAGTTTTTATCGAGCGTATAACAGCGCGCATTAGGAAGCCGCAAGGAGACTTCAGGCAACAACCTGGGCAGGCTGCCTTTCGCTTCCCAGATAGCAGTGTCTTCGTCTCCAACGATAAACAAATTATCTTGCGGAAACGAGAGAAGGCGGGCGAGCAAATCCATCGCAGCCGAAGCATCTTGATACTCATCAATAAGCACGTACTCAAACTGGTATTGGTAGCGAGCGCGAACTTCGGGATTATCCACAAGCAGATTTGCAGAAAGGGTAATCATGTCATCGCGATCGACGCGATTGGCTTTCTGCAACTGGTCGTCATATGCCTGGAAGACTTTTGCCACCAGCTCATCAATAGCGCCCTTGCCCCGCTCCTTTACGTGCTTTGGAGCGACCAGATTTGCTTTATACAGCGAAATGAGAGAAACAAGAGTGAACTCATCAAGCTCGTCGGAAAGCTCGAGCGTAACAGGGTCGAGGTCTTTCTTGTACTTCTGCAACAGGCGCTGAATCACCTTCAAAACATTTTGCTCAACTTTGAGGGGCGGCTTTCGCTTAATTGCCGAAAGATTTTCTTTGAGAATTTTAAAACCCAGATCATGCCAGGTGTAAAAGCTCACCTTTTGCGCCAGAAGCTTATCGCCAATCTCGTCAACCATCGCTCTGAGCGGCGTCATAGTTTCTTTCGAATAGCTGATTACGAGTATGGATTCAGGATTGATGCCCTGGTTGAGCAGACTGACAATCCGGTGAGCAAGGACCGTAGTCTTTCCGCATCCTGCACTACCTGTAATGGCAGCAGGTCCTGCACCATGAGAGATGGCCAGGCGCTGCACTTCGTCTTCCACTGTCAATTCAGGAACAACGATATTTGAATTGCCTGAGATCAAGCGACCATAGGAGGATTTTTTCAACCCGCCCCGCCATACGTCTTCGACTGCATCAGCGCAAGCGACCACGTTGCTGAGAATTTCGGAATTGGTCAATCGAACAATGCGCCAACCGTCGCTCAACAACTCCAGATTCTTCTTCGCTTCAGCCGAATAAGAACCGCTGCCATCAAGAGAGGAAACATTGTCAATCTCGACATCCAGTTTTGCGTGCCGGTTGTAAATTGCAAAGTCAAGCATATAATCGCCGACCACATGCATGGCAGTGATCGGAAATTCTCTTGCCTTCAGGGTTTTGTAAAGATAGTATTCCGCCTTCAACATGGCAGGCAGCCCTTCTTCCTTCATCTGGCTGAAGTGATGCAAATCGATTGTGGTTGCATCAAGAATGTAAAGGACCTTCTCCCAGGTCACCTTTCGTCCTGCGTATTCAAGATCCTCGCATTCGCCGCCCAGTCCAACTAATTCCCAGTAGTCATGCTTGGTCGTGATCAAAAGAGGTTTTCCGGCGACCGCGCGCGGATACAAAATGTGGTGATACAGATACCAGAGCTGCTGAGCCGTCTGCGGTGCCGTGAAATTGTTGATAACCGTGACCGGACTGCCGGTCAGATCGAGTTCGAACTGCGTGGCCACCGGCCTGCCAAACGAGCTGCCTCGCACCGCCTGGTCCCACAGCCTGGCTGCCTGCTGATAAATTGCCGCACCTTCGACGACTGCAGGAGTGATGCCGCGTGACTTCAGGTTGATGATCGCCGATTCCAAATAAGGTTCGTTCGCTTCATCAAAGTTGGAAACAAGAAGTCCTCTGGCAGAGCCTTTGTAGAGTCCAACAGTTTCGACAAACCAATGCAAAGCTTCACGGCAATCTATTGGTTGCACGGGAATTTTGTTTGGTTGCTCGGACTCTCTTTGACTTTTCGCCAATTGAAACTCTTTCGGCAGCCGACATAGCTAAGCCTGGACCGGTTCTACTTGATAACTATATCACTTGAAAACTATAGCTATATATCTAATACCTGGTCCTTAGGGTTTTTACTCAAGTTACCGATAATCAGATTAATTCTCAGAGCTGGGTCTGCAAACGCCCGCACTCTTGGGCTTAACGGATTTTACATGCAGTTGTACTGACATCATCACTGTGGAATAGGGAATAGTACAATGGACCTGTGGTTCTCTACACGCGTATAGAACTTCATGGCAACCGGCTAAAAATGATGGTTTCCGTTATTAGAGGCCGCCAGGGACCTCAGAAAAGGAGAGGACGTTTTCTATGAGACAAGCATTACTCGCTTTGTCAGTTTTATTTATCGCTTCGTTACCAGCTAACGCACAGGCCTGTGGAGATGAGGGACGTTATTTCCACCTCAAGCCTCCATCTTGGGCGCTTACTTCCGCAAGAAGACACGCAGTGCACCGCATGGCGAAAGCACTTCGTTGGTACAGAGAGCACCTCGGCAACAAACCGATCTGCGAACAATCCAACATCCAGGGTATTCAGTGGACCCAAGT
>JADZFV010000086.1 GCA_020854255.1 Candidatus Melainabacteria bacterium | reverse complement strand
GACACTGGACCGTTCAAAATTTCAAACTTTGCCAACCTCGGCGATAGCGAAAACGAAGAAGACGAGGACGAGCAGCTGACCGCGTAGGCGACATACCACGCGTAGCCACGATCATGCGGCACCTAGTGGAACTTGGCGCGACACGTGAGATCACCGAGTAGAAATCAAAGATGGTTTCGCTCTTATTCTCGATGACTCTGGACACCGCAAAAGCGGCGTTGCAACAGCGGGAGTCGGCTGGTATTACATTGGAGAAGTCGGCAAAGTGGACAACAGTGATTTTCGCAAACGGGGATGGAACCATAGAAGTACTGCCGATATAAGTTACCTTTTCAAAAGGTCCGAGGGCGGTTTTCCGCATTTCATGACCAGAGAATGACCAAATTGAAGGATTAATATGCGTGCATCATCCTCGCAAGATGCGAATGCAAAAGAAATTTACGCAAAGTTGCTGAAACAGGCAATCGAGTGTTTTGCAGCCAGTTGTTACGGAGAGAACAAGTGCCGTTTGTTCCAGAGTTGTTGTTGCAAGAGTCCGCTCACATCGGCAAAGCTGTAGGCGGCAGTGCGCTCCTTCGAGAAATATTCTCATTGCCAGCCACCACAAAGGCAGCGCCAATCGTCGAGCACGCCGCTTCGCGTACGGGCCCGGCTGCCAAACAATCGCTGGACCAAATCGAGCAGCTCTATCGATCGGCGCCAATCGAATTTGTCGTTCGCAAAAGTGATCGACTGATGGTGCAGTTCGAGTTAAATGACATCCGCTCGGGTGTGATAAAGACCGGCAATACTCTTGAGCATGTCGTGGTGAGAAACTTTCCTAATGATTACTGGGCGAAACGCGGGCAGAAAGAGCTTGCAGCCTTTGCAATACACAAAGAGTCTCCTTTTACAAATTACTTTCCGATTACAGTTGCGCGACACGATGAAAAACTGCTCGTACAGCAACGTGCAGGGCACTCAATCGCCGAGTCAATGTCACTGCTTGGCAGACGCTTCTACGGGCATCAACCGCCACCACAACAAATACCGCTCAACGACAATTTCATCGCCAGGCTCGACTGGGTAAGAGAGTGGAAGAAGTACGAAGATTCATCGCCAGCCTTTCGAGATCTGCTGCATCGCTCCCCTAAATTTCGCGATCAGATGGAGCAATCGGTGGCGGAGCGCCTGATACTGGGCGATATTGACGGTCACAAACGCAACTTCACATTGACCATGCGCGACGGTCACATAAAGGTCGCTAACATCGACATGGAAGTGGCCTTCGATATGGGCAGAACTCCTCACGCTCCGAGGCTTGAGGAGTTCAAAAACCGCCCCGTGTCAGCGAGAACTCTCACGAAAATAAGTGCCTTCACCAAGAAATTTGGCACCGACTGGGGACGCTCTTTTCTTAACGGGCTTGGACTGGACGACAGTCAGGTAGCAGCAATGCTGGCAAGAAGCAGGTGGCTTCTAAAAGACGGGCACTTCCCAATAATTTGACTCTGCCGGGGCCGCTCCTTTCTTCAGGGGCTTGAAATGGACGACCGGCAATTACTTGAGGGCCAGTTGGCTGTTTTTCTGGGACTCCTTCAACCTAACGAAGCAATCTTCTTGAAGTTCCTCTAAGTGAAAGTAGTTTCTCTTACGTAGTAGGCACAGGAAGCTAAGATAGTTAGCGGATTTAAGCAACATGAATCCGTACAAGAGAGTATTTGAAAATGATCGGTCTCGGATAGTACGCTTGTGGCAGCTAATTTGCATACTCTAGAGTTGAAGCGCCCCCTCGGATTACATCGAACTTCCCGCTATTGCACAGCAGAACGCAAAGGTCTAGAGCCTTGAGTTGAAGTGCGAGCGCGGGAAAGACAGTCGCGACTTTAGAGCATCGAGACCGGTCTTGAAAGCTCAAGGCCACTTTCTAAGCACGTGAGGCTCCTTCAAGGAGCACGGGAACTCATTCATGAACTTTTTTCTTCTCTGCAATACTCTGTCGGCACTTATCTGTGTGCTGTCTTGGGTCTTCCTGCCGCAAAACACAGCCGCCTGGGTGCTCATCCTCGCGGTGAATGCACTCAACCTAATTCTTTTCGCCCCGCGAGAAGGCTTACCAACCATCCGCAGTGGACTGCTTGTCTGCAGCGCGGGGCTCACCGCCTCGCTCTGCTACTGGCATCACGACCATGCCGGTTGGATTTTGCTGGTCGCCAGCGTCATTGGTTTGCATACTTTGCCCGTCATTTACAAAGAGACTCTCCGGCTGCGGAAATATCCGCCCGCGCCGGCGGCTCCGTCGAAATCGTCGACGAACTTTCCTGAGAAAGGAAAACGCAAGTGAAAACGATCTATCTCTCAACTCTGATCGGCATCATGATCGGTCTTGTCGTCGCCGATCCGGGTCTCAGCAGCAAACTGATTGGCTCTGCCTCGGGTGCCATCGGCGGCTACATGATCGGTTTCATCATCGCGCATCTGATTATTCCCGGATGGGTTCCCAGGCATAACGTCACCAACGAACCGGTGACGCTCGTCAGCATGCGCAACGTCGACTATGTCTCTGGTGCCTTCATCTTCGGCGGAGGCAACTTCGGTCAGCAAACAACCTACAGTTTCATGGTGAAACTGGATGATGGCAGCATGATGCCGGGTTCGGTGCCGGCGAACCATCTCGTCCGCCTGATCGAAGATCCCTCGCTCGAAAATGTGGGATACTGGCGCACCACCGCGAGCAAACCCGATCCGAGTTCGGCCCTGTACCCCTGGTCGTTCACCCATGACGGCGACACAGTCGTCCGCCAGGAATTCCGCGTCCCTGTCGGCAGTGTCGTCCAGACCTTCAGGGTGCAGTGACTAGCAGGTGCTCGTTACCGCACCTGTCACAACTGCGCGTTAAGCGACCAAAATTGCAGGAGAACTTAATGAACACATTCCACGAGCGTGACCTTCCACCCCTGAAATTCAACGCCTGGCGCCGCACTTTCTGCCCCTGAGGCGGCTGGCCAAGATCAAGCAGACAGAGCAACGCTAGCAAAGAAAGAAGTGAAGCAAAGAAAGGCAGACAAAAACTATAACAAACTGCCTTTCTCTGCGCCATAGCAACGCCTAGCCACCCAGACCTTTTCTGCGTATTTGATATCACCCGCAGTGCCTACTACGTGCTTTAGTTAATCCGAAAACAAAAAAGGAAAAACACATGCACAGGTTCGAGCTGTTTTGTTTCCTGAAACCTGCATGCAGACAGACAAGACTTGCCACTATCTTTAATTCTCGCTACCGAACAGGGGAGGCACGTGCCTCCCCTGTCCAATCGAATGCCCGCAGCGCGGGGGGACTTCAAGTCCTCAGCGAGGCCTGCGGCGGATGAGGGTGGACAGGATGGCACCGATATCCATCGTCAGACCAGTGACCAGCACTCCGACGATCATGCCGATCGATGGGACTACGCGGTCCCCCAAGTTCGGGAGCGCCGCCATCACCCCAATTGCAATTACACAGCCCAGCCAGGCGCTCGATAGAAACTCAGGCTCCAAACCGCGGTGCATCACCGAGTAGAGGAGTCCAAAGACGACGCCTGTGCCGACAGCCAGCCAGAGCACGGGCAAGAACGCGATGTACTCGACGCCTACGGTCAGGCCAACCGTGCAGACAACGGACAGGAAGAAGGCGAGCGCAGAGCCGGCGGCGCTACGCGCGAAGAGTTCGAAGAATTTCATGGTGATCTCCACTCTAGGTGTTTTCTCGCACTGCCTTACTTCACCTTGCGATGAAGGAGAGCAGCGGCAACGCCGGCGAGCGCGCCCGAAAAGACTCGCCCCAGGAAGTCACCGGAGAACATTGACGCGCCCGGCAGATCACCGGAAGCGACGACCGCTGCCCAGGCGTTCAAAACCCAGAGCACGGCGCCGACGACGGCACCTGTGCAAATCTGGCCAATCAGCGAACGCTCGCTGTTAGTGTCGAGGATCATCAACCACATGTTGATGAGGACGCCGACCACGAGTGCGGCAAAGACAACCGACCCCGTTGGGGCTGCGGCCGTGCCGTACATGAGGATGCGGACGGCGAGAAGGGTCGCGGCAGAAGCCGCGACACCCAGGAGGATGCCCAATTCTTTGCTCATATGGGTAATCTCCAATGAGTCGTTGTGCCGGGGGCTCCGGCACATTGATGTGTTAATTGGCAAGATGGAAGCGAGGCACCGCTAGCGGTGCCTCGCGGAGATGAAGCACAGGTGACCTATTCAGTCGATGTTGGAGCGAGCGACTGTCACTTGCACACTTCGGACAAGCGATCCAGTGCTCGCGTGGTGCAGACGATCACATCGACCGTGAGCAACCACAGCTCTGATCGCTTTTCTGATTGAACTGAACATTTGATGATTCCTTGTGTGCGTGTGCGCAAGTTCAAGCCGGAGAAGGAGGGCTCGATACAGAGCCCTCCTTCGTATGCCGGTCTTTTGCCGGGAAGTGGAGCGATTACGTAATCGGCTCGACCAGGTAGGTGCCACCAATCATGGTGTAGTGCTTGGTGCCTGTGGCATACAGAACGGCGCCGCCCTTAGTGCCGTAGGCGGAGCTGGCGTACCACTCGCGGACGATCTTTCCGCCGTCGTAGAGCGTCACTTTGAACTTCGACTCGGGCACGCGAGGCGCTGTTGCCGGGCCGTCGATCCGTTCGACCACGTAGCATCCACCAAACATGGTGTATTGCTGGTTGCCTTCCCCATACGCACGGCCGCCGCCTTCGGAAGCATAGGCGTTAGTGGCACGGATGGTTTTCACGACCTCACCGTTGTTGAACAGGGTGACCTTGTGAGTGATCGGCGGTGGTGCGGGCGGGGCCTCTTCAGCGGCGGGCTTTCGACTCTTGCCGATGACGACGATCACGATGATTACGGCGACAATTGCGGCCGCAAACCAAAGCATTGCAAGTTCAGACATAGTTTTTGTCCTTTCTGGGTTAAGCTTGCTCGACCTCGAAGGTGCCGCGGAAGATGACCGCTTCCTCGCAATCGACCGGGTAGAGAGTGATGACGCCGGCGGTGGTGCGGGCGAAGAGTTCAAAGAATTTCATGGCGCTCTCCACTCAGGAAATGCCGAGGCGCCTGAGGATTTGAGCCTCGAAGTACCTGAGCGTGATCATGATCTTTTCCTTGTCGAGCTCGCCGGCGCCGAAGCGCTTGAGTTCTGCAATCGCGGCGCAGGCTCGGTCGATGTCCACCTCCCAGGTTGAGACATAACCAAGGAGTTCCGCAACTCTGCGCTGAATCTCCACCCGCTCGATACAGGTGAGGAAGAACACAGTCTTGCCGGGGTTCTCGCCCGCCAACTTGACGCGCCAGATCTCACCGGGCCTGGGTTGCGGGCCGCGACTGCAGGGAAAGGCAAGGCGCCCCAGCAGTCGCTGCGCCGACTTCACACCACGCGAACCAGCGACAAAGCGAACGACGAAAACACGATAGAACTTTTCACGAGCCATGTTACTCTCCACCTTTCAGTTAATCAAAGACAAAAGCGCAGTGCAAAGGTGTTTCCATCGATGCACTGCGGCTGGGTAGCTTCCGCCGGCGTGGCTTCCGCTGGATTTGCGCTATTTAAGCGCAATTCTTGAAGGCCGCCGTATGACAGCCAGGCGTTTTCGCGCACTGCCTTACTTCACCTTGCGATGAACGAGAGCCGCGGCAACGCCGGAAAGCGCGCCCGAGAAGGCTCGCACCAGAAAGTCACCGGAGAACATCGACACGCCCGGCAGATCACCTGAAACGACGACCGATAGCCAGGCGAGCACAACCCAGAGCACGGCGCCGACGACGGCACCTGTGCAAATCTGGCCGATCAGCGAACGCTCGCTGTTCTTGTCGAGGATCATCAACCACATGTTGATGAGGAAGCCGACCACGAGTGCGCCAAACACAACCGAACCCGTTGGGGCTGCGGCCGTGCCGTACATGAGGATGCGGACGGCGAGAAGGGTCGCGGCAGAAGCCGCAACACCCAGGAGGAAGCCCAATTCCTTGCTCATATAAGTGATCTCCAATGAGGTGTTGTGCCGGGGAATCCGGCACAGCGATGTGTTGATTGGCAGCACGGAAGCGAGGCACCATCGGCAGTGCCTCACACAGAAATGAAGCACAGATGCCGTATTCAGTCGGTGTTGGAGCGAGCGACTGTCACTCGCGCACTTCGCCCAAGCGCCCCAGGGCACGTAGGGTGCAGAAGATCACACCGACTCGGGAGGGGAAAAGTCCAGTTGAACCGGAGCCTTGGCGCCGCAGAACGGGCAGAAGTTCGCAAAGAAGCTGTATTCTTCTTCACGAACCAGCAGCAGGAGCCGCCCGTCCTCGCTCTCCAAGCACTTCGCCTCGGTGTTTGCCCAGCCGATTCCGCCACTATTGTGGCAGCTATGTTTCTCAGTTTTCATGATTTTTCCTTCCATGCAAAAGTTGCCGCCGATTGTGACTTTCGGCAGCAGGGGTGACGGCGGGATTGAGTGATGCGCTTCTTGCTAAGCAAGCACTAAACCCCACGAAGCTGCAAAAAAACCGCAGCAACGAGCGAAACTAGCGCAAGCAGAACAACGGGCGGAACCAGGGCGACACCACTTGTGGTGCGCATGAGATTGCTGGTTGTCTTGTACTATTTTGCGTTGCGCCTGTGGAACTTCTTCATTACGGGGAGTTGTATTTATTATCGTGATATCATCATCGACAATGCTCAGACAAGTTTAAGCTCAGGATGACTGTTTGCGAAAAACGCCTGTTTATGAGCACTTTGAGGTTCGGCTCACGACAGTTTTGATATCAGTGGGCAAAACCGCAAACAACTGGGCTTCGCGCAGTTTTTAAAGACCCAGCCCGACCACATAAGTGGCCCTTATCCTTCAGAGTTCAGGTCAATCGATTGATTGCTTCATTTGCGCTGCAAATAGTGAAGGCAAAGGATAGTCTACAAATCCATTTCTCATCCTTGCAATTATGGAACATCATGCCATAATTGCAGGGATGATACCTAGACTTCAAACCAAAACCATAATCGAGCGCCTCGAGCAATTTCCTTCCGTTGCTCTGCTCGGTCCACGGCAAGTGGGCAAGACGACCTTAGCAAAGGAAATCGGTCAAAGCCGGCCAAGCCTTCATCTTGATCTCGAGCTGGCTTCCGATCGCGAAAAGCTCAGCGACGCACAATCCTATCTTTCGATTCACCAGGACAAGCTTGTCATAATTGATGAAGTGCACAGAGCACCTGAGATCTTTCAGACATTGCGAGTGGTCATCGACAAGAGCATACACGACAGCAAAGCTTCCGCTCGATTCCTCTTGCTTGGCTCAGCCTCAATGGATTTGCTGCAACAATCAGGCGAAAGTCTGGCTGGGCGCGTCGCATACGAAGAACTGTTTCCGCTTTCCGTATCTGAAATACCAGGTAGTGAGTGCGATCGGCTCTGGTTGCGCGGCGGCTTTCCGAGGAGTTTTTTGTCCGAGAGCGATAAAAAAAGTTCAGTATGGCGTGAAAATTTCATTCGCACTTATTTGGAACGCGACATTCCTCAGTTTGGTCCTCGCATTGCCGCCGAGACGCTTCGCCGCTTCTGGACAATGTTGGCGCACAATCAAGGGGCATTGTTTAACGCCGCGGTGCTGGCCAGAAGTCTTGCTGTCGACGGCAAGACAGTGGCACGTTATCTTGATTTGATGGTCGATTTGCTTTTGCTGCGCAGACTGCCGCCTTACCAAGCCAACGTAGGAAAGCGGCTGGTTAAATCACCGAAAGTCTACGTGCGGGACAGCGGGATCGTTCATGCGCTATTGGGCGTAGAAAGCGGAGAACGGTTGCTCGGCCATCCAGTCGCAGGGGGAAGCTGGGAAGGCTTTGTAATTGAGAATTTGCTCTGCGTTCTGCCCTGGTCTGTAAAACCCTTTTTTTATCGCACCGGGGCGGGAGCTGAAATCGACCTGGTACTCGAATGGCCGGATGGCCAATTATGGGCCGTCGAAATCAAACGAAGTTCTTCGGCTCGACCGGAGAAGGGATTTCACTACGCTTGCGAAGATCTAAAACCGGCACGTTCTTTCGTTGTTTATGCAGGTAAAGAGCGTTATCCGCTCGCAAAAGGCGCGGAGGCAATCGGAATGAAAGAAATGATGGACCTTCTTTCTGACCCGCTTTAGTAATGCATTTCGGTGCAGACGAAGGACAGCTGGAGGGTACAATCAAAACGTAAAACACAGAGAACGTCGCACCACTGGCGGTGCTTCCTGTGTGCTTTAGTTGATCCAAAAGCAAAAAATTGCAGGTCCAGTGGTTACTTTGAAACCGGCATTCACTTGCGCATTCCTTTCTCAGGAAAGTGGTCCGCCGGCGGTAGTCGTCGGCGGCATGGCTGGAGAGATAATTCGAACCGCGCTTTTTATTTCCGGGGACGCGTCAAACCTGAGGCAGCGGCAATAGACCACAGCAGCAAGCGAAACCGGCGCAGGCAAAACAAGAAGCGGAACCAGGGCGACACCACCAGTGGTGCAAATGAGAATGCCGGTTGTCTTGTACTATTTTGAGTTTAGCCTGTGGAACTTCTTTGTTATGGGGAATTGAATTTGTTATCTCAACAACACTCAGGCAAGTTTAAGCAATGGATGCTTGTTCGCGAAAAACGCCTGTTTATATGTTTATAAGCACTTTGAGGTTCAACTCTAGATCACATTGAGATTAGTGGGAAAACCCGCTAACAACAAGACTTCGCGCGCCGCCCAGAGACTCAGGTCGGTAGCACAAGTGGTCCTCAATGCAGAATCTGCGGCGAATCTGTCAGCCGGCTCGACCGCAAACGATTATATCGTGGCGCGCAGTAAACATGGCTTCTAGTCCGTGCCTCGATAACGCAACTCGCGAACCAATGAGAATCCGATTGCCAGAGTTTCCAAAATCCACATCTAATATGTGGATTTTCATGAATTTCCACATTATACTTATGGCTATGCAGTACCTTGAAAGATCAATATCCCTCCCAGGCTTGTTAAAACTCAAGTCTGTCTTTTTGTTTGGCCCAAGGGCAACAGGAAAGACCACCCTTATTCATCATCAACTACCGGCCGCGCGCGTCTACGATTTGCTCGACTATAGAGTTTTTTCGCGACTGCTGAGAAACCCGCATTTACTTGAGGAGGAGAATCTCGACTCAGGCGCGCCGATTGTTATTGACGAGATCCAAAAATTGCCTCACTTACTGGATGAAGTCCATCGCCTGATTGCTAAGCACCACTGGAAATTTCTCCTAACCGGCAGCAGTGCACGAAAGCTCAAGCGCGGAGCAGCCAACCTTCTTGCTGGTCGCGCCTGGATGGCTCAACTTTTACCTCTAACATACTGCGAAATTCCCGATTTCGATCTTTCGCGCTACCTGAATCGCGGCGGTTTGCCGTCGGTATATTTCAGCGAAAATCCCGATGAGGAATTAGATAGCTATGTCGCACTTTATCTCAAGGAAGAAATTCAAGCCGAGTCCATTACGCGTAGCCTGCCCGCCTTTGCCGCATTCTTAGACGCCATTGCCGTTTCCAACGGCGAGGAGATCAACTTAGAATCGTTCGCGAGGGATTGTGGAGTTTCACCCATGACAGTGAAAAACTACATCCAGATTCTTGAGGATACTCTGATCGGATTTTCCCTCAATGGCTTTACGAAAACAAAAAAACGCAAGGGCACAGCACGCATCAAGCATTACCTCTTTGATGTGGGTGTTGTAAATACTTTAGCCCAACGTGGTGAAATCAAGCCCAAGTCAGAACTGTTCGGCAAAGCATTTGAACAGTATATCGCTCAGGAGCTTAGAGCCTATCTAAGCTATTCTCGGTCCAAGCACAAAATGACTTATTGGCGTTCCACCTCACACCATGAGGTGGACTTTCTCATAGGTCAGACGCTGGCAGTAGAAGTCAAAGCCACCGATAATGTTTACGACAGCCATCTAAGGGGACTGAGAGCACTCAAAGAAGAAGGGCTGGTGAAGCACTTCGCGGTTGTTTCCCTTGATCGTGATAAGCGCACAACCCGTGACGGCATTATGATTTACCCGTGGGAGGTTTTTCTCAAAAAATTATGGAAAGGCGAGATACTGAGCCAATAGTCACGGTCGGGAAATAATACCGCCGCAGGTTTCTCTTCAGAAGCCGGCAAATCCTGGCACCGTTTGGATAGAAGCCAGGCATGAGTGCCGAGTTCACCGATTTAGTTTAAAGCCCCAGGTCGGCAGCACAAGCGCCCCTCAATGCACAATCTCCGGCGTGGAAATTTCGTTCGCACCTATTTGGAACGAGACATTCCTCAGTTTGGACCTCGGATTGCCGCCGAGACGCTTCGCCGCTTCTGGACATTGTTGGCGCACAATCATGGGGCATTGTCTAACGCGCCCTTGCTGGCTTTAGCAAGGAGATTAGGAATACGGCTAAGGCAATAGGGTACAATCAAGACGTACAGAGCATGTTGCAGGCCGTTGATGAAACCGGAAATGAGACGCTCATTCGTTGACATTGCAGTGCGCCGCCAAAAGGCTGGTGCCGGCAGTCAGCGAGAGTTCTTACTTGAGAGGACTACAAATATGCACTGGATCGATCTCAGTGATATCCTCTCCTCAATTCACTGGGCAGTTGTGGGTGGAGTTGCCACTCGCCTTTACATGCCGGAAAGGATGACCGATGTTCTCGACATTGTAATTTTGGCAAAGGACGCAAAAGAATCTCGGCTTCAGCTTCGCGCCGGTGGTTTTGTCTATATCAGCGAACTCAGCATAGCCGGCTCTTCCTGGAAATCACCGGACGGCACCATCATTGATCGTCTGGAAGCGAAAGACGATTGGCTGGAGTCCGCTCTTATAGAGTCTCAATCCAATAGAGATGAACAAGGATTGCCCATTTTGCCTTTGCCATATCTTGTCCTGATGAAATTGCATGCCGGCCGCCCT